>NZ_JBHZAL010000003.1:95321-454089 GCF_042754245.1 Nocardia sp. NPDC059228 | reverse complement strand
CCCGCAGGGGGTGTTTAGTGTCCCTGCACCAGCCAGCCAGACAGCACCTCGAAAACCACTGGTCGACGGGGCAAACAGGGGCGGACAGACAGGGGCGGACCGATGTCCGCCCCTGTCTGTCCGTACTCGCCACTTACCAGTTCGGATTGAGCAAAGATGTCGGGAGGCAGTAACTTTGGGGTTGAAGGTAAGCCTGCTGTCGGCGGCGGTGGTAGGTCCTCTCGATCCAGGTGACAATCGCGATGCGCAATTCCTCACGGCTGCACTAGGTTCGGCGATCGAGGACATTCTTCTGCGGGAGTGCGAAGAAACCCTCCATGACGGCATTGCCACCGGCCTATCGGGTAAACAAGTGGCCGCTTCCCGGTAGGGTCGAATTAGATTCGGTTATCCGGCTGATCGTTGGGCGATGGCGATGTCGAGACGGGCGATAAGTTTGTGGTGGCGGTCGACAGTTAGGTGGTGTTCGGTGCAAAAGCTCGGGGCAGTGCTCGCAGACGTTAGCGTAGGGATATGCGCCCTGGGTGGGCCGCGAGGCAAAACCCTCCGCCAGACGGGATTTCAGCACGGCGCCTCGGTCCAGTCGGCACCGGATGACTGTAAGTGGCAGCGCTTAGGTGCCGGCGGGGGTGGTGGGCAGGGTGGTGAGATGGTTCTTGGCGAGGGTGAGGGCGCGTTCGTATTCTGTGCGGCCGGTGGCTTTGAATAGTTTCCCGTAGCGCAGGCTTATTTGCGCGGAGACATGCCCCGAGCAGCGCCATCAGTGACTGCAGCGAGACTCCGCGTTAGCCAGGTCGGTGGCGTAGGTGTGGCGAAGTTGGTGCGGGGGTGGACTGGTCGAGCCCGGTCGCGGTCGAGTTCGGCGCGTACACCGTTCTGCGCGAGGCGGCGTCCGTGGTGGGTAAACAGGAATTGCGCGGGTTTGCTGGTGCGCGGATGCGGTAATGGTCTTCCCGGGCTGCGGAGTTCGATGATCCGGTCGATTAGTGCGACGGTTTCGGCGTCGAGGGGGACCATGCGTTCGGTGTCGAGCTTGCCCAGGGGGACTTTCAACCAGGAGCCTTGGTCGGAGATTTCGTGGACGCAGTCCAGCTCAAGGTCCGATGAGTTCCCCGATGCGCAGTCCGATGGCGCGGGCCAGTAGCAGCGTCGATGCGGCGAGTTCGTGGTCTCGCTGGTGTGCAGGGCGGCGGTGAGTTTCCGGTTGGCGTCAGTTGGCAGGAAGCGTGACAGTGGTCGGGGGTTGGCGGGGAATATCGCTGCGGAACAACACCTTCCGTGGTGGTGCGTCGTCCCAGCCCCAGAGATGGTACACGGCGCACCACAAATGAGCTCGCCGCCGGTCCCTCGACGAAATTGTCGCCAGTCTGCTTACCATGGTGCGCGCAGGTCAAGGAGCGACGCCGCATGCACGGTGTCTGGGCAGCAAGAGGGGGAAGGCATGGCAACGTCGAGCCTGGTGGCTTTGCGGAAGGTATGTGTTCCGCGGGAGGACGTGCTCGAAGGCGGGTTGGCTGACAATCACTTCGCAGCGCAGTTGGATAAGGTGGTCCGCGACGCTGAGCACTATCCGGTGTACGGCGACGCGGAGGCATTCTTCGCGCAGACCTACCCCACGAGTGGCCTGAAGACGCTGCTCACCAAGGCCTTTGGCCGTTTGAGCGGAGCGAAGGGTGTCGCGGGGGAGAACGGCGTGCTTCGCCCGACGACCTCATTCGGTGGCGGTAAGACCCACGGTCTGACCGCTGTCTACCACCTCGCCAAAGGTGCGCGGCCGTCCAACATTACCGAGTTCCTCGACCCGAGCCTGCTTCCCGACGGTCCGGTGCAGGTCGCGGCCTTGGTCGGCGACGCCCTCGACCCCACCGCGGGCGTTGAGACCAGCGGCCATCGCACCTACACGATGTGGGGTGAGATGGCCGCCCAGATCGGCGATGACGCGTTCGCCGCGATGGAGGCGAACGACATCCAACGCACTGCTCCGGGCACAGCTACGATCAAGGCCGCCTTCGGCAGCAAGCCGACAGTGGTGATCGTCGACGAGATCGCCAAATACCTGCGTGCAGTGGCCTCGTCCGGCAGTGAGGACGTACGTCGCATGGCAGGCGCGATCCCTGTCTTCCTTGGCAACCTCTTCGAGGTCGCCTCCGACCCGACCAACAATGTCTCGGTGATCATCACCCTGGCCGCGACCACCAACGCCTTCGGCGCGGAGACAACCGAGATCAGTGAGCTGACCGGTGACGAGAAAGAGAAGGCCGACATCGCCAACGCCGCCTCTGTCAAGGCCGCGCAGGAGACCGGCGACTTGATGACCCGCGCCGTGCAGCCGAGCGCGGTAATTAAGCCGGCCGATGACAACGAGATCGGAGAAATCCTCAAGAAGCGCCTCTTCGCGTCCGTCGACGAGGACGCCGCCAGGGATGCCGGGCAAGCCTACCGAGACTTCTACGAACAGCTCGGCAAGACCGAACAGCTCGCCGGCGGTGCCGAGCACCCGACTTCCTACTCCGACCTGGTCACCAAGACCTACCCATTCCACCCCGAGCTGGTTCGTGTCCTGGACAAACGACTAGGCAACATAACCGAGTTCCAGCGCGCCCGCGGCGCCCTGAAGCTTCTGGCCGAGGTCGTGGCCAACATCTACACCACCAGCGACGACACAGCGATCATCAACGTCGGCGACATCGACTACTCCAACGAGCCGGTCCTCAACCACCTCACCGACGGCCTCGGCCGCGCCGAGTACGCGAGCGTGGCCAAGGGCGACTTCGCTTCCAATTCCTCCCACGCGGCCGCCGTCGATGCCGATGTCTTTCCTGGCAAGCCTGCCTACGCCACCCGTGTAGCCCGCACCGTGTTCACTCACTCCTTGGAGATGGTCTCCACAGCAGGGGCGAACCACAACGATTGGCTGGTTGGCACCCTGCGCCCCGGCGAGGACGCCACCATCTTCGAGAAGGCGCTGACCGAGTCGGAGAAAGTTTTCTGGCACCTGTCGTACGACGGTAACCGCTATCGCTTCAACATCGAGCCCAACGTCAACGCCATCATCGAGACCGAGAAGCGTAACGTCGCCAACACCGCGGTTTCTGCCGAAGTCGACAGCCTGATCCACAACGCGTTCGCCAACGACGGAGGCGTCACCGCCATCCATTTCCCGTCAGGCCCTGCCGAGATCCCAGACAAGGACGCGCTGCGCGTGGTCGTGCTCGACCACGATGTCGTCACTGTCGACCCGCTCCACGCCGACCAGCCGCCGACACAGATCATGGAGATGCTCGACAAGGTCGGCTCGGTCGGCACGCCACGCAAGTACCGCAACGCCTTGGTTTTTGCCCTCGCCGACGCCGGGCAGATCCACGCACTCAAGGACCGTGCACGTGCCCTGATCGCCTCCAAGAACCTCGCCGCCGACACCCACCGGCTGGGCCAGTTTAGCGAGCAGGTTCGCAAGAAGGTCGAGGCCTACGACGGGGAGGCCCGACTACAGGCGCGCATCGCGGTAACCCGATGCTTCAAGCACATCTACTACCCGGCCGATGAGAAGGCCACCGGTTACCTGCGCCATCGCGAGCTCCCCGCCCAGGCCCAGGGCGACCCGAAGAATGCCACCTCCGCAGTCATCACCCTGCTGACCGACGAGGACAAGATCCGCACCAGCCCCTTCACTGCGTCTTTCCTGCGCGCCCGCACCTGGGCCAACAAGGAAGCCACGAGCACAGCCGCAATCGCCGACTACTTCTGGTCCGACCATAAGGCCCCCATCGTCCGCAACACCTCGCTGCTTCGCGACGCGGTCGTCAACGGCGTCAACCACGACAACTGGGTCTACTACGACTCCGCCAGAGGGAAGGCATACACCTCCAACAACCAGGCTGGGATGTCGATCACCTTCAGCGCCGACACCGAGGTCATGACAATGGCCGAGGCGCACAAGCGTGGCCTGTTGATCCGCAAACCCACCCAGACCGACCTCCGCTCGGTACTCACCGGGGACCAACTCACTGGCGCCGACCTCCGCGCCCGCCTTGAGGTCGCCTGCGGCGGCGAGCCCTCCAAGACCGAGGTCCTTGACCTGCTGGCCACCGCAGTCCAGTCCAGCGAGTATGGCTGGTTCGTCGTCACCGACACTGAGCCCGCCGCCGGCGTCCGGGCGCTCTCACCCTCGGCGATCAAGGACAAGGGTCTCGACTCCCTCCACATCCTGCTCCGCGAGATCGCCGACGACATCGGCGTCGAGGTCCCCACCCGCACGGCCACCTCCAAAACCTTCACCGCGAACGGTCCCGGCGGAGCGGCAATGCAAACCCTGCTCGATGCCGTCTCCGACTACACAATTCGCACCATCTCGACCCTCACTTTGAAGGTGAGCGCAGATGCCGCGTCTGGCACGAGCGACCTCGACCTCGCCGTCGCCTCGCTCGGCATGCTGCAAAAGCAGAACATCATGGTCCGCTCGACCATCCGCGCCGAGTACAAGGGGCTCACCGGAGGCGGCATCCAGTTCCAGGGCACCGCCGAGCGCGCCGACTTCCAGATGGCCTACGGCCACGCCAAGAAGGCGCTCACCGCCGCCACTAAGGTGGTCGGCGACGTCACCCTCACCTTCCGGTTCGACCCGGCACTCGACGTCGACGACCCGCAGTTCGCGCAGATCCACGATGTGATCAAGAAGCTCGGCATCAAGAACACAACGATGACAGCGGAGGTGACCAAGTGACCGCGCCCCCACGCGCAAGGACCATCCCGGGCCGACGGCCTTCCACCGTCGACGGTGTCCGCGGTTTCTGTCTCATCGTGAAGCCTGGGCCCGGCGAGACGTACGGCCTCACAATCGAGGAGACTTATGGCGAGGTCGCCTCTGTCCTCGCCGCGGCCGTCGTCACCCTTGCTCCGCAACAAACGGCCCGCGTCGTCGATGCCCTCTTCGCTGCCGTGAAGCGATCGGGCCACCAGTCCAGCGTGTTGGCCTTCACCCGCAAGGCACCTATCCGTCTCACCGAACCCGACGGCGTACGCCTGGCACTGATCCTGCTGGCCACCCAGCCCATCGCCAAGTATGAGCGCGTCCGAGCCCTCGTCGCCGGCATCAACGCCATGAGCACCGAGGAGACCTACTACTGGTACTCCAAGTGCATCGGCGTCGATGCAAACCGGGCCCGCAAGGCCCTCCGCACCCTCCTCTCTGACGATTGAAAGGACCCGACCTGAGCACCAAGCCGCGCGTTCTCATCGAGGACTGGCTCCCCGTCGCCGAGCTCGGGATCGAGTCCCGCCGCGAACGCGGCGCCGCCTCCGCGCTACCACCGCTCTCCTTCCTCCATATATGGTGGGCCCGCCGCCCCCTCGTCGCCTCCGCTGCTGTCGCCCTCGCAGGTGTTCTGCCCGCGTGGTCCGAGGAGCTCGCGCTGGCGTTTCCCGACGCCGTCGAACTCCAGGACGAAGCCGCCTACCGCCGCTGGCTACTCCACCTCATTGGCATATGGGGTGACCCAGTGCGCGGGCGGAAGGTCATTGACGCGGCTAACGCCGCAGGCGTGAAGCTCCAGGGCAACGGCTACGGCTATAGGCAGGCATTCCGCAACCCGATCCCGCGCAAGGACATTGACCTTCTCCACGCGGTGCTCATCCATACCTGGGGCGAGCTCCCGATGCTGGCTGACCCCACCGCCGGTGGCGGCAGCATCCCGTGGGCGGCTTCTCGCCTGGGGCTCCCGGTCGTCGCCAACGACCTCAATGGTGTTGCCGCTAGCGTGCTCAAGGCTGGCGTCGAGATCCCCGCGACTAGGGGGCTCGACCTAGTACCGGAACTAAAGAAGTGGGGGCAGGTGCTTGTCAAGCGCGTCGAGGAGCGGCTCAAAGAGTACTTTCCGCTCCAAGGCGGCGAGAGCGTCATCGCATACATCTGGGCCAACGCCATCCCCTGCCCTCGTACCGGCCGCCTCGTACCGCTCTTGCCCGACAAGTGGCTCCGCAAGACCGCAGGCAAGGAAGCAGCCGTCCGGATGCTCACGGAAGTTGACGGCGTCGAGCTCGCCGAGCCGATCTTCGAGGTCGCCCTCGGCAGGGACGTCGACAAGGCTGACGCCTCCACTGGCACTACCGCCCGGGGCAAAGCCATCTCGCTATACGACAACCTCGTCATAGAAGGCGACGACATCAAGCAGGCCGCCCAGGTCGGCCAGATGAAGCAAGTCCTGTACGCCGTCGCCATCCGCAAGCCTTCGGGTGAACGCACCTTCCGCACCCCTACCCAGACCGACCTCGAGGCCATCGCCGCCGCTGAAGCCAAGTATGCCGAGGTCAAGGACCCCTGGCTCACCACCGGCATCCTGCCGAGCGAAGCGATCCCTGACCTGATCCCCAAACACGAGATCCGGCCCTACGGCTTCACCTACTGGACCGATATGTTCACTCGGCGGCAGGCGCTCGTCCAGGGTGTCTTTGTCGAGGAGTTCGCCAGCCTCGAAGCCGAGGTCCGCAAGGAACTCGGTGAAGACGCCACCGATGTTTTGTTCCAGTTGGCTTTGATGCAGGGTAAGGCTCTGAACTGGAACTCGCGCATGTCGTCTTGGGACGTGTCGCGTCAGAAGATGCGCAGCGTGTTCGACCGCCATGATTTCTCATTCAAGTGGACCTTCGCCGAGTTCGAGGGTGCTCGCGCGCTCTTCTCGTGGTGCCTCGACCAGCTCATCGACGCTTATGGCGGCATTGCGCGCCTACTCGATGAGACCGGAGTCTCGCCAGCGGACGCCAATGATCGATTGCCGCGAGAGGTAACGGTGCTGCAGGGAAGTGGCGCAAGCCTTGCCCTCCCTGATGGCGCTGCGACCCACGTGTGCATGGACCCGCCGTACTACGACAACGTGATGTACGCGGAGCTGGCCGACTACTTCTATGTTTGGGAGAGGCGCACTCTCGGCCGGTTGGTTCCCGACTACTTCCACGACGACCTTACCGATAAAGACAACGAGGCTGTCGCCAACGTCGCCCGCTTTCTGACGATGGGCAAGCGTCGCCAGGAGCTCGCCGACCTCGACTACGAGACGAAGATGACCAGTATCTTCGCCGAGTGCCGCAGGGTCCTCGCTAGCGATGGTGTGCTCTCGGTGATGTTCACGCACAAGAAGGCGAATGCGTGGGACACCCTTGGCATGGGTCTTCTGCAGGCAGGGTTCACAATTGAGACCTCATGGCCAGTCAACACTGAGACTGCGGTGGGGCTCAACATTAGGGCTCTCAACTCAGCCCAGTCGACGATCATGCTGGTGTGCCGTAAGCGCGAAGACCGTCAGGGTGACACGAAGGTCTATCTCGATGACATCGAGCAAGACGTTCGTCGTGCAGCTCGTGACGCAGCGATGCGTTTCCAGCATGACGGGATTGAGGGCGTCGACCTGTTGCTGTCGACGTATGGCCCGACACTCTCGGTGATTTCGCAGAGCTGGCCGGTCTACTCCTCGACCCCTGATGAAGATGGCCGTGACAAATTACTGCGTCCCGAGGAAGCCCTGGCCCTGGCACGCGAGGAGATCGTGGGCCTGCGCCGTTCCCGCCTGGTCGGTAAGGCGGCGAAGGTCGACACGCTCACTGACTTTGTGCTGCTGGCCTGGGACACCTTCGCTGCCCGTGAGTTCCCGTTCGATACCGCCCGCCTCTTGGCGCTCGCCGTTGGTGGGCTCGACGTTGACGAGCTTGAGCGGGCCAAGGTGGTCGCGAAGTCTTCGGGCAACGTCGCCTTGCTCACTCCGAGCGAGCGGGTGCGGCGCGGCGGCGACTCAGACGCTCCGGGCGTGCGGCCCGAGGCCGCCTCGTTCGACTACATCATCGACGCGGTCGACACGACCCTGTATATCGCCGAGCATGATGGCATGCCGGCGGCGAAGCGATTCCTCGACAAGCACGATTACATCAACGACGCAGGGTTCATCTCCACCCTGCAGGGTCTGGTGAACGCGATGCCGCGCACCAAGGTCAAGGGAGAGTGGGTCGTGCCCGACGCCGGGCGCCTCGACACCCTGTGCACGCTCTACTTTCCCGACGTGACCCTGCCGGAAGCCACAGACGTGGCCACGTTGGTTGAGGACAAGCCCGCCGCGCTCTTCGAGTTGGAGTGAGGTTGGCCGAGCACGACGATGCTCTGTTTCCCGGTGTCGCCGCCAAGCCGGCGGCACCGGCGCAGGATGTTCTGTTTGACCACGATCCTGCCACGGCCAAGGATTCGTTCCGCAACGTGATGCTGAAGGCGATGTACTCGCCAGACGCCGCACCGTTCAAGACGTTCTACGAGCCGCTGCTCTCCAGGGCCATCGCCTACGACCGTGCGGTCGGCTACTGGTCCGGGGCAGAGCTGCAGTTTGCCGCGCAAGGCACGGCATATTTCATCGCCGGTGGCGGGGTGATGAGACTCATCGTCGGCGCGCAGCTTAGCAAAAAGGACGTCGACGCCGTGCTCTCCGGCACTCCGCTCGACGATGTGGTCGCCGGGCGTCTACTAGCTGACCCCGGTCTGGAGGGCACGAAGATCGTGCACAACGAGCACCTCAGCGTGCTGGCCTGGATGGTCGCCAACGACCGGCTCCACATCCGGGTCGGCATCCCGGTCGACAAGAAAGGCCGGCTGCTCACCCACCAGGAGTCGGGCCGCTACTTCCACACCAAGTACGGCATCTTCACAGATCGTTACGGCCACAAGGTCGCATTTAGCGGCTCCAACAACGCCTCGGTCACCGCGTGGGTGAAGAACCACGAGACCTTCGACGCCTACCGCTCCTGGCGTACCGAGTCTTGGGAGGACTACGGCGCGCCCAAGGAGCGAGCGTTCGAACGGCACTGGCGCGCCAACCCCGACGAGGGTTGGGCGATCATTGACCTGCCCGCCGCCGTCCGGCAACACCTGATAGAACACGCTCCCGACACTCCGCCGTTCCCCTTCGACACGCTCGTGCCGCAGTCGAAGCTTGAGGAGCCCGATCACGAGGCACCGCCCGTCGACACGGACGTCGACAGGCAGGCGGCCTGGGACGAGCTGGTAGCTCTCCGGGATGCGCCGAAGATGTCCGCGTGGACTGGCGTAGGTACGGCGTGGGCTCAGCCGCTGCCGCACCAGGCAGAGCTGATACACCGGGTGGTGTCGACGTACCCACGCGGCTATCTCTTCGCCGACGAGGTCGGTCTCGGCAAGACCGTCGAGGCAGGCATGGTGCTACGTGAGCTCTTCACCTCCGGCCGTGCGAAGAAGGCGCTGCTGCTGGTGCCCGCCTCGGTGATGAAACAGTGGCAGGAAGAGCTCCACGAGAAGATGAACCTCGACGTCGCCCGCTACGACAGGGGTGGCTTCATCGACCGGTTCGACCAGCCCATCGCGACGGGTCAGAAGACGAACCCGTGGTCAGCCTTCCCGATCGTGCTCGCCTCCTCCCACCTCGCTCGCCGCCGTACACGCCGTGCCGAGATCCTTGATGCCGGACCATGGGATGTCGTCCTCGTCGATGAGGCTCATCACGCCCGTCGCCGCGGCTCCAACGCGACCGACACTCCCAACTCCCTGCTCGCGCTGCTCCTGGAGATGAAGAAGCGCGACCTGTGGCGTGCTCTCTACCTCGCTTCGGCGACCCCTATGCAGATGCACCCCCACGAGGCCTGGGACCTTATCGAGCTCCTCGGGCTACCGGGCAAATGGGGTGAGCTGGCGTACTTTTTCACGCAATACTTCACCTATCTCGGCAACCCACCTGACAGGCGCGGCTGGAAGCTCATCTGCGACATGCTGGCTGACTACTTCTCCGACCCACTCGCCGAACACGACTACGAACTGGAGCAACAGGTCAACGACGCACTCGGATGGGCCGACGCGTGGACGGTGACAGGAATGGCAGGCAACCCACCCTCATCTGACCTCACGATGCAGTTTCCTAACGCCATCTCCGAGTGGATGGATAAATGGGCGCGCCGCCATACCCCGATACGTGATCGAGTCTTCCGCAACACCCGAAAGACCATGCGGGCCTACCAAGAGGCAGGCATCATCCCTGCATCGATCGTCATCCCGCACCGGCACGTCACCGACGAGTTCATTCCGCTGGCGCCGAACGAGCGGATGTTATATGACCGCATCGAGGAATACATCCGGCGCCACTACAATGCCTACAAATCCGACAAGGCGACCAACGCGCTCGGCTTTATCATGACCATCTACCGGCGCCGGCTAACCTCCTCCTTCGAAGCGATCAGGCAGTCCCTGCAACGCCGCCTCGACGTACTCGAGCAGGGCAAGAGCCTCGTCGATCTCCTTACCGACGACGACGGCACCGATCTGGAGAACTCCCTCTTCGACCCCGAGGCCTTCGACGTTCGCGCCGACCGCCTCAAGAAGGAGATCGGCGAGCTCCGCTCCTTCCTCAACGACCTCGGCGATATAACCGGCGAAGACACCAAGGCCAAGAAACTCGTCGACGACCTGGCCGAATCATTCAAAACGTACGACTCCGCAGTGGTCTTCACCCAGTACGCCGACACCATGGACTACGTGCGCGAGCGCCTGCTAGCCGCCGGCTACTACAGACTTGGCTGCTATTCCGGCCGCGGAGGCGAGATCTACGATCCCGAGGCAGGAGAATGGAACCCGGTCAGCAAGGCCGAGATTAAAACCCGATTCCGCAGCGGCGATATTGAGGTTCTGATTGGCACCGACTCTATGAGTGAGGGCCTCAACCTGCAGACGTCAGGCCGTCTCATCAACTACGACATGCCCTGGAACCTGATGCGCGTCGAGCAGCGGATCGGCCGCATCGACCGAATCGGCGCTACGTACGAGCACCTCCAGATCAGCAACTATTTCTATGAAGACACCATCGAGGAGCAGGTCTACAAGGGCATCAAAGAGGACTATGCCGACTTCACCAACATTCTCGGTGGCGCCGCTCCAGTCCTCGGCACCGTCGAGAAGGTCATCGAAGACCTCGTTCTTGCCGCGAACCTCAGCGACGAAGCGATCGCCAGCGAGATCGCTGGCATCCGAACCCAGATCGACGACATCAACAACCAGCCCGTCAGGAGCGACGACCTCGGCACCCCCGACGAGGACTTCACCGTCAAGGTTCCGCCGGACCTAGTCGGAGACATCACTCCGTCAGTCCTTGCCACTAGGCTCACGAACAACCTCCTTTCAAGCCACTGGCTGACCCCGGACGACGGACGCCCCGGTATCTACAACCTCTTCCTTCCGCTAGACGGCACCCGTATATCCTTCGGACGCTCCGACGGCGCGGCGTCTATCGAGTGCTACTTGGGTCAGCTGACCACGTCCTCAGTTCCAGTGACATTCGACCGTGACATCTGGGACACCAGCAGCGACAGCGACCTTGTCTTCCTGACCTACGGGTCACCCGAGTTGCGCTCTCTCTTCCCCGCCGAGACTACCGACACCTTCCCCCCTCCAAACTCGTTGCGTAAGAAAGTAACTCACCCAAATACCGCGTAAGTGAGAATCTGAACCGGCCGCTGTCGCCAAGTCACCATCGCCCTACCAGGGGTCACAACGGCTGGTATTGATGGCGTTCCATCAGCGGGCGGATGCCTGTTGATGGGGCGGGCTCGTCGGCGGGAACGTCACGTCGTGTGCCAGAAACTCTCCAAAAATTCATGTGGTATCCCTGTTTCGTCGGGATGACTGGGATTCTCTCGAATCTCGCCGGTTCAATCGGATCTACTGGCAGTCAACGGTTTTCAAGTACTCCTTGACTTTCGGTAGATGCCCGGGATAGTTGACGCCTCAACCACTCGCAGATGCCTAGTTTCGAGTCGCCGAAATTGGCTGTGCAGGATCAAGGCGGTGCGGCGCGACGTACCCACGCCACGCCACACCGCCGCTCACCCCGCAGGCCGAAAACCAGTCGGAGATGTCGACGTTCTTGCGGCTACTCCAAGTTTGTCCGGCTGCGTGTGAACAACCCCAGAACCGTCACAAGAACGGTCACCGCGGCCTGCCACCCAGCCAGCAAGCCTGCTGCGGTGGCAATACTCACCGCCAGCAACAATACAATTAGCGGGTGAACCCGAGAGTCTTTTGGGTCCGAAGAATGGACGTCTCGGTTCTCTGTAGTCGGCGGTAGGCTCATTGCGCCTGCACATCCTCTCTCTGGCGGAGACATGTTGGGTCCGCGGCGCTACTCGTTCGCATCGAGTAGGGCCGTTTCTGCCGAGAACGCAGGCTGGAAAGGCAAGGATCGTTGTCCCGCAGGTCCTTCCGCGATCGGCAACCCAAAGGCTAGAACGAGTAGCGACGACTAAAACAGGTACGGAACCGGAACGCTGCTAGCGCGGATGTGGCCTAAAGCGACCATTCGGTCCAAGCTGGAGTGTGGCTGTACGCCATGACAGTTGGTTCTAATTCCCGACCACAAAGGGTCCAGAGGGTCCAGATACACCGCCGCACAGCCGCGCATGAAGGATTGCCATCTCACGGTTAAGTATTGCGACACAGTCGATCTGATGGATATCCTCGAACTTCCCCGAACCTCAAAGAGGATCGGCAGGCTCCTGGTTCGAGTTACAGATAGCCTCCAGGTCATCGTGCAGTCGGCGACGGCGTAACAGGCTGATGATGACTAGCCGCAGATCGACGGCACGCGGCGCCGAAATCCCACCCGGCAGGCCAATAGGCAATCGGGCAGCGTCAACGAGCCTCGGGCAGAACGCCAATTGCCCGACGGTCCGCCATGGATCGAGAACCGCCATCTACGAGGTCATTTGCCACATGGGCGGTTCAGGGCAGCAGACCAGGCAAGACGACAAACTGCACTCTTGCATCGCGCAAAAGGAGCACGCCGACATCCTCGCGGTGGCTTACCAGCGTCTGAATCAGTTCCTGGACAACCATCTTGGCCGCGCGTTCGATGGAAGATACTCAGCCACCGCATCATCGGCGGTGTGGTCGCCTTCCAATCGGCGCATGTACACGAAATACTCCCGGGGTGCGTCAGGCGGATTCGAAGAACTGCTGAGGTCTTTGAGCTCAAACCCGATGACCCGATCGGCTCGCAACCACCACACCCATGGATTGTGTCCGACCTGAACCCACAGCGAGCTGATCCTCGCTCCTCCCGCTACCTTCGAACCGCTCGATCGAACTGTATCCGGTGGCGCTGGCAGCCGGCGGGAACCGATCGCAGCCCTCCGGCGCCGCTGATCATGACACGGACAAGAGTGATCGATCACAACGTGAGGCAATCAGCGGCATCGGACCCACGTCCGCACGGCGTCCGCAGTAGCCTCCGATGCCGCTTATCTCATCAACGTCTCCAACGGCCGAACGTCCCAGTCAGCTCAGGCCTTTCACGCTGGTTAACAACAGCCCGATTTCCTCAAACGTCGAGAGTTGCGACCTTAAAATCCGCCAAGTGACGGTTCGAGCCCGTCCGGGGGCACTACAAAACCGCTGGTAAATCGCTCTCGGACACACCCGCTTGCATCCCCCGATACGCACCCAGCGGGACGCCGATGGCCGTCAAAAAGCGCTACTTCGAGCTGATCCGGCGGGGGCTGAAAGGGGCTGCGGCAGCACGGATCGCTGTGGTTCCTCGACGCCGGCGGGAACTCGTTCCCGACCCGACGGGAGATACCAGCTATGGTTGGCCAACAACCAGGCGCTGCTGCGTCGGAAGCGACCTAAGTCCAACAGGATTCGCGACAACGACACACTGATTCTGTTAATCCGGTCGAAAAGTATTGCAGCACAACAATATTCATGATACAGCCTTGACCAGCAGCCCGTCCGACAGCAGGGTGAGCAAGCGGCGCCAGTCGCCGCTGCCGGAGCGAATGGTGGCGGACAGTGCGCCGACGACCATGTAGACATCGGCGACGGTCAAGTCCGGACGCACCGTTCCAGCGGCCCGGTCGGATTCGATGAGCGCGCCGATGATCTCGGCGAGCTGTTCCCGCGCCGCGCCGCGCGGTTCACTACCGCGTGATTGACGGGCGGCTTCGATGGCGGCGGACAAACCACTGTCGGCCGCCAGGGTTTCGCCGACATGGGTCAGATAATCCAGCACCGCCCGGCCGGGCTCGGCGTGGTCCAGACATTCGGTGCGCGCGTATTCCTCGATCTCGGCGAAGCGTTGCGCGGCCGCGGCTTCGATCAGGTCGGCCTGGGCCGGGAAGTGCCGGTACACGGTGCCGATCCCGACACCCGCGGCCCGCGCCACCTCCGGCAGTTGGACCTGGCTTCCCCGCTCCGCGAACAGGTTTCGTGCGGCTTCCAGGATGCGGTCACGATTGCGTGAGGCGTCCGCACGCGGCTTGCGCGACGGCGACGATGGGCTTGACACTCGGGTCCCCTTCCGACCTACACTCGAAACGGATCCGGATTCCGGTTCCGTTTTTCTTGAGTCGAAGGGTACCACCATGTCCCACAATCGATTTCTGCTGCTCGACGCCGGCGCGGCCCGCCCCGGCCGCCTGCCGCTGCCGCCTGCGTTCGCCGTGAAAGCCACCACCGCCGATACCGAAGGCCGCTTCTCGCTCCTGGAAGTCACCCTCGCCCGCGATATCCCCCGCCACACCCATCACGTGGCCGACGAATGCATCTACGTGCTCGACGGCACACTCGAGGTGGAATTCGACGACCGCATCGAGCACGCCATCGCCGGAATGTTCGTCCTACTCCCCCACGGCATTCCGCACGCCTTGCGCCGCGCCTCCACACCCCCGCCCCGCCTCATCCAGATCTCGTCACCGGGCGGCTGGGAGTGCTATCTGGAGGATCTGATCGAGGCGGGGCCGGCCGTGCTCACCGCTGGCGCCCTCGACCCGGTCAAGATCAACCCGATCGCCGCCAGGCACCAAATCCGGTACGAGGAACCCACGGTGGCATAGACACCGCCGTGCCTGCACCTCCGTCTCGCATGCCCCGATTCGGGCGATATCACATCTGAAATATATGTCAGTCACTCGCGATACGCTGCGCGCGGCGGGACGGGCAATAACACCGGAGTCGACCGGTGGGACAGGGGTCCATTCCGATGATCGGTGGTCTCCTGAGTAGCCTTTCGGCTCAGAAGTAACAACGCTGCCACGGAAGCCCTTGCATGCCAGGGCTTTCGTGGCCACGCATCGTCTGCAGTAGAGCCAAGCGTGGTCAAACCCAAGCGTCACCACTGCTGAAATCCACTGGTAGGGACCGATTTACAGCATCATCAGCCCGCGCGGATATCGGACGAATAAGACCGATTGATGGTTCGGGATCAAAGCACGGTGCCGGCAGCGCCGACTGCTTGCCCAGGTCCGGCTGGACGCCCTCAACAAGCCGAGCTGAGGAATCCGGTCAGTTCCGTGGCGACCGCGACGGGATCGTCCTCATGGGCGTTGTGGCCCGCGCCTGCGAGCATTCGCAACGTCGACGTGGGGATCAGGTGTGCGAGTTGCGGTGCCTGCGAGGGGTTTATGACGCGATCCTGTTCTCCCCAGAGGATCAGGGTGCGTGCTCTGATCGTGCTTGCTTCCCATTGCACCTGGGACAGATCGAGATTGCGCGGCTGCTTCCACATCGCCGTGCGGTTCTCGTCGTGGCTCTGCGGGATCCAATAGGTGTCCGCCAGTTCCCTGGTCAGTTCCTCGGGGCGCGCATACGCATCGCGCAGTCCCGCCACGTAGATGTCCTCGGTCATCACACGCGTGGCCAGCTCGCCCAGGACGGGCGTGCGCATCAGCTGCATGTTCACATTGAGCTCGGTATCCAGAACAAGCGGTGAGATGAGCACCAGCTGATCCACCTGCGAGGGATATCGTGCTGAGAAATCCACGGCGACCGAACCGCTCAGGGAGTGTGCCAGTACGGACGCACGGGCAATGCCGACCGCCGACATGAACTGCCGCAGAGCCTCTGTCATGGCCCGCACGTCATATCCGAAATCCGCGTCGTGCAGCGTGGTGAACCCCGAACCCGGCAGGTCGACCGCATAGACAGTGTGGCCGGTGGCCAGCGCGCCGATGATGTCGCGATAGGTGTAGGACCACAGCGTGCCACCCGGCAGCAGAACGATGGGCGGCCCCTGACCCGCCTCCAGGAAATGAAAGCGGGCCACCGCGGTCTCGACGAACCGGCCGCCGTCGAGAACCGGCAAATCCGCATGGCTGTCCGCACTGGATACCGCAAATGGCATCGCCACGTTGAGGTGCAACAGGGCGATCATCGTTGACAGCGCGCCCAACCACCGGCGCCGGCGGTGCGAATTCGAGTCGATGTCCACTCGATTCTCTTTCCGCTCAAGACTTCCGGATTACGGCAACATCGAACTGCAGCACCACCTTCGGGCTGACCATGCCTGCGGCCGCCTTCCAGTGCACTCCCCAGTCCTTGCGGTCGATCGTGACGCTGCCAGTGAAGTCGATCCGGAGGGCGCCGTGCGGGTCGGTCTGAGCGCCGGTCAGCTCGAATTCCACGGTGATCGGCCGGGTGATGCCACGCATGGTCAAGTCACCGGTGACCTCGACATTCGCCTCGCCGGACTGTTCCACCCCGGTCAGGACGAATGTGATCGTCGGGTGGTCGTCGACGCCGAGGAATTTCCTGCCCACCAGATCGTCGCGCTGCCGATTGCCGGTGTCGATACTTTTCGCCTGGATCGTGAGCCGACCGCTCGATCTCGGTGGTGCGTCGAAGTCGAGGTGCGCGTTGCCGTCGAAGGTTCGGAAGTTCCCACGCACCCTGGTGGCCATTGTGTGCCGGGCGATGAAGCCGATCCGGGTGTGGGCTGGATCGAGGACGTAGTCACCGGTCAGCTCGCTGAGTTTGTTGGTTGACAAGATCTTTCACTCCTGAGGACAAATGGTTTGCTGCGACGGCTCGCTACAGCGGGCGGCGGGCGATCGTGCGCGCGATCGAGAGGGCGGCGAGCTTGTCCGGGTTGCGGATACCGTAACCGTTGACGATCCTGTCGCCGGCCAGCTCGAGGAAGAGGACCGCTTCGAGGCGGTCGCCGGTGTAGATGGCCACCGCGGGCTCGCTGTTGCAGGTCACCGGCTCGATCCGGATGTCCGGTCTGCGCAGCATCGAGCCGAACAGGGCCATGAGCGTCGTGGCCACCCGCGATGCGCCCGTCATCACCTGACTCACCGCAGTGGCCTTGCCGCCGTTGTCGGTGGTCCAGGTGACATCCGGTGCGAGCATCGACAGCAGGCCCTCCATGTCACCGGTCGTCGCCGCCGTCATGAACAGTTCGGTGAGCTCGGCGGTGCGCGCGGCGTCGACGGGCCCGAACCGGTTGCGCCGCGCCTGCACATACCGGCGGGCCCGGTAGGACATCTGCCGCACCGCGGCGATGGATTTGCCTACCGCCGCGGCGATGTCGTCGTAGTCGAAGCCGAACACTTCGTGCAGGACGAACACCGCTCGTTCGTCAGGGCTCAGCGTTTCCAGCAACACCAGCATCCCCATCGACACCGATTCGGCCAGCACGACATCGGTCGCGGCGTCCTGTCCCGTCACCAGCAATGGCTCGGGCAGCCATGGGCCGACATAGTCCTCGCGACGCCGGATGCCGGCCCGCCGCGTGTTCAGCGCCTGCCGGGTCACCAATTGCGCCAGAAAAGATTTGGTGTCCCGTACCGTCGCGAGATCCACCCGCGCCCACCGCAGATAGCTGTCCTGCAGCACATCATCGGATTCTGTTACCGAGCCGAGGATTTCGTAGGCGATCGTGAACAGCAGCGGCCGCAACAGGGTGAATCGCTCGGCATGCTCGTCGGTGGTGCTCACGGGTTCGTCACCACTTCGACACCGCTCACCGGATGTTCGAGCCGCCTGCCGCCCTTGGCCCAGAACAACATGCCGGGCTTGCGTGCTTCCCATCGGATTCCCGACACCGTCCATTTGGTGGCCGTCTCCTTGATCGGCGCGCCGATACGGCCGCCGAGGTATGCGTTCACTGCGGTGTCGTCCTTGCGGGCGAACTGCACGATGCCGGCACAGCTGCTGTTGTGCTCACTCATGTCCTCGGGACACCGCCCGCCACCTCGACATAACAACACGTGATGCAGGTCACCACGCCAGGCACGGTCGTGATTCACGATGGTCACGAATGGCGAAACCCCCTCCCAACTCGAGAAGCGCTCTCGATTCGGCTGGGGGCGTGGCCTTTCCGCAGGCAGGTCGACGAATCAGGCTGCGGGCGTGTGACCTTGCGCCTCGATCGCGATCTTTTGCCAGTCGGCCCAGGTCGCGAGCCGGTCGGCGTAGACCTGCGGAACGATCTCGTTGCCCTGCGCCCCGAAGAACACCCGCAGCGGTGGGTTGTCGCTGTCGACGATCTCGAGCAGTGCCCGCCCCGCAGCGGCCGGGTCACCCTGGTCGAGCGTTTGGGCGTAGGCGGCGAAAGCCGCACGGAGATCGGCATACTGTGGGTCGATCTCGGCGTGGACGGCGCCGGCCGCCCCCTCGGTCGCGTACGAGCTCGGTTCGACCACGGTCACCTTGATGCCGAAGCCCGCAACCTCCTGCGCGAGAGACTCGCTCAGACCTTCCAGCGCCCATTTCGACGCATGGTAGGCGCCACCGAGCGGCCACGCGGCCACGCCGCCGACCGAGGAGATCTGAACAATGTGCCCGCCACCCTGCTCGCGCAGCTGCGGCAGCACCGCCTGAACAACCCAGACCGCACCGAACAGGTTGGTCTCCAACTGATCTCGCAACTGTTGCTCGCTCAGCTCCTCCACAGCACCCAGTACGCCGTAACCCGCATTGTTCACGATGACGTCGAGACGACCGAAGTGTTCTCCGGCGCGCTCCACGGTCGCGAACACCGCCGACCTATCGGTCACGTCCAGCTGTAGCGGAAGCATCGCGTCACCGTAGGTGGCGGCCAATCCGGCAAGGTGTTCGGCGTTTCGTGCGGTCGCGGCGACCTTGTCGCCGCGGGACAGGGCGGCCTCGACGAAGTTGCGGCCCAGCCCACGGGAGGAGCCGGTGACAAACCAGACCTTGCTCATGATGATTTCCGTTCTTCTGCAGGAGCAATCACGGCGGTGCGGGCGTTCGCACCGCTGATGTTCCGTGCTGCGCACCGAACGAACACAAGACACCGACGGCCCCGTCCCTGTAACAGAACAGCGATGTGACCCGGCACACCCTGTCGGCTCAGAAGTAGCACCGCGCAGAGCGCCCGCGACATCGCCATGCGTGGTCTTACGGCCGAATGGTGCTTCGTTTCAGCCCGCCAGGAACGACAACCGCACGTGCCGCACCGGGTTGTCGACATTGAGATCCACGATGGCGACCGATTGCCAAGTCCCCAGCGCCATTTCGCCGCGCAACACCGGAATGCTGGCGTAGGGCGCAATCAGCGCGGGCATGACATGTGAGCGTCCGTGTCCGCGTGAGCCGTGTGCGTGCCGCCAGCGATCGTCGGCGGGCAGCAGGTCCTGCAGAGCGGCGAGCAGGTCATCGTCGCTGCCCGCGCCGAGTTCGATCAGTGCGATGCCCGCGGTTGCGTGCGGCACGAATACATGAAGTAACCCGTCAGATTCCGTCGCCGTTTCACGCAGAAAAGCTGCACACTGCGATGTGAGGTCGTGGACAACCTCGCGACGGCCCGTCTCCACCTCGATCAGTCTGCTCTCCATGGGCACCATCGTCCTCCAGCTGTGCCATCTCATGAGATAGGCGTCCCCGACACCCAGGTGAAGGCGTGGCCCTCTCCGCCCGAATCGACTTGATGTCGCCGTCAAAGCCGGGCTTTTCACTCACCGGCGGAGTTCAGGATTCTTCCAGAAACGCTCGCGATTCATCGCGAACGATGTCATCGATATCGGAATATGTTGGCTTCCAGCCGATTTCGGTCATCGCCTTGGTCGGGTCGTTGATCAATACCGCAGGTTCCGCTGCCTCCGAACGATGCTGGAGCGCAACAGGTCGGCCGGTTACCCGTTCCACCGCGGCAACCACGTCGAGCACACTCGTACCCCGTCCACTGCCGATGTTGTAGCGGGTAGCGGTGCCAACGGGCGGGAGGTGCTCGATACATGCCACGAAGGCCCGGGCCGCATCCATGACGTGCAGGTAATCACGAACGGCGGTGCCGTCACCGTTGACGATCAACGCCGAATGCCCGGATGCGGCAGTCAGCGCACGCGGTATCAGCCGACTCGAATCCCCGTCCGCACCGCCCGCGATATTCGACAGTCGGACAATGACTGCCGCCAGCGCCTTGCTACTGGCGACGGCCTCGATGGCCAGCTCGGCGGCAAGCTTGCTGCCGGCGTATGGGTGAGGCGGCGCATCACCGATGTCCTCGGTCATCGGCTGCACATCCGGCGTGCCATAGACGGCCCCGGTCGAAGCAAAAACGATCCCGCGGACCCCCGCGTCGACCATGGCTTCGAGCACCGAGAGCGTTCCGGCGGTATTCACGCGGAAATAGCGCAATGGTTCGTCGACCGACTCGCGGGCTCGGGTCAACCCGGCGAGGTGACAGATCGCGTCTACGCCGTCTACCGCGTCGCGAACCGCCTTGTCGTCGAGCAAATCAGCCACCCGAACATCGGCTGCGCCCGGAATCGCCGACCCATGAGCGCGAACCATCGCGACGGGCTCGTGCCCCACAGAGTGAAGGGCTTCGACCACAGCACGACCGAGGTAACCATTCGCTCCGGTGACAAGTACGCGCACACGGCCATCATGTCATCACGGAAGCGACAGGCCGCGATGTCGCACGGCCACAGCATGATCGGGTGGAGTGCTATTCCGGGACGGTGAAGGCTTCGGTGATGCCGCCGTCGAGTGGGAGTGCGGCGGTCAGAACGGCAGGAACGGCCGGTGACAGTGTGGGCCGATGGTGGTGCAGGCACAGCTGTTGGCAACGGCTACCGACATTGGCAGCCTCGTAGCGGGCTGCGGGAACGCAATGAGCCGCCTTCCCCGGGCCACCCGCTGCGGCCGGTCGCCACCGAACAACCCACCTGCAGGGGACCCAGCTGCCGGCCGTAGCGGGACTACCGGTGAACGCACTCTCCGATCACGCCGCGCGGTCTTCGACGACCAGTATTCGGCGACGATGAAAGCTGTTCTGTGGCAGTTGTTCCGGCTCACTGCGCCGCTCGCGGACAGTCCCTGCCATTCCGATGCCAGCGGCGGCCGTCCGGTGCGGCGTGGCGTGGCAGTCAGAGCCGAGGGTCCGGCGTGGACAGCCGCCGACTGGCGTTCCCGGGTTCGCCCGTGCGCCGGGTGGGCGGCCCTAGCCTGGACACTCGTGCCGGTCGGCACCGGGAATGCCCCTTGCAGTGGGGGTTTCGGCTGTGGCGCTATGGTTCGCGCCGGGCGTCGGTGGGGTCGCGCGGCACGGCCCGGCCGCCATCGCACCGTTGCGCCGGTCGGGGTACAACCCCCGCTGGCGGGCCGCCGGGTCAGAGGTGGCGGAAGATCCAGCGAGCGCGTGGCTCGTCGCCGATGGTCCCGAGCAGTGCGACGGGTGTGGTGGAGGTGGTGTCGCCGTACAGGGTTCGGCTGGGGTCGGAGGCGAGGCTGACGCGACGGTTGCCGTTGGTCTCGCTCACGTACCACAGGCCGGTATCGGCGACGCCGCACACGTTCTGGCCGACGGAGTAGGTCAGCGAGTCGAGCCGAACGGGTTGCAGGCACAGCCTGGTCGAGGAGTTGAGGAGCTGGAACACCGGCCCGGCGGGTCGGTACCCGATCAGGACCGGCTCCCACCGGTTGGTGTCCGCGCCCTCGTCCGCACTCGTTCGCACATCGGCGATGTCGGCCGCGGTGACGACGGGCCGCAGTGTGTAGGCGGGCTGGGCCTCGAGGAAGATCCGGTACCCGCCCGACCGGAGCGGTGCGGCGGCGGCGGGTGTGGCCGCTGCGGCGAACAGGACGTGGGCCACGATCACGAGGACTGCGCGGGCGGACATGACACTGGGGTCCTTTCACGGAAGGCAGGGCGGAAGGTCGAATCATGCTGTGCACAGGGAGAATTCACAGAAGGTGGCGTGCCCGGTCGGAAGACACGAGCACGCCACCCCACGTATTCGTGGCCGGACCCGCTTCAGAGCGCCCGATATGCGCCGAGCAGGCGGAGCGTCCGGAATTGGCAGCGAGAGCCGGTGGGACGGCACCGTGAGCCGACAATGCCCCGTTTGCCTGCCGGTTTTCGGCGTGATGGGAGGAATATCCGAGATTCAGGAGGTGCCGACGATTAGCCATTCACGTGTTTAAGCTTCCGGCTCACGGGTGCCCGACGGCGCGCACCTCGATGGTGGCGGGGCGCGGAATTGCGTACGGAACGGGGTGGGAGCTGACTGATGAGCGTGGTGTTCGACACGGCCACCCTGCCGCCGAGAGATCGCCTCCCCGCCCTCATAGCGACGCTCGAGCAAACAACACTTCGGGCGGATCGGAAACTCGAACTCACGCCCGGGCAGGATGCGGTGTCGGCGCGGCTGGAGACGTGGCAGGTCGGGCCCGTGGCCCTGCTGCGGGCGAATATGCCGGGCATGTCGACCACCCGCAGCGCCGCGCATGTGCGTGCCTCCCCGACTTCGATGCTCACGGTGTCACTGCTGCCGTCGCGTACCGGTCGCCGCGAACACGAGCACCGCCGATACGTGGCGCGGCCGGGGGCGTGCGAGGTGTTCGACTACTCGCGGCCACTCCGATTCGATTGGTCCGGGCAGGATTCCCCGATCGGGATGTTCCTCGACGCCGACGACCTCGACCTACCCGGCGATACCATCGCCGCCGCGACCGGACACCTGCACACCAGTCCCCTGCACTCACTCCTCACCACGCAACTGGCGTCCATGATCGACCATGCCGATGGCCTCACCGGCGATCCCGCCGCCGAGCAACTCGGCCATGCGTGCATCGAACTGATTCGCGCGGTGCTGATCTCGGCCGCCGAGCACGGACCCTGCGACGGCACCGCGGTCCCCGCCCACCTGCTGATGCGTCAGATCCTGGACTTCACCCGCCGCCGCGCCACCGACCCCGACCTGCACGTGCCGACCATCGCGGCGGCACACCACATTTCGGTGCGCCGCCTCTACCGCTTGTGTGCCGAGGCCGGGATCAGCCTCGAACAACGCCTCATCGCCGCCCGCCTCGACCACGCCCGCCACCTGCTCTCCGCCCCCGCCGCACATCAACGCTCCATCGCCGCCATCGCCCACGCCAGCGGATTCCGCGACCCCACCCACTTCACCCGCCGTTTCCGCCAACGCTACGGCCTGACCCCCGGCCAATGGCGCGCCGAACACAAAGTCCCCCGGGCTAGCGGGTTGCCACCCACCACCGCGGGGGCCTGAACCTCCCGGCAGACCATCAAGATCAGGGAGTTCTCACCGTGGAAGCATGTCCGGTTTCCCTCACTGAGAGCTCCCCGATCTTGATTGCCGGAGTTGGCGGGGCGACCGCTCTGCCGATCACCGAATACTGCCCGGGCCGGTCAGTGACCGGAATACCCTCTGAGCCAGGACGACTCCGCCAGACGCGGGCGGCGTGATCGTCGATTTCTGAAATCGGATGTCGCCAGCGCGGCTGACCGGCGGGGCGCAGTGTCGGTCGGGCGACCAGTTATTTCCGGTGAATGTCCCAAAAGTTCGTCACGGTTGGTTTGCTATCCGCTATCCTCACTCCCGAGGCACCGCTGGAGTCCGAAAATTTGTGCAGGCCAACGGTATTGAAATCGGCATGCGGGCCGACGGATCGGCTGGTTGCCGCGTCGTCGGTGCTTCGTGTGGTAGCCGTCCGGACAGCAAGGAAACACCGTGCACGCACGCTCCCTCGTCACCGCACTCGGCGCGCTCGCCGTCACCACCGTGCTGGCCACCGGCACCGCGGACGCGACCGCCACGCTCACCGTCGATACCGCCCGAGAAGCCAATGGCAATGCCGTGATCGGCGTCACCTACCAGTGCACCTCCGGTCTCGGCGCGGAACTGTCGGTGACGGTCCGCGCCACCCCCTACCTCGGCTCGGGGGTCAACGGCAGCTCCCTCGCCCCGGTCAACTGCATCGGCCAGCCCCAGCAGACGACGGTGACGGTGAATCCCGTCCAGCTGTTCGGCGAGTCGGCCAAGTTCCAATCCGGATCCCTCACCGACGTGACGGTCACCGTACTCGACCTCACCCTGAATTCGCCTGTCACCACCACGAAGCGCCGCTTCGATCACCTCGGCTGACGAAACCTCCGGCGGTACTTCACCGTTGGCTGAGGTCGTGCCGGTGTTCGGTGATGAACACAGGCACGACCGGTGATAGGCGGGGGGTTGTCAGGCGTGGCGGCGGGTCGCGAAGGCGGCGCCGCCGAGTGCTCCTGCGGCCAGGGCGATTCCGATGCCGCCGAGCCAGCGGGCGGTGGTGTCGTGGTCGGCGGTCGCCGCGGTGGCCGGCTTGTGGCCGGAGCCCTTCGGCGCGAGATCCAGTGTGGGGAGCGGGCGTTCGGGTTCGGCGCCGTCCGGGTTATCGGCCTGATCCCATTTCACGACCTCGCCGTCGGAGTAGGTCTGGGTGGCCGGGAAGGTGAGGTGGTAGGCCACACAGAATTCCGGCCAGGCTGCCACGTATTCGGTCACGCGACGGAGCGTCGGCACAGGCGAGCACAACCATCGTCGACAACCTTCACAGACAAGCCAGAGCGGAATGGATTCGCGAAGACCATAACCGCTCCCCCGGAATTCTCGAAATCCCTTCCGCGCCTCGAAATCAACTCGACCACAAGGCCAATTCTCTTCTGAACGGAAGAGATTCGGGCGACCGAACCGAGCCGCTTCGACACCGGTCAGCGAGTTATAGATATCGGCTCTGAACAGGTGGCATAGTCTACGGAGAACACGAGGTTGTCTCCGATCCCGTTCAGACGAAGGAGTGACCGTTTCGATGAAGAATTCATGGATGTATCGAGCCGGGTTCACCGGCGTCGCCGCGGCCGCGGCCGTCGTGATCGCGGCCGCACCCGCGGGTGCCCATGTCAGCGTCTCCGGGCCCGATGCCGCCCGGGGCGGTTCGGCCGTATTGACGTTCCGGGTGCCGAACGAGTCGGCCACCGGCAGCCCGACCACTGCGCTGACCGTGCAATTCCCGGCGTTGACGGAGGTGAACACCCAGGCGACGCCGGGCTGGCGCGCGGAGGTCTCGCGCGACGCCGACCACAAGGTCACCGGCATCACCTGGACCGCGGACGCGGGCGGCGGCATCGGCCCCGGACAGTTCGGGTCCTTCGCCGTGCTGGCCGACGGCCTGCCCGATACCGATTCGATCACCATGCCTGCCACCCAGACCTATGCGGATGGTCAGGTCGTGAAGTGGGACCAGACCTCGTCGGGTGGCTCCGAGCCCGAGAATCCGGCTCCGGTACTGCAATTGGCTCCGAAGCAGTCCGGGACGGCCGGTCACGGCGATATCAAGACCGCGATGCCGCAGTCCCAGTCGGAGAAGGACACGACGGCCCGCTGGCTCGGCAGCATCGGCATCGTGCTGGGCGCACTGGGCCTGCTCGGCGCCCTCGGACTCGGATTCGCCCGCCGCAAGTCCTGACGCATTACCCCACCCCGCACCGCGGCCGACCGGTATGCCCCGACCCGGGCAGGTACCCGTCGGCCGCGTGTCTTCTCAATGGCTGTGGCCGTGACGGGCCGTCGTCGTCGGAGCCGGCGGTCCGGACTGGCCTGGAGCAGCCCACGTGCCGACCGCCCAGGCCACACCGAACACGACCGCGAGCACGAGCAGGAATACGGCGATCCTGGGTATGACGCCGAACCGTGTACTCATCACCGATTCCTCTCTGGCAGTCCCCGGGTCCGCTCGGTTACCCGAGGCTGAAGGGCTGTCCCCAGAGCGTGACCCAGGTCTTGACGTTATCGGTCTCCACTTCGACGTTCACGAACGAGCGCGCCTGGGCGTAGCCGCCGCAGCCCGACAGGCCGATGGTCTCATCGGACCAGCTGACGCCGCCGTTCGGACCGTGGAAGTCATTGCGCCAGCGGTGGGTCTCGCGGCCGAAGTCGTCGGGCTGTTCCAGATCCAGCAGGTGGAAGGCCTGCGCCTGACCCGGGCCGAGGCTCAGGTTACCGCCGCCGTTGACGCCCGCCTGCGGGGTGACATTGCCCTGGTTGTCCCAGCTGGCCCCGACACTCGGGCCGCCGTTCACGCCGCCGCCGTCGATGGCGACCTGGCAGCCGACGACATATCCGGGGTCGATGCGGCCGCCCTTGGCGGTGGTTCCGGACAGCTGCACCGAGACGGCGCCGGATGCCCAAGCGTTGCGGTGTACGGGTGTCGCGCCCATCGACGGGCTGATGGTGGCGGATTCGCCGGTCAGCGTGACATCGATGACGGTGCCGTCGGACAGGGTCTGGGTCAGGTGACCGCCGGGCAGCGGCACGAAGGTGTCGGCGTGAGCCGCCCCGGCGGCGGACAGGCCCAGGGCGACGGTGGCGGCCGCGCCGATTCCGGCCAGCCGGGCCGCGGTCTTACGGAACTGCATGATGGTTCCCTCTGGGTATCGAATTCGCTGATGCGAGAGGTGAAT
Source organism: Nocardia sp. NPDC059228 (assembly GCF_042754245.1). Taxonomy (NCBI): domain Bacteria; kingdom Bacillati; phylum Actinomycetota; class Actinomycetes; order Mycobacteriales; family Nocardiaceae; genus Nocardia; species Nocardia sp. NPDC059228. The sequence goes on along the minus strand of NZ_JBHZAL010000003.1, from coordinate 427,561 downwards.
TGGCGATGTCGGCCGCGGCGTCAGCCGATGCTGAACGGCTGCCCGTAGAGGGTGGTCTTGGAGTAGTGGTCGCCGATGATCTCGACCACGGTGTAGGCCCGCGCCTGGGCGTAGCCCGCGCAGCCCTGGATCTGGATTTCGGCGTCCCGGTACTCCACCGAGTAGGTGCCCGCCTTCAGAATGTCCTTGTAGTCGATCTGCACGAATTGCACTTGGCCGGGGCCGAGATTCACGCCGATGGACCCGCCGAGGCTGCCGCCGTTGAGGCTGAGCGAGCCCGAGATCCCGGCCGAGACGGCATCCTCCCCAATGCTCACCTGGCAGCCGACGATGTAGCCGGTGCTGACCTGCGAGGCGCCGTGTGTGGAGGAGTTGTTGGAGCCGGCCTGGTTCACCGGGCCGTTGTTGGGGCCGACGGTGCCGTCCGGCGTATCGGTGACATCGGCGGTCGCGATGCCGGAAACCCAGACCACCCGGCCCGCGCCATTGGCAGCCAAAGACGGTGAGACCACGGCGTGTTCGCCGGTGCGGGTGACCGTGACGTCCGGCGCGGCCTTCTGCCCGTCCGGCAGGGGCACGAAGGTGTCGGCATTGGCCGCGCCGGTGGAGAGCAGGCCGATGGCCACGGCCGCCGCTGCCCCGGCGCCCGCGACACGGGCACCGCGACGCACGGCGGAATTCTGGATTTCCCTCACGAATGGTCCTTCATCAACTCTGGCTTGCGTTTCCGGACAGTTGGTCGGATGCGACCGCCTCCGGTTCCCGGCCGCCACGTGAGGTGGATCACCGAATTGATTTCAGGCAGAAGGGTTTTCGTTGGATTCCACCATCCGGCGCAGGGCACGGCGGTCGACCTTCCCCGCCGGGCCCAGTGGCAGCGCGGGCAATGCGAGCAGGCGCTCGGGGAACTTGCGCGGTTCCAGGCCGTGCTCGGCGAGATGCTCGGTGAGATCGCGCAGGGTGAGCGCGACTGTGGCAGCGACGCAGGCGCACAACCGTTCCCCGTACAGCGGATCCGGCACCGCCACACACGCCACATCGGTGATGGCCGGATGAGTGAGGAGTAGCGATTCCACCTCGGCCGGGCTGATATTGAGCCCGCCCCGGATGACGACGTCCTTGCTGCGGCCCACGATCGTCAGGTATCCGTCCGGATCGAGGACGCCGAGGTCCCCGGTCCGGGTCCAGCCGTCGGGGGTGCGCAGCGTGCGATCCAGTTCGGCGTCGTCGACGTAGCACATCGGCGACATCGGCCCGCGGGACACGATCTCCCCTACCGATCCGGGTGGCAGGCTGGTGAATTCCCGGTCCACGACCCGGATTTCGGCGACGGCCGGATCGGGACGGCCCGCCGTGGTGGCATGTTCGGGCGGATCGTCGAGGGCGGTGTGGCAGGAGACGCCGTCGGCGGATCCGTAGAGGTTGATCACCGGGCAGCCCAGCACCTCGCGACCGCGCAGGGCGGTCGGCGTGTCGAGGGCGGAGCCACCGACCACCACCGCCCGCAGGCTCGACAGGTCGGCGGTGGCGATGGCCGGATCATCGAGCAGCATCCGCAGCATGGTCGGCACGCCGAGCAGATGTGTGGGAGCGGCCCTTTCGATCATGGCGAGCGTCGCGGCGGCCTCGAACCTGGGCTGCAACACCAGCGTCGCCCCCAGGGTGGCCAGGGTGACCGACGTACCGCTGGATCCGAACGCCGAGGCGAGCGGAACCAGGAACATATTGCGCATGGCGGCCGGGTCCTCGTGCAGCGCGGCCAGCATGGCCCCGCGCCCGCCCGCCAGCGCATTGTGCGAGTAGAGCACCATTTTCGGCTCGGCCTCCGAACCGGAAGTGACCAGAATCCGGGCCGGGCCGTCGGGATCCACGGTCCGGGCATGGAATTCGCACGCGTCCGTGGCGAGCAGGGCGTGCACAGGCACGCAGCCGCGCGCGACGTGCCGCCCGACGGCGACGACCGCGCGGAGTGCGGGCAGCTCGGCCGCCATTTCGCGGATGCGTGCGGCGCAGGGGAAGCCATTGTGTTCGGCCAGGGTGATGACGGCGACGGCTTCGGAGCGTCGCAGCAGGCTCGCCGCTTCCCGGCCGCCGCGTCCCACCGGGAACGGCAGCGCGACCGCCCCCAGCGCAGCGATGGCCAGGTCCGCGGCACAGGCCAGGCGGCCGTTCGGAAGCTGCACGGCGACCACGTCTTCGGCGGTCACGCCGAGCCCGGACAGCCCGGCCGCCAGCCGCCGGGCCTGTTCATCGAGTTCGCCGTAGGTGACGGTGCCGTCGGCGTCGATCACAGCGGGCTTGTCCGGATGCTGTGCGCACCGCGCAGCGTAGAGCGTGTAGATGTCACGGCCGGGGTAGTACCCGGCTCGCGCCCAGGAATTCCGGAGCTCGGCGGGCACCAGGTCCGAATACCAATGCGCGACAGCTCTTTCGGTGCCGCTCACGAGATTCGCCACGGGGTGTTCAGGGCCGGGCAGCCGAATTCGTCGCGGCCGATCACCGCGGCGAAGCGCGCATCGGTGAGCAGGTCACCCAGATCGGTGGCCACCTCCACGGCCCCGGTCGTCCATCCGTCCCCGTCGGGAATCGGCTGCCGATCCGCCGTCTGCGGACGGACACCGCAGCGGCGCAGCGTATTCGAGGCGCTCAGCAGGCTGCTCTCGACCGCGGCACCGGTGCGGTCGCGCTGCCGCAGCAGCAGTCCGGCGACGGCGGCCTCCGCTCCGAGGATGCCGCCCAGCACATCGAGCAGGGTCATCAGCGAGGGCGCTGCCGGCGCACACGGCGGGCCGACCAGTTCCGCGAGGCCGGTGCGGGCCTGAACCATGAAGTCGGTGCCGGGCGGCAGGTCGCCGAGGTCGAGACCGGACCAGCCGGAGGTGTAGACGTGAACGACGCCGGGTGGCATGTCGGTGGCCGAGAGCTCCAGCACCTCGGCCTTGCCGGGAGCCCAATTGTGCAGGAAGACATCGGATTCAGCGGCCAGAGCCCGCAGGCGCTTCCGGTCGGAGGTGGATTTGATGTCGAATTCGGCCGCCCGTTTGCGCCGGTTGAGGGCCAGCCAGCGCGACGACAGATCGCCGCTGCACGGCGGCATCTCGCGCAGCGGGTCACCGCCCGGCGGTTCGATGCGGGTCACGTCGGCTCCGAGCAGGCGCAGCAGGTGCGCGGCCAGCGGCGCTTGCACCCGGCGGCCCGCTTCCAGGACTACGAGGCCGCTCAGCGGAGTTTCGAGGGTGCCGCGACATCGATCCGGCTGGGCGAGCGGCGAATTCGGGACCGGCAGCACCGTCCACGGCGCGGGCAGCGACCGGGGGGACGGCGTACCGGACTCCGCCGCGCTGTACAGGCGGCACACCTGGACCCCGGAGTGCGCGGCAGCCACCCGGATCTGGTCGAAGGTGTGCGCGCGGGTGGTGTCGTGCAGGTTCCCGGCGAGCGGCGCGGTCGCCGTGGCGTAGCGGAATTGGAAGGGGCGCCAGCCCTTTCGCCAGGCACTGGGTTCCGCGCCCAGCTCGGTCCAGAACGCACCCCATGGCTCCGGCTGCAGCGACTCGATTTCGAATCGGATGCCGTCGGCGCTGGTGAACGGCGGGCCGCCCGGGGCGAGATCCACGGCTTCGGGATCGTCGGCGCCGGCCGCGGCCAGGTACTGGGAGATCGACAGCAGGGCGGCCTCGGCGACGCTGGTCTCGACCCGGGCGAAGCCGCCGGGCGCGGTCAGCAGACTGGCCAGCAACGCGGTGCCGGCGAGGGCTCCGGCGGCGGTCTCGCAGTAGTCGACCGACAATCCCCGGGGGCGGCCTGCGCGGCGGCCGTTCACGTGCATGACACCGCAGATCGCCTGCACAGCAGTCTCATTCGTGAGCGCCGGTTCGGTGACCGGACCCGCCCAATCCACCGTCAACGCACGCCGGGCGCCGTCCGGGAGAGCCAGGTGCGCCGTCGCCGCCACACCGCGAGGCAGATCGCCGACGGTGACGGCCGCGCCGAGCGCGTCGAGATGGATGCGCAGCACCTCGGCCGCCGCGCCGGACCCGCTGACGGTCGCGGTCGCGCCCGCGAGCAAGGGGGCGACCGCCGGGATGGTTGCGTGTGTGTGCGACATTGCGCGCCTTCCGCCGGATTCGGGTGTGCAGTCAACGAGTCGGCCGGAAGGGCGAATGAGTTCCGACAAATGGTTCGATCGGGATATGTCGCCCGAATCACCCCCTGTGTCCGCCCCGTCCGCGACCCTGCCGAGCCGGATCCGGGAATTCGTTGACTCCCAGGTCATTCCACTCGAGGACGCGCTCGACGCCGATGACGCCGCGGCCTGGGCCACACTGCGCGAGCAAGCCATTGCCGCCGGACTTTGGGCGCTGCCCCTGCCAGGGGAGCACGGCGGTGGAGGCGTCCCGCTGGCGGACTACCTCGCGCTCGCGGAGCTGGAGGGCCGCAGCGATCACGGGCCCGAGGCGCTCGGCTCCTCGGCCCTGCTCACCGTCCGCATGCTGGGCGCGCACGCGCATCCAGAGCTGCGCGCGAGCCTGCTCCCGGAGCTGGTGGCCGGAAGCGCCAAGGCGGCGTATGCCATGACCGAGCCCGGGGTGGCCGGATCCGACCCGAGCGGACTGCGCACCACCGCCGTCCGCGACGGTTCCGGTGAATGGATCGTGACCGGCCGCAAATGGTTCATCACGGCCGCCGCCCGCGCCGACTGGGTACTCGTCGTCGCCCGCACCGGCGTGGATCTGCCCACCCGGCAAGCGTTCTCGATCCTGGCCGTACCGACCACCGCCGCGCGGTTCCGGGTGATCCGCGAGGTCGACGTGCTCGGTGCGGGCGGCCAGCACGAGATCGAATTCGACCGGGTCCGCGTGCCCGGCACGCACCTGCTGGGCACGGTCGGCGCGGGGATGACGCTGGCGGCCGAACGGCTCGCGCTCGGGCGCACCCTGCGCGCGCTGCGCTGGATCGGCCAGGCCCAGCGCGCCGTGGAACAACTCGCCCGCCGCGCGAGCGAACGCCGGCTCGGCGACGGCGTGCTCGCCGATCGGCAACTGATACAGCAGCTGCTGTTCGAGTCCGAACTACAACTCCGCTCGGCACGGCTGCTCGCCGCCGAGGCCGCCCGCCCGGTGGCCGCCGACGCCCCCGCTCAGATCGAGGTCGGCCTGGCCAAGACCGCCGCCGCCCGCGCCCTCGGCACCGCGGTGGATGCCGCCATCCAGGTCTACGGCGCCGAGGGTCTCACCGCCGCAACGGGTCTCCCCCGCCTGCTGCGCACCGCCCGCGCCGCCCGCATCCTCGACGGCCCCGACGAATTCCACATCACCGCCACCGGCCGCCGCCTCCTGCGCGACTACGGCCAGGGTCGACCGCCCGCCAACTGACGCCCGTCCCGCCCCACCTGGCCACCCGGGCGGCGGGTCAGCGGTCGCCGAACGCCGCCAACCGGCAGCTACGGCGATCGTCGGCTCGTGACACTCGTCCGCTGGCACGAGAGCCGTTCATACGACGAAGTCGCCTCTGCCCCAGCTGATTCAGGCTGAGTTCATCGCAACCCGTTGTGCCGACCCGAGGGTTGGATCACGGATCGAGCCACATCGGCCTGGCCCGGTTCGTCCGCGAGAGGCGGGCGGCGGCGGACGGCGACCTCGAAACCCCGGGAACCGAATCGATTCGCGGCACGACTTGTGGATCGACGACGAGCGGGAGCTGAGGGTGCGAGCAGGATCGAGGGTGGAGCTGACCGGGGTGTGCTGTGCGCACGACCGGCGGCCGGTCGTGCGAGAGGTCGATCTGGTGGTCGAACCCTGTGAGCGGGTCGCGCTCACCGGTACCAACGGGTCCGGGAAGACGACACTGCTGCGTGCGCTGCTGGGGCTGCACCCGGTGTCGTCGGGTGTCATTGCCGTGGACGGGGATCGGGCGCGGTCGGCACGGGATTGGGATCGCCGGCGGAAGGTCGCGGCGTGGATTCCGCAGCGGCAGTCCTCCGGCCGGTTTCCACTGCTGGCGCGCGAATTACTCGTCAGCAGTGGCGATCTCGGCGCGGCGCTGGAGGCCGGGCAGCGGCTCGGCGTGGCGGAGGTCGCGGACCGGCCGCTGGACACGCTGTCGGGCGGTCAGTTGCAGCGCATGTATCTGGCCCGGGCGTTCGGCTGCGTCGCCGCGGGCGCACGACTGCTGCTGGCGGACGAGCCCACGGCCGCACTCGATTTCGCCGGCCAGGCCGAAGCGGCCGAATTGCTGGTGGCGCTGCCCGTGACGGTGCTGGTGGTCACCCATGATCGGGCACTGGCCGACCGCTGTGATCGGGTGCTCGAGATGGCCGACGGCCGGTTGCGCGAAATTCCCGCCCGGCATGAGGAGATCGCGTGAACAGTGCGGCGAATTTCATGGACGTGTGGCAGTTGGCTCCCGTGCAACGCGGGCTGTTCGCGCTGGTGCTGGGCGCGGTCGGACTGCCGATCGTGGGCGTGGTCATCATCGGGCTGGACATCATGCCGGTCCGGTTCGCCATGATGCACGTGGCGCTGCTCGGCATCGCGGTCGGCATGCTGACCGGGCTGGACCCCATGCTCTGCGCCCTGGTGGGCTGCGGCGGATCGGGGGCGGCGCTGACGCCGCTGGCCCGCAGCCGCACCGGATTGTCCGGGGCCATGGGCCTTTTGATGAGCCTGTCCATCGCGGGCGCGCTGCTGGTGCTGTCGATCTCGGGCGTCAACGCCAATGGCGCGTTCGAACTGCTCTGGGGATCCATCCTGGCCACCCGCACACCCGATGTGGTGCTGCTCGGGGTGCTCGCCGCGGTGGTGCCGCTGCTGTTCGCGCTGCGCCGCCGCCAGATCGGACTGCTGCTGCACGACCGGGAACTGGCCGCCTGCTCGGGGGTGCGGGTGGACCGGCTCACCCTGATCCTGTTGGTGCTGGTCGCGGTCGCGGTCGCCGCCGGCATCCGGCTCACCGGCGCGCTGCTGGTGGATGCGCTGACCCTGCTGCCCGCCCTGGCCGCACGGCGGCTGGCGAATTCGCTGACCACCATGGCGATCACCGCGGTCGTGGTCGGCGTGGTGGTGAATATCGCGGGCTTCACGCTCGCGGTGGCGCTGGACCTGCCGCCCGGTCCGGTCCTGGTGCTCTTGGCGGGGGCGGTCGCCCTCGTAGTTCATGTGATACCCGATGGGAGAAGACGAGGATGGCCCTCATCCGACGAAACCGGCTCGCGCGCATCGCGATCGGTGCCGTTGCACTGATCACCGGTGCGGCCGTTGCCACCGGCTGTTCTGCGAGCAGCGACCATGACCACAACGGCCCGCATGTGGTGGCCGCGAGTTCATGGGAGGCGGCGTTCGCCAAGGCCGCCGGGGCCTCCGACGTGACGGTCATCGTGCCCGCCGCCATCAAGCATGCCCCCGATTACGATCCCAAGCCCTCGGATCTGGCCACGGTCGCCAGGGCCGACTTCGTGCTGTACGCGCCGTTCGAAGGCTTCGCGGGCAAGATCAAGGACGCGGCCGGTTCCAAAGCCAAGCTGGTCGAGGTAAATCTCGACAATGCCAAGGACACCATGGAATCCGAGGTGCGCCGCCTGGGCGACCTGTTCGGCACCCGCACCACCGCCGACAAGTGGATCGTCGATTTCGAGACCGAGTACGGCAAGCTCGCCACCGACGTCAAGACCGCCTGGCCGGGTGGGCAGCCGCCGAAGGTGGTACAGCAGGCGTTCATGGGCTTCGCCGCCCAGCTGTCCGGCGCGCAGGTGCTCGGCACCTACGGTCCAGCGCCGATCACCCCGGGCCAGGTCGCGGACCTCTCCGCCAAGAATCCGCAGTATGTGCTGGGCAATGAGCAGATGAGCACCGGTCAGGTGCTGCCCGGCTCGTCCGCCAAGCAGATCGATCTCACCAATTACCCCACGCAGGACCAGGATCTGCTCTCGGTCTACCGGGACGCCGCCATGAAGCTCACCGCGGCGATGCACGGCTGAGCGGCCGGGCCGGGCGGCGTGTCCGGCGGGGCGATCACAGTTCGGCTGGATCGACCTCGCCGGACAGGATCGCCAGCGCCAGCATGAGAAAGAAGTCGCCCCAGATCAATTCGTGGCGGGTCGCCAGACCGCGCGACAGGTCGTAGCAGCCGTTCAACAGTCGCCCGGGCGACTCACCGGTCGAATCGAGGATCGGCCCCAGCGCAGCGGCTGCGCGCATGCCCGGGAGTGTCCGGCCAATTCGATCCGTCTCCGAGGTCATCGCGCATCAGCCTCGACTCGTCGCGCGGTCCGCGCACGCCACCACCACGCCACCGCTGCCGCCGCCAGGAACGCCCACGACACCAGGGTCCACGCGGGTCCGTAGCGGCCGTCCGAGGCGTCCACGAGCGCACCGAAAACCGGTGGCCCGATGACGAATCCGGCGAAGAACCCCGCCGACACCACCGCCGAGTCAGGGCCCACATGCTCGGGCGCGGCCGTCGCGATGACGGTCATCATCGAGACTGCATTCGCCGAGACCGCACAGCAGCCGATGCCGAGCGCGCCCAGCCACACCCACCCGCTCCACCAGGTCCCGGCGAGAATTCCCAGCGCCGCGACCGCCGCGCCGCAGGCCAAGGGCCCCAGCAGCATCGCCGGGGTCGGCAATCGGGACGACCACCGGGTCCAGCCCACTCGCCCGGCGATTCCGGCGACGCCGAGCACGGCGACCAGGGCGCTCGCCGCGCCCGCGGACAGCCCCAGCTGCTTGGCGGCGTACAGCGCGATGTAGGTGTTGATCGCCGAGATTCCGGTTCCGAGCAGTACCGAGTAGCCGCACATCCAGCCTGCGGCGCCGTGTGGCCGCGCCACCACCAGTGGCGGAAAGCGCGGCGGCTGTGGATCTTTCACCACCGCGAGCGCCGCCGCTGCCGCCAGCGCCGCGATCGCCGCCGCCGTGGCCACGGCCGCACGCCAGCTCACCGCGCCCGCGATCGCCGCCAGGGGCAGCCCCGCGAGAAACGCGCCGAACTGCACGCCCGACTGCTTCCATCCCGCCACAGCACCGCGCATGGCGGCCGGAACACGGTTTGCGATCAATTGATTCGTCGCCGGGTTGGCCAGGGCCTGCCCAAGCCCGGACACCGTGATCGCCGCCACCAGCCCCTCGTAGCCCGGTGCCGCCGCGAACAGGGCGAGGGCCAGCGCGGACAGCGCGAACAGTCCGATCAGGCAGCGCCGGGCCCCCAGTGCCGCCACCATCGGACCGACCACCGGCGACAGTACCGCCGCCACCCCGAACCCGGCCGCCACCAGCAACCCCAGTTGCCCGGTGGCAATGCCGAATTCGCCGATCAGCCGGGGACCCAGCGCGCCCAGCAGGAACAGCGGCAGCATGGACAGGGCCATCGCCGTGGTCAGCAGCACCGTCAGCACCGAGCTGCGGATGGCCGTGACCCCGGGGGTTTCCGCGTGCACACTCACACCCGACAAGTCGAACGAACGGCGGCCCCGGTTCCCGCGGATTCGCCCGGGACGCGCGTCCCGGTCCGGCCCGCCGGGAACTTCCCGCCGGGCCTGCGCGACCATTGAGCCATGAGGTGCGAAACGATCCGCGAAACGCTGTCCGCGCGAATCGACGGCGAACAGGAGCCCATCGCGGCCGAATCGACCGATCGGCACCTGGACGCCTGCGCCGACTGCCGTTCCTGGTACCGGCGCGCGGAATCGCTGCGGCGGACGCTGACAGCGCACCCCGGCTCCCCGGTTCCCGAACTCACAGCCGACATCCTGCGACAACTGCCGCCGAACTCGCCGCTCAGCTCGGTTTCGTGACGATGGGCCGGTCGGGCTCCTGCCACGCCAGGACGAGCGATTCCCGGGCACGGGCCACCCGGGACCGGACGGTCCCGACCGGACAGCCGACGGCCTGGGCCGCCTCCGCATAGGACAGCCCGAGCATCTGGGTGAGCACGAACGCCTCCCGGCGGTCGTCGGGCAGGCCGCGCAAAAGGTCGGCGATGGCGAGCATTTCGGGGAAGTCGGAACTGTCGCGCTCGCAGCGTTCATCGATCGCGGTCTGCCAGTCGCCGGTGGCCTTCTTCGGGCGCACCGCGGCGCTTCGGATCCGGTCCACGACGGTGCGCCGGGCGATGGACAGCAACCAGGTTCGCGCCGAGGACCTGCCGGCGAAACCGGGCAGGCTGCGCAACGCACGGAGGTAGGTCTCCTGTGTGAGGTCGTCGGCGGATTGCACATCGGTCAGATGCGCGGTGAAACGCCAGATGTCGCGCTGGGTCCCGCGAATGAATTCTTCGAGGGCGCCGCGGTCGCCACGACCGGCGGCCAGCGCGAGCGCGGTCAACTGATCATCCGCCGAGACCGCGGGACTGTTCGGGACCGGGTTCGCCCGGACGAGGCCGCGCGCAGACGCTGGCGCGGAAGGGATTAGGTGCATTGCCAAGCCTTCGATTGCAGACGCCACAGCAATGAGACGTCGATCGGAATCGGTCGCCGCACGATCAGCGGCACACCGCGAAGGGGGCGGTCGATCAGTCACCGGCAGGCGAATTCGCCACCGGCAGTGAACTGTTCAGACCTGGAATGCACACACGGGCGGGCCGCGACGAGCCAGCACATGCCGCAGCAGGGTTTCCGACGGCTTCGGAACCCGGTGTTCCACCACCCGCCCGGACGACAGGCCGGCGGGCACACTCGGATGGAGATAGACGAGCAGCAGCGGCACGAAAAAGCGCGCGTACAGCGCGCGCAGCAGTGCGAACAAAGCCCGTTCGCCGCGCCACAGCCAGATGCCGCAGAACATCGCGGCCAGGCAATGCGCCGCGATCATCGCAGGCGTGCTCGACCCGGCGCTCGCGGCGCCGCTCATCCCCGCAATGTGGTTCATGTGGCCGCCCGACATGGGCGCGAGCCCGAACCACAGATGCAACACCAACTGCATGCCGGCCAAACCACCGACGATGGGCAGCACACCCCACTGCCGATCGGCGAAAGCCCATGCCACCGCGGCGGTCCCGGCGCAAGCCACTACCAGCGCCGAGAACGACAGCCCGTGCCCGACCACATGACCGTGCCCAGCGGCCGACACCGCGACGGCGATCACGGCGAAAATCGCCGCCCGCACGGCACGCGACACCGGGGTCACGAGTGGGTTGGTCATGGCACGGTCCATCGTCGCATCACCACGCGAACGCCTGTGCCAGAGGGCTTCTCGACCTCATGTCATCCCATGATCGCAGTGTCGGGATCGGGCACACGTCGATACGACGGCACAGGTCCCGCCCGGGTTCACCATCGCGGTGCGATCACCGCGGCCGGCAGGCCGGATTCACTCCGACGGGGCCGAGGACCAGCGCTGCTCGACCTTGGCCCAGCGCCAGTAGGCGACGGCGATGATCCAGGCCAGCACGAACAGGCCGACAATGCCGAATCCGACATTGTTCAGATTGATTCCGGCGATCCAGTCGGTGATCGGGTTGACGAAATCGGCGTCGTCGTGGAGGACGGTGATCAGTTCGATGGAGCCGACAACCAGCGCCACCGCGATCGACAGGGCGGTGATGGTGAGGTTGTAGTAGATCTTGCGGATCGGTTCGGAGAAGGCCCAGTCGTAAGCCACGTTCATGAACAGTCCGTCGAGGGTGTCCATCAGGCTCATGCCCGCGGCGAACAGCAGCGGCAGCACCACGATCGCGTACCAGGGCAGCCCGGCCGCGGCCCCGGAACCGGCGAGGGCCAGCAACGCGACCTCGGTCGCGGTGTCGAAGCCCAGCCCGAACAGCACGCCCACCGGATACACCTGCGCCGGCCGGCGCACCGCCCGCATCACCGGGCCCAGCAGCCGGGCCAGCGCACCCCGGGCCTGCAGGGCGGCCTCCAGCTCCTCGGCATCGAACTCGCCGTGCCGGCTGCGCTGGAACACCCGCCAGATCCCGATCAGCGCAACCACATTGAGCAACCCGATCAGATACAGGAACGATCCGGACGCCACCGTCGAGACGACGCCCAGGGTCTTGCGGGTCGGCGAGTCGTCGTCGACCAGCTCGCCGACCACCCGCGCCCCGGCCACCACCAGCGCCGCCAGCACGAACACGATCGTCGCGTGCCCCATGGCGAACCAGAACCCCACCGACTTGGGCCGCTGCCCATCGGCCATCAGCTTCCGGGTCGTATTGTCGATCGCCGCGATGTGGTCCGCGTCGAACGCGTGCCGCAGGCCGAAGGCGTAGGCGGTGAAACCCAATCCGACCCCGAACACCTGCGAGCCGAGCTGATAGCTGTGCGGCGCCACCGCCCCGAACAACAGCCCGAACGCCACCACATGGATGGCCGCGACCACCCCGAGCAGCACCCCCGCCTCGATCCAGTCCCGTCGCGACCAGTCGTGCAGAACATGCCGCAACCGACGGCGCACGGGGACAGCGGAATTCGAAGCAGGATCGACAGACATGCGCGCAGAGACCTTCTCGGGGAACCCGCGTCCCCGCACGTAGGGCTGTGGCGATGTGAGGTCTGACTCCCGTACCGCCGCAGCGGCCCGGACACAGTGGCGCGACCGTCCCGGATTCCCACCGGGTTCCCACCATCATCACAAAATGTTCGCCCGACTATACAGATCAGCGCCAACGACCCCGCCGGGCAGCGGGCACGGACGATCCCGCGCCCGAATGACATCGGCTTCGTGATGGACCGTCTCCGGACGAGCGGGCAACCGTGGTGCGGGGAGACCGGTCATGAGTACTTAAGTACGACAGATTCCCAGGTCCGGCATTCTTCATAACGTTGTGCTCATCAAGTTCACACCAGCAAGGAGAACCGACATGAGCGACATCAACGAACTCGTCCAGCGCTACCTCACCGCCTGGAACACCACTGACGCCTCGGCTCGCGCGGCCCTGGTCGCCGAACTGTTCACCGACGACGCCGAATACACCGACCCGCTGTGCTCGGTCCGCGGGCACGCCGGGTTGGATGCCACCATCGCCGCCGTCCAGGCTCAGTTCGCCGGAATGGAATTCAGCCTCGGTGCTCCGGTGGACGCGAACCACCACATCGCCCGCTTCACCTGGCACCTCGGCACCCCGGGCGCGGAGCCCCTGGTCGTCGGCTTCGACGTCGCCGCCCTCGCCGAGGACGGACGCATCGAACGCGTCTACGGCTTCCTCGACAAAGTCCCCGCCGGGGCTTGATCGTTGCGCCGCAAGCAGTTCGGAGACGCGGCGGTCGGCGATTGCCGGAACTCCAGCGAGGCCGGGTGGCCGCTCGATGCGGGCGGCCACCGCGCCCGCCTTTGATCAGCGGTAGGAACCGGCGCTCAGGTCAGCTGTTGCGCTGGGGCCCTGGGGGTTCCAGCCCAGGTCGGCGCGGGCGGCGTGACCGGTGACGGATTGGCTGAGGGCCAAGGCTTCGGCGAAAGGAGCGCCGAGGGCGGCTTCGGCTTCTGCGAGAGGCCAGATCACCGGGTCGCCCGAGACGCCGGCGGCCTGGGCCGCAGCGGTGGCGAGGTCGAGCACCGAGACGGCGGGCTCGGTGATCGCGTGCCAGATGGTGCCCGCCGGAGCCGATTCGACGACCTTCACGAAGAGGTCGGCCAGGTCGTCCACATGAACGGTGGGCCACACGACAGTGGAGTCGGCGACGACGACCGGGGCGTGGTGCTTGCGGGCGAGATCGACCAGGAGAGCGGGGATTCCGCCATTGCGGCCGTGCACGATGCCGGGGCGGATGACCGCGGCGCGAACGCCCGCACCGGCGAGGGCGAGGACCTGGCGTTCGATGACCGGGCGGTAGCCGACGATGGGAATGGCGTTGGTGGCCGCGGATTCGTCGGCGCCATCGGTCGCGCCGAGGACCCAGACGCCGCTGGTGTAGACGAAGGGCTTGCCGGTGCCGCGCAGCGGGTCGGTGAGGGCGGCGATGGCGGCGGCGTCCACGTCCGCGTCTCCACTGGGGGTGGCGAGGTTGACCACGGCGTCGATATCGGGAGTGACGGCGGCGGTGAGGGATGCCGGATCGGCGAGATCGCCGGTGCGCGTCTCGAATCCGGCCTCGCCGTCCTTACCCGGCCGTACCAGTGCCACCACCTCGTGGCCCAGTCCGGTAAAGCGTTCGGCGACCGCGGAACCCAGGTAGCCGCCGGCCCCGATGATCAGTACTCGCATGAATCTTCTCCTCCATCTCGGCCACGCCGGCCGTTTTCACGACAGCCTCGTCGGCCGCACTGGTATTCCGCTGTCAGTGGGTACGTTCTCGATTGCCAGCGAACAGCACGTCAATTACCGGCGAACAGCACGCGATTCGCGTACGCGGTGTCGAAATATTCCCGGGCTTCCGCGATTCGGCCGTCGACGACGCGGAAGGCGATGACGACATCGTTGACATACTCCGCGCCCGCCGCGGTGGTCGCGCGGGTGGTCCACTCTGCCACGGCGCGGTCCCCATCGGCGATCACGCCACGCACCTCCTGGCTCATGGGTTTGGTGGTGTCGAAGCGCGCCAGCATGGCGGGCAGGAAGCCGTGGAAGATCTGATCCGGTCCGACCCAGGTGCCCGAGGTCGGCAGGTCCCCGGCCAGCGTCCAGGTGGCATCGGGCGCGAAGAACTCGCCGCGCCGCTCGACCGCCTCGCCGCCCTGCAGGGCGCGAATGTAGTTCTCGATCACCGTCCGGGTCTCGTCTGTGCTGCTCATGCCATTCAGTTCACTGGAATTCCCGAGCCCGACCAAGGGGCAGCTCACACACTCAGCGATAAAGAACGCTTATCTATACAGGCTGCCGGACCCTCGATACGGGAAAGCGCCCGTGGCGTCGGGCCACGGGCGCTTTCACGCTCGGAGAGTCAGTCCTTGACCAGTGCGACGCCGGACGCGTCCAGGGCCTCGGGCGAATCCTCGACCGGCTCCGGCGATTCGGCGCGATTGGGCAGCAGCACCGCCATCACGATGACGATCAGCGCCAGCGCCGCGGAGACCGCGAACGCCAGCCGCATGCCGGACAGGTGGGCGTCGAGCGGGTTGGCGCCACCATCGGTCAGATGGGTGGCCCGCGACGTCATGACCGTCACCACCAGCGCGGTACCGAAGGCGGCGGCCACCTGCTGCAACGTGCCCAGCATGGAGCTGCCGTGCGAGTACAGGTGCATCGGCAGCGCGCCCAGACCCAGCGTGAACACCGGCGTGAAGGCGGCGGCCAGCGACACCATCAGCAGGATGTGCAGCGCCACCAGCGCGGGATACGGCGTGGTCAGCGAGAGCTGCGTGAAGCCGACGAGGGCGGCGGTGATGCCGATCGCGCCCGGAATCACCAGGACCCGGCCGCCGAACCGGTCGAACAGCCGGCCCACGGTCGGACCGAGCAGACCCATGGCCAGACCGCCGGGCATGACCAGCAGACCGGTCTGCAGTGGGCTCAGGCCGCGCAGGTTCTGCAGGTACAGCGGCAGCAGGATCATCGAGCCCATCATGGCCAGGAAGGCCACGGCCATCAGGACCAGTGCCTTGGCGTAGGCGCCGGCCAACAGGATTCGCAGATCCATCAGCGGGCTGCCGTTGCGCTGCAGGTACACCTGACGGAAGACGAAGATGGCGACCAGGGCCACACCGCCGGCGACGATCAGCGCCGGAGTGAGCGCGCTGCCCGCGCCGAACTTGCTCAGGCCGTACACCAGCCCGCCGAAGCCGAGGGCCGCGAACGCCACGCTGAACCAGTCGATCGAACCCGCTTGCGGCTCACCGACGTTCTCCAGCTTGCGCAGCCCGAACCAGGTCACCGCCGCGGCGATGGGCAGCACCAGCGCGAACAGCCATCGCCACGAACCGATCTGGAGCACCAGGCCGGAGATGACCGGGCCCATGGCCGGGGCGACCGAGATGGCCAGGGTGACATTGCCCATCACGCGGCCGCGGTCGTGCTCGGGGACGACCGTCATCAGGGTGGTCATGAGCAGCGGCATCATGACCGCGGTGCCGCCGGCCTGGACGACCCGGCCGATCAGCAGCACCGCGAACGACGGCGCGATCGCGGCCACCGCGGTACCGAGGAGGAAGACACCCATCGCGAGGGAGTACGCGCGCCGGGTGCTGACGCGCTGCAGGAACCAGCCGGTCACCGGAATGACCGCCGCCATGGTGAGCATGAACGCCGTGGACACCCACTGCGCGGACCGCTCGGTCACGTGAAGATCCGTCATGAGCCGCGGAATCGCATTGATCATGATGGTCTCGTTCAAGATCACCGTGAAGGTCGCGAGCACCAGCAACCGGATGACCGTTGGCGTCCGCTGCTTGGTCGAGCTAGCGGATAGATCGGGCATCGGAAAACCTCCGGGGGTGTTCGTATTCGAGGGGATGACGTGGAATCGGCGACAGTGCCGTCCGGGGGGCCATATCCATGCAGACGGGGACAGATCGCTCAACTCATCGGTCTCCGGTCAGTATTCCGGCGGGGTCCGACAGAATTCATCCGATTATCGGGTGAACCGCAGACCCATAGCATGCTGAAAGTGTGCTGTCACCAGCACTTATCGAACTCGGCAAACTTGCCGAGTGAGGCAGGTCACGTTTGAGGGCACGGGAGCTCGGATCGGTCCCGGATCCGGAACCCGCCATGATGGAGGGGATGCCCCGCCGCGATGGTGCGGTGCGGGGCGGGAGGGTGTGAGAACGACCGTGGCCGAACACATTCCGCAGCTGCGTGGACGCGAGCGCGAACAGCGGACGCTCGACACCCTGATCGAGGGTGCGCGCGACGGGCACAGCGCGGCGCTGGTGCTGCGCGGTGAACCCGGGATCGGCAAGACGGCACTGCTCGGATACGCCGCCGCGCGGGCGGACGCCGTGCGGGTGCTGCGCGGCACCGGCGTCGAGGTCGAGGCCGAATTGCCCTTCGCCGGACTGCAATTGCTGCTGCGCCCCGCCCTGGACCGGCTGCCCGGCCTGCCGGAACCGCAGCGGGCGGCGCTGGCGGGCGCACTCGGTCTCGGTCCCGGCGGGCGCGAGCCCATGCTCACCGGCCTGGCGGTGTTGTCGCTGCTCACGGATTATGCCGACGGCGCCGGGCTGCTGGTCGTGGTCGACGACGCGCAGTGGCTGGACCGGGCCTCGCAGGACGCGCTGCTGTTCGCGGCCCGGCGGCTGCAGGCCGAGGGCGTGGCCATGCTGTTCGGCGTCCGTGAGGGCGAGGGATCGTTCGAGGCGGCGGGACTGCCGGAGCAGCGATTGACCGGTCTGTCCCACGAGGCGGCGGCGGCCCTGCTGGATGAGCATGCGCTCACCCCGGCCGTGCGCTACCGGCTGCTGGCCGAGGCGCGCGGCAATCCGCTGGCCCTGCGCGAGCTGCCGCTGGCGATGGCCGCCGAATCGACGCCGGATCTCGCTACGGGCGCGCTGCCCCTGACCGATCGGCTGCGGCTGGCCTTCCACGGCCGGATCAGTCGGCTGCCGGAGCCGACCCAGACCCTGCTCACGGTGCTGGCCACCGATGAATCCACTGAGCCCGCCGTCGTGCTGCGCGCGGCGGCGAGCCTGGGAGCGGGCATCGATGATCTCGCGCCCGCCGAGGCAGCCGGACTGTTGCAGCGCGGGACCGGAGCCGACCTGTCGATCATGTTCCGCCACCCGCTGATTCGCGCGTCGGTGTACCAACGTGCCCCGCTGGGACAGCGATTGGCGGTGCACCGCGCCCTGGCCGAGGCGCTGGATGCGCCCGAGCAGGCGGATCGGCGGGCCTGGCATCGCGCGGCGGCCGCCCTCGGTCCCGATGCCGAGGTGGCGGATGCCTTGGAGCGCAGCGCTGTTCGCGCGCGCGAACGCGGCGGGCACAAGGCGGCGGCCGCCGCCTACGATCGGGCGGCCCGGCTCAGCGATCGGCCGGAGGATCGGAGGCGACGTCAGACGCTGGCCGCCCAGGCGGCGCTGGAGTCGGGGGATCTGGAGCGGGCAGCCGAGCTGGCCCGGCGCACGGCCCACGAGGTGAGCTCGGAATCGTTGCGCGCCAGTCTTTCCCAGGTGCGGGCGCTGGCCCTCTTCTGGCAGGGCAAGTTTCCGGACGCGCACCGGCTACTGATCGACGCGGCGACGAGTATCGCGGCCACCGAACCCGCACAGGCGGCGGACATGCTGGTGCAAGCCATACACACCGGGTGGTATCTGGGCGAGGCCGATTTGCGGGAGGTCCTCGACCACCTTGCGGACCTGCGGTTGCCGGATGCGCTGCCGGTGACCCCGGTGACGCGGTTCATCGGCCGGCTGTTCGAGCGTGGCCCGGGCCGGCCCCTGGCGCTGACGGACATTCTCGGCGAAATCCGTTCCCGGGGAGAGGTTTCCGACCAGGTGCTGTCGATCCTCTGCGGCATCGCGCTCGCGCGCGGCCAGGACGGGCCCGCCTTCGATCTGGCCATGTCCCTGGAGGGTAAGCATCGTGCCGCCGGTGCCGCCGGGCGGCTGCCGACCGTCCTGTTCTTTGCCTCCGAGGCCGATATCTTCACCGGCCGCCTGCGCGATGCGCGCACCGCGACGGTCGAGGCCCGCGACCTCGCCCGTGACACCGGTCAGCAGCAGTGGGTGCGCCAACTCAGCAGTGTGCTGGCGCATCTGGACGCACTGCGCGGCGATGAGGACGAGTGCCGGGCGCAGGCCGAGCTAGGCCTCACCGGGGATACGCCGGGAGCGATCGCGCCGGGCGCACCGTGGGCGCACTGGTCGCTGGGACTACTCGACCTCGGGGCCGGGCGAGCGGAATCGGCGCTGTCGCGCTTCGAGCGTTTGACGAAATCGCCGTTCGATCACCATATTTGCGCCACCCGGGCGGTGCCGGATCTGGTCGAGGCCGCCGTGCGGATCGGGGCTCCGGAGCGCGCCGCGGCGCCTTTCACGAACTTCGCCGGCTGGGCGGAGTCGGTGGGACAGGGCTGGGCCGATGCCCTGGTGCTGCGCTGCCGCGCGCTGCTGGACGACGAGAATGCCGAAGACCTGTACGCGAAGGCGCTCGAGCTGCACGACCGTGAGGCCCGTCCCATCGAATTCGCCCGTACCGCTCTGCTTTACGGCGAATGGCTGCGCCGCGCCCGCCGCAAGGCCGAGGCGCGCACCCGATTGCACGCCGCCCTCGAGGTCTTCGAACGGCTGGAACTGGACCCGTGGGCCAGGCGCGCCCGCCACGAGCTCACCGCGGCCGGCGCACCGGATTCCGATCCGGGTCCGTCGCGCCGTACCGCGACCGGCCTGACCCCGCAGGAATTGCAGATCGTCCGCCTCGCCGCGCAGGGCCTGTCCAACCGCGACATCGCCGCGCAGCTGTTCCTGAGCCACCGCACCGTCGGCTACCACCTCTACAAGGCGTACCCGAAGCTCGGCGTCACCTCGCGGGGCGAGCTGAAGGATATTGCCGCACAACTTCATTGATCATCGTGCCTGCCGGGTCATGCCTTGATGAACTCGAGCAGGTCGTTGTTGAGCTGCTCGGCATGGGTGACATAGAGCCCGTGCCCGGCGGCCGGGTACTCGCGGTAGGTCGCACCGGGCAGCAGCTCGGCGGTGCGGCGGCCGGTCATGTCGATCGGCGCCGAGAAGTCGGCGTCGCCGTGCACGATCAGCGCCGGAACAGTGATGCCGCGCACCGCTTCCCGGCTGTCGGCGTGGAAGACCGCCTCCTGGATCTTCAGCGTCGCCCACGGCGCGGTCGACAGGCACTGCCGGTAGGTGAGGTCCGACTGCTCGGGCGACACCTCGGTGCCGAACTGCTCGGCGAAGTACAGCTGCGACTGCCGGGCCAGCCACTTGGGCCGGTCGGCGCGGATGCGGTGCAGCATGTCCTCGAGCACCGCCACCGGAGCCCCGCCCGGGTTGTCGTCGGTGAGCTTCAGGAACGGCAGCATCGAGCTGACGAAAGCCACTCGCGCCACCCGGGATTCGCCGTGCCGGGCCAGGTAGCGGGCGATCTCCACGCCGCCGGTGGAATGCCCGACCAGGGTGGCCTCGGTCAGGTCCAGGTGGTCGAGCAGGGCCGCCAGGTCGTCGACGGTGGTGTCGAGGTCGTAGCCGCCGCGCGGCCGGTCGGAGCGACCGTGGCCGCGGCGGTCCAGCGAGATGCAGCGGTAGCCGAGGTCGGCGAAGAAGGGGATCTGGTATTCCCACATATCGGAAGCGAGCATGGCCCCGGCGACGAACACGATGGCCGGTCCGGTGCCGTAGTCCTCGTAGGCGAGCGTGGTGCCGTCGGTGGGGGTGGTGAAGAACATGGGAATCCCTTTGGCTCGGATCGCGGGTTCGAACTTGATGAACACCACGTTATGAAGATCCGCGTGACCGGGAATCTGTCGTACTTAAGTACTCGCGACCGGTCTCCCGGCACGCGTCGACGGACGCGTTCGGCCACCCATTCCCCACCACCGGCCGGAGCGTCGGCATACGATTGGCGAACCAGTCGGAAAAGGCCCGGTCAGCCGGATTCGACCGGGATACAGTCAGGAGTCACCAATGACCAAATTCCTGGTGATCTACAAGTCGGATCAGTCCGCTCGCGAGCGGATGGCCCAGACCACCCCGGAAGCCCAGGCGGCGGGCATGAAGGCCTGGATGGACTGGGCCGGTCGGGCGGGGTCGGCGATCGTCGATCTCGGGTCGCCGCTGGGACCCGGATCCCTCAATGCCGACGGCGGGATCGGCGGCTTCTCCATCCTGCAGGCCGACTCCAGCGAAGCCCTTCAGGAGGTGCTGAAGGGCCACCCGCACACCGAATGGGGCGGCACCATCGACATCTACGAATTCCTGGCCATGCCGGGCATGTGACGACGGGAGTTAGTGCACGCCCTCCATGTGGCGGCTGATCCAGGGCGCGACGGCCCAGACCATCGCGCCGACGGCCATGGCCACCAGGCCGGTGATGCCGAAGTACACCAGTTCGTGGGACGGGTCGTAGAACTTGGACAGCACGCCCGACATCGAGGTGCCGATGCCGACCGAGAAGAAGTACAGGGCCATCATCTGAGCGCGAAAAGCGTTGGGGGCCAACTTCGTCGTGACCGACAGACCGATCGGCGAGAGCATGAGCTCCGAGACCGCGAACGCGCCCAGGATGAAGAACACGATCACGAACGACACCGACTTGCCGTGGCTGCCCGCGAACAGGGTGAACAGCAGGAAGGCCGCGCCCATCCCGATCACGCCCAGCGAGAACTTGCGCGGGGTGCTCGGGGAGCGCATGCCCAGGCGGGTCCACATGATCGCGAACAGCGGCGACAGCGCGATGATCCACACCGGCTCCATGGAACCGATCCAGCTCGACGGCGCGGTCCAGCCGAAGATGGACCAGTTCATGCGCTCGTCGGAGTACACCGCCAGCACGGTGAAGATCTGCTGGAACAGCGACCAGAACACCGCGTTCGCGATGAACAGCGGCATGTAGGCGCGCACCCGGGTGCGCTCGATCGGGGTCACCTTTTCGCTGGTGAGCATGATGGCGAAGTAGGCGATCGAGGCCACGACGATCACGAAGGTGGTGGTGTCGGGCAGGTTGGACAGGGTCACCAGCCTGGTGGCCCAGGCGAAGGCGACCACCACGAGGATCGCGGCGAAGGCCGTCACAACCTTGGGAATCGCGGTGCGCGGCAACGGGTTCGGCACATCGCGGCCGTGCTCGCCCAGGTTCTTGCGGAAGATGACGTACTGGGTGAGGCCGATCGCCATACCGATGGCGGCGGCGCCGAAGCCGTAGTGGAAGCCCACGTGATCCTGCAGCAGGCCGGTGATCAGCGGACCGGCGAAGGCGCCCAGGTTGATACCCAGATAGAACAGGGTGAAGCCGCCGTCCGCGCGCGGATCGTCCTTCTCGTAGAGGGTGCCCAGCAACGAGGAGGCATTCGCTTTCAAGCCACCCGATCCCAGCGCGACCAGCACCAGGCCGACGCCGACACCGGTCAGGCCGGGGAGGATGGCCAGCGCGATGTGGCCGGCCATGACGACGACGCCGCCGTAGAAGACGGTGCGCTCCGAGCCGAGCAGCCGGTCCGCGATCCACGCGCCGAGCACGGTCGACAGATAGACCAGACCGCCGTAGGCGCCGACGATGCCGGTGGCGGTGGACTTGGCCATGCCGAGGCCGCCGTCGGTGGCCGTGTAGTACAGGTAGTAGCCGAGAATCGTGAGCATTCCGTAGAACGAGAACCGTTCCCACAATTCGACGCCGAACAGATTCGCGATACCGATGGGGTGGCCGAACAGGGTCCGTTCAGTGGCCGGTTTCGCGTCGTGAGCTACTCCTGACATACCGGCGACCCTCCCATAAAAGGCAATCCGACAGCAACCTCAGATGTTAACCTGCGTCACAATTGCCAAGGGAATGTTCAGGATGCGCGGGGGTGAGGGGCAGATGTCCCGCGGCCACTTGATAAGTGACCTGATCAGGCAATGGACAGTGCGATGCCATCCAGGATGTCATGTTCGCTGACAATCAGCTCGCGAATCCCGGCACGCCGCGCCAGCTCATCGGCAAGCACTTCGGCTATTACCGCGCCACCACCGATCACGTCCACCCGGCCCGGATGCATGGGCCCGAGCGCGGCCCGCTCGTCGTGGTTCATGCCGATCAGCCGATCGCACACCTTGCGCAGGTCGGCCAGCGGCAGGCGGGTGAGATGCACACGGTCCGAATCGTATTCGGGCAGATCCAGTGACACCGCGGCGATCGTGGTCATGGTCCCGGCCACACCCACCCAGGTGTGCGCCCGCTCCACCGGCACCACACCGAACGCCTGCGCCAGCCGCTCCGAGGCGAAGAAGCGCGCCGAGGCGACCTCCTCGCGGGTGGGCGGATTGCCGTGCAGGCAGCGCTCGGTGATGCGCACGCAGCCGATATCGGCCGAGTACGCCGCGTGCACGCCGGACGCGTCGCCCAGCACCACCTCGGTCGACCCGCCGCCGAGATCCACCACTACGAAAGGTCCTGCGGCGCTGGACAGTTCGCCGACGGCACCGGCGAAGGACAGCCGCGCCTCCTCGTCGCCGCTGATGACCTCGGCCTGGGCCCCCGGCACCACCCGGCCCAGCTCGACGCCGGTCATGGTGAAGAAGTCCTCGCGGTGGGCGGCATCGCGCGTGGCGGAGGTGGCCACCATCCGCACCCGCGTCACACCGTGCTTCAGCATGAGGTCGACATAGTCGCCCAGCGCCACCCGGGTGCGTTCGATCGCTTCGGGATTCAGCGCACCCGTGGCGTCCACGCCCTGGCCCAGTCGCACGATCCGCATCTCCCGATGCACATCGGTCAGATGCGGCTTACCGTCGGCGTCGCGCGCGACATCGGCGATCAAGAGCCGGATCGAGTTGGTCCCACAGTCGACGCCCGCGATCCGCTCGTGCGCTTCCGCACCGGGGGCCGCACTCCGCGCGAACTCTGCGTTGCTCATCCCTGACCTCTGAATTCGACTGGTTCTGAACACATCTCGCCGAGCAGGCCGCCCCGCCCGCGCGGCGGCGCGGCCGACTCCGGCCCGGCACCCGGCGGCCGACTCCACGCCCTCGGCAGCCTACCCATCCGCTGCCGGCGCGGTCGATCGAACCTCGCGAGAGCGACTGGGCTCGCGCCCTGCTCCGCATCGGTGCGCGCCCGCCGGACCGGTGCCGGCCGGTTGTTCATCCGGGCGCGGCCGGCTCATTCGCCGGCGGTCGCCGAATCGGTGCGGTACTCCTCGTATTTCGGCCAGTCGGCCGGAATGGCGGTGCCGCGCAGGCCGTGGTCAGCGGCCAGGGCGACGGCCTCGTCGCCGAGGGGGTTGAGGCCCGGGCCCTTGGCCAGGGAGTGGGCGATGAGAACGTGCAGGCACTTGACCCGGTCGGGCATGCCGCCGCCCGCGAAGTCGGTACCGAGGTCCTCGATGGCATTGCGCTCGGACAGGTAGCTGTCGTACGCGGCGCGGTAGGCGGCGGCGAGTTCCGGGTCGCGGGTGAGGCGTTCGGACATGTCGCGCATCAGCCCGGTGGTCTCCAGACGGCTCGCCTCGGCGGTCAGGCGCGGGTCCGTCAGGTAGTACAGGGTTGGGAAGGGGGTGCCGTCCGGGAGCTTGGGCGCGGTCTTGACCACCGCGGGCAGGCCGTCCGGAGTGCGGTAGGCGATGGCGAGCACGCCGCGCGGAGCCCGGCCCAGTTGCTCGGCGACGATCGCGAGATCGCGCTCGCCGGGGACGTTCTCGGCTGCGGTCACCTGGGTTGTCCTTCCTCGGTGGGGGCGCGCGGCGGGGGCGCCGGTGCGGGTGGCGGGGTGGGAGCCGGGGCGGCGACGGGCTGCGGCGAGGAAACGCTGTGCCACAGCTGCGTGTACCAGGGGTCGGGCTCCCGGGGTTTGACGGGCTGGGTCGGGATGGCCGGCTGCTCGATCTCGGGGATCTGCACGATGTAGGGCGTGTCCCCCGGCATCACCAGCCGCAGGCGGTCCCGGGCCTCGGCCTTGATGTAGTTCGGATCCTGTTGCTGCGCACGGCGATCGCGCAGGCTCACGACCTCCTCCTCCAGCTGGCGATGCTGTGCGGCCAGGTCGGCGGCGTCCGAGCGCTGCGCGAAGTAGGTGCGCAGCGGCACCGCCAGGGTGAGCGCGAGCCCCGCCAGCACAGCGGCCAGCAGCACCGCGCGACCGGTGGACAGGCCGAGGATCTTGCGTTCGTGCCGTTCGGCTTTCGCGGCCGCTCTGGGGGCGGTGCGACGCTTGGGAGCCGGCTTCCCGGAGGTCGTGCGGCTACTGCTCGAGCTCGAAGATTTCGCGGCGGCACCGGATTTCGGGGCGGCGGATTCGTTCCGCTTCCCGGCCGAGCCGCTCTTGGCGCGAGCGGAGCGCGACGGGCGCCGGTCACTTCGTCCTGCCGGACTAGTTCCGCGCGCCCGTCGCTCCGTCATCTCACACCTCGAAATTCAGTAGTAGTCCCAACTCTCGGGGTCCGGGTCGGGGCTCGAGCTACCGATTATTCAGCCTTCGAACGCGAATCGCGGGAAGGCGGCGTCACCGGCGTAGCGCGCCGAGTCGCCCAGGGCGTCCTCGATACGCAGCAGCTGGTTGTACTTGGCGACACGCTCCGAACGGGCCGGGGCGCCGGTCTTGATCTGGCCGGAGCCGACCGCCACCGCCAGGTCGGCGATGGTGGTGTCCTCGGTCTCGCCGGACCGGTGGCTCATCATGGTCTTGTAGCCGTTGCGGTGGGCCAGCTCGACCGCGTCCAGGGTCTCGGTCAGGGTGCCGATCTGGTTGACCTTCACCAGGAGTGCGTTGGCCGCGCCCTTGGCGATGCCCTCTTCCAGGCGATCCGGGTTGGTGACGAACAGGTCGTCGCCGACGAGCTGCACCTTGTCGCCGATCTGGTCGGTCAGGGAGACCCAGCCGTCCCAGTCGTCCTCGGACAGCGGGTCCTCGATCGAGACGATCGGGTAGTTGCCGAGCAGGCCGGCGTAGAACTGGGCCATCTCGGCGGCGGTGTGCAGCTTGCCCTCGAACTTGTAGCCCTCACCGGTGGTGTAGAACTCGGTGGCGGCCACGTCGAGCGCGAGCGCGATCTCGCTGCCCAGCTTGAAACCGGCCTTCTCGATCGCCGAGGCGATCAGGTCAAGGGCGGCACGGGTATTCGCGACCGACGGCGCGAAACCGCCCTCGTCGCCGAGACCGGTCGACAGGCCCTGGGACTTGAGCACCGACTTCAGCGTGTGGTAGACCTCCGCGCCCCAGCGCAGCGACTCCTTGAAGGTGGCCGCGCCGATCGGGGCGATCATGAACTCCTGGACGTCGACGCCGGAGTCGGCGTGCGCGCCACCGTTGAGGATGTTCATCATCGGCACCGGCAGGACGTGGGCGTTCGGGCCGCCGACGTAGCGGAACAGCTCCAGGCCCGAGGACTCGGCGGCCGCGCGGGCCACCGCGAGCGAAACACCCAGCAGGGCGTTGGCGCCCAGACGCGACTTGTCCGGGGTGCCGTCCAGATCCAGCAGGGTCTGGTCGACGGTGCGCTGCTCGACGGCGTCGAGACCGATCACGGCCGGGGCGATCTCGTCGAGGACGCCCTCGACGGCCTTCTGCACGCCCTTGCCCTGGTAGCGGTCGCCACCGTCACGCAGCTCGACGGCCTCGTGCTCACCGGTGGACGCGCCGGAGGGCACGGCCGCGCGGGTGAGGGTGCCGTCGTCGAGAGCGATCTCGACCTCGACAGTGGGGTTGCCACGCGAATCCAGGATCTCGCGAGCTCCGACCTGTTCGATGATGGCCACGAAACGACACTCCTTCGGCTGCTGACTCGGCAGGTCGCACGGCGAACCCGTGCGCTGACGAGCCTACTGTGCCGGGATCGCGCCGCCGCATCCCCCCATCGGCGCGCCCGCAAGATATACACACTCCCCGACTACTACGACCACAGACCAGGTTCGCGGTGCGTCTCGTTCCGGACTGACGTAGCGGGGGAGCGAAGCGGAGGAGCGAAGGAGGGAAGAACGAGACTTCCAGCGCCGCGAACCCGCCCGGAACGAAGCGGAGGGCAAATCAGACACTGCGGCCCACGCTGTAGGCGGCGGCGCGGTACCGGACGGTGTTCATATAAGTGGTGGATTGGTTGTAGGTGAGCAGCGCCTGCTGCCAGCCGGGTGCGCCGGTGAGGTCGCCGCCCATGGCGCAGAGGTAGCGCGCGGCGGTGAGGGCCGCATCGTCGATATTGTCCGGATCGATCTTGCCGTCGCCGTTGGCGTCCACACCCCAGCGCTGCCAGGTCTCCGGAATGAACTGGAACGGACCCATCGCCCGGACGTACACCGGATTCGCCTCGGTGGAGCTCACATCCGGAATTCGCGCGCGCCCGGGCGAACCATCCAGTGGCAGCCCGCGAATGGGCGGCGACACTGTCCCGTCATCGGCGATGTGCGATCCGCGGTGCGTGCCGTGCTGGCTCTCCACGCTCGCGATGCCCGCCAGCGTGGTCCAGCCGATCCCGCATTCCGGCTTGGACCGCGCCATCACCTCCGCCGCGTATCCGTAGGCCTCCAGGGCCAGCACCGGAATGCCGGTCGGCCCGTGCTGTTCCTCCGCCCAGTCCCGCAGCTGAATCGCGGTGCGCCCCGGCGCATCCAGGTCGATCGGCGGCAGCGGTGCGCCCGCCCCCGGCGGCATGTCGTCGGGGACGGGCGTGAGATTGCTTGTCCCGCAACCGGTCAGCAATACCAGCGCGGCGGCCGTGCCCAGCAGGCCGGCGCGGGTCAGCGGGGCCAGCAGGCCGGCCATTCGGATACGCACCCCATTCATCATCCAGATGGATCGGCGTGGAGGCGAACACCGTGAACACGGTTCGCCCGGGTCGCCGGTAACGATCGTGTTCGACCGGCCGCCGCACGGGAATCCCATATCCATCCGCTATTTCTACGACACGCCCTTAGGTAAGGCTTGCCAAAATTCTGCGGGGGTAATAGCGTCTCTCGCCGAGCCAAGATCACCATGCCACCGCCCAGCCAGGAAGGCCCTCCCGTTGGTGAAAAGCGTTCTCCCCGAACGTAGTCAGCTCCACCCAGCCCAGCTCGAACGACGCGACCTGCCCGAATCCGCAGCCCGGGCAGTGCGCCACGTCGCTGCTGAGATCGCCGTCACAGTCGGGCGCTGCCCGGAGATCGCGACCACCCTCTCGCACCCGGTCCTGCTGCGCCACATCGACGCCAAGTACGGACGGCTGCCCGACGCCGTGCACGAGGCCATGCGGCCGCCCGCCACCGCGGCAGGCGTGGCGGTCATCAGCCGGCTTCCCGTCGACGACGAGGAATTCGGCCCGACGCCGTACAACTGGCAGCAGGCGACCGAACTGGCCGGAACCCGGACACCGCGGTCCGGCTCCTTCCAGCTCGATATCGCCATGCTGCTGCTCGCACGGTGCGCCGGTGAACCCTTCGGCTGGGAGGGCCAGCAGGCGGGGCGGCTGGTGAACAACATCGTGCCCACGCCCGGCCACGAACACGAGCAGTCGGGCGCCAGCAGCGCCGCGCTGCTCAGCCCGCACACCGAGGACGCCTTCCACCCGGACCGGGCCAACCTGCTCATGCTCGGCTGCCTGCGCAATCCGGATCGGATCGCGACCACCGTGTCCTCGATCCGGAACGCGGAACTCGATGCGGCACAGCGGAAGATCCTGAGCACGGCGCGACTGCCGATCCTGCCGGACGTCTCCTATGGCAGCGCCTTCGGCGACGCCCCGGCGCCGCCGATCGCCACCCTCGGCGACGACGCGGGCGGGACCACACTGCGTTTCGACCCGGCGTACACCCCGCTCGACCGTGCCGACGACGAATTCCGCGGCGCCTACCGGCATTTGAGCGGCGAACTCGAAAGAGTGTGCCTGGCCGCGGCTTTGGCGCCCGGAGAACTACTCCTGGTGGACAATGACGTGGTGGTGCACGGGCGGGTGCCGTTCACCCCCCGCTACGACGGCACCGACCGCTGGCTCAAGCGGGTCAATATTCGCCTGCCCCAACGCCGCCGCGACGCCGAGGCCGGGGAGGACGGCTACGGTCAGCGCGTGGTGGCACCGTTCCGCACGACCCGAGGACAGAACACGTGAACTGCCGCCCCACCCCGCTCCGCGTACTCAGCCGCAGCGACCTGGCCGATGTCCCGATCTCCCCGGCCGAGGTGGTGCGGGCCGTCGAAGACGCGTACCTCGCACTGGCGGGCGGCGATTCGGACAACCCCCGCAAACTCAGCGTCGCCCATCCCGACGGATGGTCGGTGGCCTACGCCATGCTGGGACGCGACGGGCGGCGCCGGGTGGTGGCCATGAAGACCAGCTACAAATTCGATCCGCACCACGACAGGTCGAACAAGCGGTATTTCACGACGATCTCGCTCTACGACGATGCCACCGGGAACCCGATCGCGCTGATGGACTGCGCCCGCGTCGGCGCCCTGCGCACACCCGCGGTCTCGGCACTGCTGGTACGCGAATGCGCCCGGCCGGGAGCGCGCAGCGTCCTGCTGATCGGCACCGGCACCCAGGGCCGCAATGCGCTACCCCATCTACTGGCGGCGAATCCGCAGCTGAACCGACTCATGCTCTACGGCACCCACCCGGAAGGATTGGAAGCGGTGAATCAGCAACTGCTGCACCATCATCCGCACGCCGAACTCGATATCGTGAGCGACCCGTATGCGGCGGCGCGCGAAGCGGACATCATTCTCGCCACCGCCGGGCCCGGCACTCAGGTGGCGATCGAGGCCAAGGATCTGGCACCCGGGGCGACCGCGGTACTGGTCGGCTATGGCCTGGCGCCCTCCACCCTCGTCGAGGCCGATCGCGTAATCGCCACCAGCGCCGAACAAATGGCTTTGACCGGAACCGATATGGCGGGTCCCGACGGTCGACTACGCAGGGTCGACGCCGAGCTACCCCAGATTCTCGACCGCCGGGCGGCGGGCCGGACAACCGACGACGAACGAGTTTTCGTTTACAACAGCGGACTGGTGCTCACCGATATCGCCGTCGCGCACGCGCTGGCCAACCGCGCCATCGCCGAGGGGCGGGGCACCGAAGTGTCGCTCTGGGATTGAATCAGTATCGCCCTGGGGCTGAATAGCCGTCTTGATCCGATGGATTCACGGCAGAAATTCACCCGTAAAAGCTATTTCGGACATTGATCCAACCGATAACCGATTGAGCCCAACGTTTCGCACAAATTCTCATGCAGTTGGCTATCGCTGCCACCAGCCCCGGACCGGGGTCGGGGGTCCACTGCGGGGATGGCCGATGGCCATCCGCCACACCCGAAAGGAAAAATGTCCGCGTCCGTGGAGACCGTGATCGTTCCCCCCGGCATAGCCGACATCACGGCCGCGCCGATGCCGGCCCACCGCCCCGACTGGGAGGAGCAGCTCCTCGCCGACACGAAGCTGCTGCGGGAGATGGCCGAAACGATCGGTGGACCGTTCCACGTCATGTATCCGGACCGGATCGTCGCGAATATTCAAGCCTT
Organism: Nocardia sp. NPDC059228; assembly: GCF_042754245.1. Lineage (NCBI taxonomy): Bacteria > Bacillati > Actinomycetota > Actinomycetes > Mycobacteriales > Nocardiaceae > Nocardia > Nocardia sp. NPDC059228. The sequence continues at coordinate 397,619 of NZ_JBHZAL010000003.1, read as the reverse complement.
CCAACGGGTCTTCACCAGCGCCGATGTCACGGGTGCGATCTACTACGGGAAGAAGGCCAATAAGGCAGCGTGTGTCGTCCGCGCCTGCGCCGAAGCCGGTTCCGGCATCGATGTCGCCAGCGTCGGCGAACTGAAGGCGGCCATGACCGGAGGCATCCGGGGATGCGACCTGATGGTGACCGGCCCCGCGAAATCGAACCAGCTCCTGGAGCTGGCCACCCGGGCCGGGGCCCTGATCGCCGTCGACGATCTCGATGAGCTCGCACGCCTGCGCGCAATCGGCATCACCAGCCGGGTTCTCCTGCGGGTCCTGCCGCCGGGTTCGGACAGCCGCCTCGGAATGACGTCCGACGAAGTCGACCTCGCGCTGGCCTTCGTCGACACGAGCTCGATTCGTCTGGAAGGCTTCAGTTTTCACCTCAGTGGCTATGAAGTCGCACCGCGCGCCGCGCTGGCCCTGGCGCTAATCGAGCGCTGCTGCAATGCCCGGGCTCTCGGCCATCCCATCACCACGATCTCCATCGGCGGCGGGTTCGGCGTCGATTACGTCCCCGCGCGGGCGTGGGAAGCCTTCCTCGGCGGCGTCAATCCGCGGTGGTTCCATCGCGACCGCGCCCCGGACTCCTATTATCCCTACCACTGCCCGGTTCCCGGCCCAGCGATGCTGGCGGCGGTTCTGGAACATCAGGATCTGGCAAAGCTTTTGCGCCGACACGGAATTCGACTGGCAATCGAACCGGGGCGAGCCCTGCTCGACAGTGCAGGTAGCACCGTATTCGGAATCCAGGGCGTGAAAGTCAGGACCGCACACGAAGTCCCGTACCTCATCGTCACCGCGAACGGCACCAGCCTCAGCCTCTCCGAACAATGGTTCGACAGTGAATATCTGCCCGATCCCGTCCTGTGGCCGCGAAGTGCGGGAAACCCTACCCCGACCTGCGTCGGCGGATCCTCCTGCCTCGAAGAAGACATGCTGAGCTGGCGTCGTATCCCACTCCCCCGCCCGGCGACCACGGGCGATCTGCTCATCTACCCGAATACGGCCGGTTATCAGATGGACAGCAATGAGTCGTCATTCCACGACTTGCCCATACCGCCGAAGATAGTTTTGCGAAGGTCGCCGGATGGACGACAATTCGATTGGACCTTCGACACCGACGGTTTCCCGATCTGAACGGTTTCGCGCTCACCGCCCGCTACACGCTCCATCGACTTTCCCGAGGAGAAGTACTCGATGCCGGTTATTGTCAGGCGAGTGTCCGAGCTCATCGGACGGACACCGCTATTCGAGCTGGCCGTCAGCCCCGAGACCGGGACCCGGCTGCTGCTGAAGCTCGAAACCATGAACCCGACGGGCACCGCCAAAATTCGAATGGCCCGGGCCATGGTGCTGGACGCGGAACAGCGCGGGCTGTTGCGCCCGGGCGGCCATATCATCGAATCGACCTCCGGGAATACGGGTTTGGGATTGGCCGTGGTGTCGCGGGAACGCGGGTATCGGTTCACGGCCGTGGTCGACCACCACGCGTGCCCGGCGAAGTTGAATGCCATGCGCGCGATGGGAACCGAGCTCGAATTCGTCTCCGACGACGGCGACGACGGCCTCTCGACCTCGGCGCGGGAAGAACGCGCGGCGCAGATGGCGCAGGAGGAGGGGCCCGGCGCCTACTTTCCCGCTCAGCACGACAACCTCGCCAATGGCGTCGGGTACCACGCGCTGGCCGAGGAACTGCTCGAGGACCTCGAGCGGATCGACATTCTGGTCGGCGCGGTGGGCACCGGGGGCTCGCTGTTCGGTACGGCTCGCGGGCTGCGCGACCACGGATGCGCGCCACGGTTGGTCGGCGTGGAGCCCGAGGGGTCGATCGCCTTCGGCGGTCCGGCCCACGACTATTGGCAGTCGGGCACCGGAACGCCGCTCGGCGCCACCCCCGGCATCCATGTGGACCAGGATCTGCACCTGATCGAGGAACGCGATCGGGTCAAGGTCTCCGATGTCGACGCGTTCGCCACCGCCCGGGCGCTGGCCGCCACCGCGGGGCTGCTGATCGGCGGTTCCTCCGGTAGTTCGGTGTACGCGGCCCTGACCCGGCTCGAGCAGTACCCGGACTTCTCCACCGTGGTCGTCATCATCAATGATGACGGTGAGAAATACCTGGACACCGTTTTCGACGCCACCTGGATGAGCGACCGAGACCTGATCGATCTGGAGCGCGAGACCAAGGTCGTGGAGCTGCTGAAGACCTACACACCGCCCAGCCGTCCGGACCCCGGCGAACTCACCGTGCGTCGTCACCTCCATCGTGCGTTGCCGGACAATTTCGCCGTCGAGAAGGGACTCACCGGCGCGAAGCTGGAGGACTACGCCGACGCGAAGGTGCCGCAGGCCAACCTGATTCACCTGCTGCGCCAGGTCGGCATGCCGCCGCGCGAAATCGGCGAGCTGCTGGCCAGCGGCAATGACAACGACGTCCACCTGGCCCTCGAGAAGCACCGGCAGCGACTGGTCGACCAGCGCGCGATGGTCGACCAGCTGCTCGCGGCCATGCGGGGCTCGGCGTCCGGGCAGCGGGCCACCCACACCATTCTGGTGCCCGATCCGGCGCCCACCGACGCGGACGGGGCTGCCACGAAATGATCGGGGCGCTCCGGCAATCCGATGGGCGGGCGCTGACTTCGCTTGCCACGCCCATCGCTTTGACCCAGCTGGCTCAGGTTGCGGTGTCCACCACGAATATTGCGTTGATGGGGACGCTCGGCGTGCGGGAGGTGGCCGCGGGTGGGCTGGCGCTGGTGTTGTTCAACCAGATTCGGACCATGTGTGTGGGGTTGATTACCGGAACGGGTAATCAGGTGGCGACGGTGGTGAGCCGGGCCGAGAAGCAGGGGCGGGGAGCCGAGGCGGAGGTTCGGGAGGTGGTGCGGTCGAGCTTCCTGATCGCGACCGTCGCCGGATTGCTCGGCGGCGCAGTGCTCATCGGGCTCGGGTGGGTGCTGCGATGGGTGGGGCAGGATGCACAGGTGCTCGCGGAGGCGCGGCCGATGATGGTCGCGCTGGCGCCGGGGTTGGTGCCGTGCCTGTGGTTTCAGGTGTTGCGGCAGTACACCGTCGGGATGCAGCGGCCGCAGGCCCTCCTGCTGGTGACACTGGGGTCGGTGGTGCTGAATCTGGTGCTGGCGCTGACGTTCATGCACGGCTGGGCCGGGCTGCCCGCGCTGGGGCTGACCGGGGTCGGCGTGGCGACCTCGCTGGTCTTCCTGATCACCTTCGGGGTGTTCTGGGCGATGGTGCGGCGGGATTCGAAACTCGGTGCGACACTGCCGGTTCGGGTATGGCCGGTGCATGCGGCGACGGCGTGGGAGGAGTTGCGGCTGGGGACGCCGATCGCGCTGACCTACGGGTCGGAGGCGGGCATGTTCTCGGTGCTGGCGCTGGTGATGGGGAGTCTGGGGGCGGCGGCGCTGGCGGCGCACAATGTCGTCTATCAGATCGTGTACATCGTGTTCCAGGTGGCGATCGGGCTCTCGCACGGGGCATCGATCCTGGTGAGCAAGGCGGTGGCGCGGGACGAGTTCGCGCACGCACGGTCGGTGGCGTGGCTGGCGCTGCGATGCGTGGCAGTGGTCGCCGGGGTCACGGGGGTCGTGTATGTGCTGGCGCCGGACCGGGTGCTGCGGCCGTTCCTGGCCGACAGTGATTCGGCCACGGTGGCACTGGCGCACACGCTGCTGCTGATCGCCATCGTGCTGCAGTTCTTCGACGCCGCCCAGAACATCGGGGTCGGGCTGCTGCGCGGGCTCAAGGACACCAAGGCCGGGTTCCGGCTCTCCCTCGTCGGGTACTGGGGTGTGGGATTGCCCACGGCGCTGCTGCTCGCGCTCCCCGCGCACCTGGGGGCCGCGGGCGTGTGGTGGGGGCTGACCGCCGGTCTGGCCACCACCGCTGCCCTGATGCTGCGTCGCTTCTTCACCCTGCTGCATGCACAGGAGCAGGCGAATCCGCGGGTGCTGGCCGGTAGCCTCCGGCATTAGCCCGACACCCAAATCTCACCTTCCCGCAAGCATGCCGTCACTGGGCGCGGGCAACCTGAGAGAAACGGGCTTCGCTATTCTGGCGACGAATTCGGCAAGTGCAGTCGACAGGGTCGGCAAGCCTAGGGCGCACACCACCAACGCCGGGGAGGATGTCCGTGCACATCTCGCGAGTCGCCGAGTATCCGAGGGCAGATCATGTCCTGTTCCATTTCAGCGACACCCATCTGATCGCCGCTGACACCGAGCTCTACGGTGCGGTCGACGCCGAGGCGCGGCTGACCACACTGCTCGGGCAGGCCGAGGCCAGCCGCATCGCGCCGACCGCCATCGTCTTCACCGGCGATCTCGCCGACCAGGGCGAGCCCGGCGCGTACCGCAAACTGCGGGATCTGGTGGAGCCGTGGGCCGAACGGATCGGCGCACCCGTGGTGTGGGTCGCCGGCAACCACGACGACCGCGCGGCCCTGCGCGAGGAGCTCCTCGACGCGGTGCCTTCGAACGACGCGGCTTCCGGCGCACCGTTCGACGCGGTCCACATGTTCGACGGGCTGCGCGTCATCGCCCTCGACACCACTGTTCCCGGCCACCATTGGGGCGAGATCACTGACGACCAATTGGCCTGGCTGCGTGAGGTTCTCGCCGAACCCGCCCCCTTCGGCACCATCCTCGCCATGCACCACCCGCCCATCCCCTGCGTCCAGGACCTGGCCGTCCTGGTCGAACTACGCGACCAGCGCCGCCTCGCCGACGTCCTCGACGGCACCGACGTCCGCGCCATTCTGGCTGGGCACCTGCACCTTTCGAGCACCGCCACCTTCGCCGGCATCCCGGTCTCGGTAGCTTCGGCCACCTGCTACAGCCAGGACATGGCCGCCGCCGAGGGCGGCCAACGCGGCCGCGACGGCGCCCAAGCCTTCAACTACGTCCACATCTACCCCGACACCATCGTCCACTCGGTAGTCCCCATCGGCCACGGCCCCACCGTCGGCAACCCCGCCGACCCCGAACAAGCAGCGACCAGGCTCGCCGACGCCGGCATCGTCATCCCACCGGCGGCCCGCATCCCACACGTCCTCCGCCGCCGGACCGAGGCCCCCGAATCCGACGGCGAAACAGTCCTCTGACCGTTCAGGGAGATTTCGGTGCCGCCTATCGCCGGAATCGCTTCGGCCGCTGACCATCCGCGGCCGCTGGGCTCAACCTGACGCGGTGGTCCCGCTCCGGCTCGCGATCTGATAGACGTTGCCGAACGGGTCGCGCACCATGGCTCGGCGATCACCATACGGCGTGTCGAGCGGTGCCTCCACGCTGACTGCCCCCGCGGTCAGCGCCCGCTGATATGTGGCGGCGACGTCATCGACATAGACGTACAGAAAGGCTGGAAACACCTCGCGTTCGCCAGATGCCGACACCATGACCAGCGAGTCGCCGATACGGACCTCGGTAGGTCGATTCGGCTCGACGTCGCCGACTGCTTCGAATACCGTCCGCAGGAACTCGACCGCGGCAAGTTGGTCATCGACCACCATGCGTGGTGTCACTGAATGAAACCCTGGCGGAAGAGCAGAAGCCTTGGCCATGCGGAGAGTCTCGCATGCCACCGTGAGCCAGGGTACAAGGTCAGCAGAACACGGTCACCGCATCACTAAATGATCATCGCGTGCTCTATCGGGGATCATCGGCGCATTGGTCAGCGGGATAATCGGTTTCGTTGTCGGTTGCGTCGCCAGCATCGCGATCGGCTGCATTCCCGGCGGTGTTGCCGGGGTCCCGGCAGGCGGAATCATCGGTGGCCTGGTGGCCGGTGGCCCGACATTGATCGCCGCGGGCATCGACCTGCTGAACACCTGGCAGGCCGCCCCGGGCACCTCCAAGTGGGCCGATCCACAGCCTCAGCCCGCCCCGCAGAACTGACCCGCACCACACCGAACGGCAAACACGCTGCCCGAGAAGCACTCTGGCCAGCGCAGCCACAACATCCTGCACTGCCGATTTCAGGGCTTCCGCAGTGGTTGACACGATTTCGGCTGCACCGATGACTTTCGGGTGAATGCGTCGTCGATATCTCTGGACATACCGACAGCACATGGAGGCACCGGCATGCGGAAGTTGATTCTGGGTTTTTACGTCTCGCTCGACGGTAAAAGCGCTGACGCGGACAACGGAATCCGGGACGTCATGATGAGCATCGACGACCCCGAGCAGGAGCAGTACTTCGTCAACCAGTTGTGGGAGGCTGGGGCCTTTGTCATGGGCCGCAACAGCTACGAGATCATGGCCGGATACTGGCCCACCTCCGACCACCCGTCCGCCAAGGCCATGAACGAGATCCCCAAGGTCGTGTTCTCCCGCACCCTGAAATCCGCCGACAACTGGCCCGAGACCCGGATCGCCGGCGGTGACACGACCGAGGAGATCGCCAAGCTCAAGGCCGAGCCCGGCAAGGACCTCGTCGCCGTCGGCGGCACCGAGTTCATGCACTCCCTGATCAAGCTCGGCGTGGTCGACGAGTACCGGCTGTGGGTGCTGCCCGCCGCCACGGGCAAGGGCGCGCCACTGTTCCCCGAGCTGGATCAGCCCGTGAACCTGCGCTTGGTGAAAAGCACGGCCTTCCCGTCCGGAATCCTCGAACTGGTGTACGCGCCAGCCGACAAGTAGGACACAGCAATTGAGGCACAGTCACGGTCGCACCGAGAGCGGGCGCCTGCCCGCCCCGGTCCCGTCTGTTCCGTTCACACCGCCTCACCTGCCGCCCGGCGAAGGGTGTGCGGTAGGCAGTGTGAGTCCCAGAGCGCGGATGAGATGGCCGATCTCATTGCGATACAGCTTGTCCGGGTTGGTCGTCTGAGTGCGCAGGTGGCCGAGAATCTCCAACGAAACCAGCCCGTGCAGGTGGCCCCAGATGCGTAGCGCGATGGCGACAGCGGTCGGGGGGAGGTCGGGGAACTCCCGGTGCACCTCGCTCACGAGTTTGGGTTCGAAGTCCGACCACTCGAATCCGTTGTCGGCGTAGGCGGCCTCGGCGTGTGGCCACGCGCCCGCCGCCAGTCCGGTCAGGCCCGCGCACACACGGTGTTCAGCTTCCGGCGCGGCACCACCGTCGGGTGCCTGATAACCGGGCACCGGGTCGCCGTAGATGAGGCGGAACCCCTCGGGATGCCGCAATGCCCAGTCCCGGAAGGCACACGCCCAGGCCAGAATTCGACCTGCGGCGTCCCCAGCGGGAAGTGCGTCGCGGGCGGTCTCGAGCGCGTCGGCGAGGTCGGAATACACGTCGCGGATCAGTGCCGTGATCAGTTCGTCACGGGTCGAGAAGTAGCTGTAGACGGCGTTGGCGGTCATGCCCATCTGCCGGGCGATCGCACGGAGTGTGATTGCGCCCGGACCACCTTCGGCCATCAGGCGCAGCGCTACATCCTTGATCTCGGAGGTCGTCTCGACCCGGCGCCGTTCTCGCCGCGTCGGCGTCGCAGTACCCATATCAGCACTTTACATTGCGTGAAGTTAGTGCGTCGAGTTAGGTTACCTCACGGCGTATAGTTTTCTCACGCCGTAACGTGCTAGAGGAGGAACCAGTGTTCATCGGCATCATCGGAGCTACGGGCAACATCGGTCAGCGCCTTGTCGGCGAGGCACTCTCGCGTGGGCATCGCGTCAAGGCGTTCACCCGGGACACCGCACGCGCCAACGCCACCCACGAGCATGTGACCTGGGCCGCACTCGACGTGTTCGACAGCGACGCTGTCGCCGCGCAGCTGCCGGGCCTGGACGTGCTGATCAGCTGCTACCAACCCGGCAATGCCGCAGCGGATTTCGAGGACACCGTGGAGAAATCGATCGCGGACCCCAGCGTGTACGCCACCGTGGCGCGCACCCTGTTGCGGGCCCTCGAGATGCACCCGCGCACCCGCCTGATCGTCGTCGGTGGCGCGGGCAGCCTGGAGTACGCACCGGGGAAGGTCACTGTCGACGACGACGAGCGCCTCCACGCGAGCCTCGACAGCCTCGGCCTGCCCCGCGGCTATGCCGCCGCGGTGCGCGGGCATCGCGACGCATTGACGGTGTTGCGGACCTCGAACCGCCTGTGGACCTATCTCAGCCCCGCTGAACAGATTGGTCCCGGCGAGCGCACCGCCCGCTACCGCATCGGCGGCGACCAGCCTGTCCTCGACAGCGACGGCCACAGTCGTATCTCCTTCGAGGACACCGCTGTTGCGTTGCTCGACGAGATCGAGACGCCTCGGTTCGTGCAGCGGCGTTTCACCATCGGTTACTGATCCACTATCCGCAGGTCCTTCCGACGGCCGAAACCTCCAGGCAAGGGTGGTGTGCGATCGAACGCGCTCGCGCATCACCATGCCACGAACCGAAACGGGTTGAGCGTCAGCGCGCCTGAACCCCGAAGATCAACTGGCAGAGATGATGTCGGCCCCTCACCATGCGTGACCATGCCACATACCGCGCTGATCTCATCGGCCGGCGCTGGTGTCGGAAGATCAAATGGTTGGCTAGGGACAGAGGGCGTCGTTGATCACGACGGTGAAGTTCGGCTCGTCGGCCGGGGAGTCGGAACGGCCAGGCGGGAAGGCTCGAAGGTCAACTGGCAAGGTCGTTTTCGTGTATCTCCGACTCCCCTGGCGTGCGGACCAGATAGCCAGTTCGCCGCCGGGAGTCGAGATGGCTCGGTATCCACGGGGACCTGTGCGTGTCCATGCCTCGTACTGCGGGATCTACTGGAATGCAGATTTGCTCGCTCGGCGGCCCCGTCTGGCAGCGAGTTTGCAGGTCGGCCGTTGGCACGGCCCATTTCTGGCGTATTCGGGTCCGTCCCCCGAGACCAGTCGGCCTCAGCGCATGACGGTGATATCCGGGATTGTCTCCGGGTGCTCCAGGGCGGTGGATCCGTTGCCACGGAGGAATTTGTCGAAGAAGCTCGTCACCGTGGTGCGCAGGGCGGCGTCGGCACGCGCGGGAGCGATCGGGCCGACCATCGCGCCACCGCCCATGAACATCGGGCTGGGGATCAGCTGGTTCAGGTCGGTGAGGTCCTCGTGGGCGGAGTTCGCCAGTTCCAGCTCTGTCTTCCAGCTCTGGGCGTGATCCAGCATCACTGTGAAGGCCTCGTGTCCGGAGCCGTTGTCGACGGTCTGCGCGCTGCGCAGCACCAACAGGGGCTGACGCACACCGTCGGTGCCGGTCTCGCCCCAGTCGTCGCTGTCCGGGATGGCGCCGTCCATGTCGAGGACGGCATCGATGCGCGGGTCCCGGGCCGCCACCTCGACGGCAGTGGTGCCACCCAGTGAATGCCCGAAGGCTCCCACCCGGGTGAGGTCCAGTGCCGCTCCCAAACCGGTAGGCAGCGGGCGATTCTCGGCGTCCGGGTCGGCGCCGGCATGCAGTGCGGTCAACGCGTCCAGCACGTACTCCACATCGGCGACCTGGATGTCGCGCCGCTGCCCACCCGGGATCGCAGTGAATTCCGCTGCGGCACCGACGATCCGGTTACCCGGGAACTCGACGACCGGGGAATCGCCGGTGTGGTCTACAGTGACGACGACGTAACCCCGGCTCGCCAGTTCCTCCGCAGTACCGGTGCCCAGCAACCTCGGGGTGCTCTGCCCGGGCGAATACAGCACGACCGGATACGAGCCCGTCGCGACTGGGGCCTCCTGGTAGGAGTTCGACAGCAGCACCGGAAGCGGCGTGCCCAGCTGCCGCTCCAACGCAGGCAGCACGACCGCTGACAATGCATGTGCGCGAGGCAGATTCGTGACGTCGGCCGCCGGATAGAAGACCGACAGCATCAGTTCGCGGTCGCTGTCCGGGGTGAACGGATCGGGTCGGCCGTGCTGCACCAGATGCATGGTGGTGGTGCCGACCGGCATGGGCCCACCCGGCGTAGGCAGCATGCTCGGACTGGGCGCGGCCTGCGCACCTCCGGCTTGCAGCACCGATACCGCCATCGCCGCAGTCACCGCGGCCAACCGACCGAACATGATCTCTCCCCACCGAACTCCAGGACCCGGCCCCCGCCGGTCGCCGGCGGCGACGCTACCTCACGCCGCCGACCGCGTCTTGTGATTCCTGGCGGCAGTTCTCAGCGAACCCTGACGTCATCGGCGAGCGTGTCCGGCTACTTGGGCGGTCGTCGGCCGGTCCGCGACCTGTGGGTTCGTGCTGAAAGTTGGGATCGGTAGGTGGCGCGCGCGGCGTCTACTTACCCCATGACATCTTCTCAACCTCCCGCGAACCAACCGCAGTCCGCCGGCTTGGACAAAAAGACCAGCGCGATTCTGTCGTACGCGCTGGGGTGGCTCACCGGAATCATCTTCCTATTCTTGGGAAAGAACGATCCCGACGTGAAATTCCATGCCTCGCAATCGATCGTCTTCTTCGGGGCGGTCTCGGTGGTCAATATCGTCCTGAGTATCGTCGGCTCGCTCCTCGGAGTCGTGGGGATCATCTTCAGCCTCGCCGGGCTCGCGGTCGTGGTCTTCGCGGTCGTCGTCTGGATCATGGCCATGGTCCAGGCGAACAACACCGGCGGCGTCCGCGCGGAGCTTCCCATCGTCGGGAAATTCATTGCCCCGTATGCCGATCAGTTGGCCGGCTCGGTCAAGTAGCGGCGTATTCGAAGTCCCCAGCTGAATTTCGTTATCGATAATGCTGTCGGCACTGCACGGCGGCCAGATGCGACAGTCCGAAGATCAACGGCCCGAGGCTATCTCGGGCCGTTGGCGTCCGCGCGGGACGTCCGGAGCTGCCGAGTTGAGGGCATTTACCTGGGTACCTCAAGACCTTCCCCGCCGGTTCCGGATCGGGACTCGGCCATCGTCCATTGGGCGCGCGTGCTGAAGTGCCATGAATTCGAAGCACGTCGTGCCCCTGCTGATCGGGGCACCGGAACCCGTGGCTGTCTGCGGGACAGCGATCTTGGAATGGTTGCGAGTGCTTTTCCATTCCAAGAGATGGGTCTCCACACGATGACTACTGTTCGCTCTGCTCTCCGTACCGGCCTGGTAGCCACGGTCGCCGCCGCCGCGATCGCGGCGGGCTCCGCGGTCGCCGCCGCCTCTCCCACGTCGGTCGACGGGGTTGCCCTGGAACTCGCCTCGCCCGCAGACCAGCCGGCTGTCGCCCAGCCGATCTACACACCGGACAGCGGCAGTGCCGTGATCAACCTCCTCAATCTCCTTACCGGCAGTGCTGATCGGCCGTGCAACAGCGCCGCCACCTGCCTCTGATCCGATCTCGTGTAAAGGCCGTCCAACCTCGGTTTCGTTCGATCTGCCCGCAGCTCCCCCGCTTGCCACAGGCGTGGTCCGAGCGGGCCGAGATGGACGGCTTGGTACTCACCGGAACCTGGTGCGGTGCAGAACGTCCGCTACTGCCTAGGTCCGGACATACCGATGCCGATGAAGCACTCCGGGTACACGTCGGTTCGCAGCCTCGCGAAGGACGCGAGGGTGTCCCCATGACGGTGCTGAACTTCCGGGCCGACACCGAACTCGCCGCGCGCCGCCATGGCCAGCGGTCGGGCGACTAGTCTTTCAGGCCCCGAGAGAAGCCGGGCGAGTACTGAGATATCTATCCCGTTGTGCGAAACTGCATTTCATGGCCTGCGCCAATGGCACTAACCCACTGCCAACACCATGACCTGCTGTGGGGCCGCCTCTGATGACGGATCGAGTGCGTGACATTGCCGGTAAAGGTGGCCCGTTCGACCTTCCCGTTGCGCGTAACGGCATTTTATGTCTTCTGCGGCAGGCCAATAACGTCGGATTCATGGATTGGAATTTTCAGTCGGCGGAAGAACTCGCGGCTGCCTTGCATGCTGGTGAAGTGACCTCGGTGGAACTGACCGATGAGGCGATCGCGCGTATCGAGCGGGACGACAAGGTGATCAACGCGATCTGTGTGCCGGATTTCGACCGTGCGCGGGCCGCCGCCCGCGATGCCGACCAGGCCCGAGCCCGTGGCGAGGACCGGCCGCTGCTGGGTATTCCGGTGACGGTCAAGGAGTCCTACGACATCGCCGGGCTGCCCACGACTTGGGGCATGCCACAGCACGCGAACTACGTACCGGCCGAGGACTCGGTACAGGTGTCGCGGTTGAAGGCGGCCGGCGCGGTGCTGCTCGGTAAGACCAATGTGCCGTTGATGCTGCGAGATATCCAGAGCTTCAACGAGATCTACGGCACCACCAACAATTCGTGGGATCACGGCCGCACGTCGGGTGGATCCTCCGGCGGATCGGCGGCGGCACTGGCGTCCGGATTCGGCGCGCTGTCCATCGGCTCCGACCTCGCCGGCTCGCTACGCACCCCCGCGCATTTCTGCGGCGTCTACGCACACAAGCCGACACTCGGTCTGGTAGCGAACCGCGGTATGGTCGCGCCGACCGCGCCCGCCTTGCCGGTCGATCTCGATCTCGCCGTCGTCGGTCCGATGGCGCGCACCGCCCGCGACCTCACGCTGCTGCTCGACGTGATGGCCGGACCGGACCCGCTGACCCACGGCGTCGCCTACGACGTCGCGCTGCCGCCCGCGCGCCACGAGCGACTGGCGGACTTCCGCGTCCTGATCATCGAGGACCATCCGCTCATTCCGACCGGATCGGCGGTGCGGGCGGGCGTGAACCTGGTCGCCGAGGCGCTCGTCGACGAGGGCGCCCGCGTCGAACGGCACAGTCCGCTGCTGCCCGATCCGACCGAAGCGGCGACGCTCTACATGCAGCTGATGCTGTCGAACGCCGCCGCAAGTCTTTCCGTCGACGTGTACGAACAGCTGCAGACCCACGCCGCCGCCCTGAGCGCGGACGACCGGAGTCTCGATGCGGCGCGGCTGCGCGGCATGGTGCTCAGCCACCGCGACTGGGTCGAGGCGAACAACCGTCGCGAACTCCACCGCCACGGCTGGCGGCAGCTCTTCGCCGAATTCGATGCCGTGGTGTGCCCCATCACGCCCACTCCCGCCTTCCCGCACGACCACAACGGAGGTCTGGAGAACCGGCACATCGACATCGACGGCATCGAGTACCCGTACTTCGACCAGCTCGTCTGGGCCGGTGTGGCCACCATGCCCGGATTGCCCGCTACCGCCATACCAGCGGGCCGGTCACCCGAGGGTCTGCCGGTGGGAGTGCAGCTCATCGGTCCGATGTTCGAGGACCGCACCCCGCTGCGACTGGCCGAACTGCTCGAGCAGAGGATCGGCGGCTTCCAGGCACCGAAATAGGGCGCACTACCGGGTGCCCACCCAGGACGAAGCGCCCGCAGAAAATCGCAACCGACCACGAGCGGCATCAGATACGGGCCGTCGTAGTGGGTTCCAGGCGGGCACAAAGGTATTCGGACCTCGGCGCGGCTTCTTCCTCACCCTCCCAGCATGGTTCGCGACCTTCAAGCGATGCGAACTGTGCGCTGAGCAAGTGCGGACGGCTACTTGGCGCCGTCCCTTTGCGCCGTGCTGTCGCGATGCGGAATCTTGGAACGTGTCTCACGCCGTTGTGATTTCGATAGCGATGTTTCGGGATGAGTTGTGCTGCACAATGTTTCGTCTCGGTTGACGAATTTCCGGGCAGTCGGGCCGCTCGGCGAGTTGGGGAGTTGTCCGAGCCGCTGCCGCCGAGGTGCACCCGTCTCGGGCCCGTATCGGACAGCGGCACATTGGCTCGACTCGCGGTGGTGTAGCACGTCGGGCTATGTCGGGTCGTTGGGTGGTGACTGCCAGGTCGCCATCTGCGCGCGGAACGTCGCGCATGTCACGATGTCGGGTTTGCTGCATTGGACGGCGTGGGCCAGGAGTTCGTGGGCATGTTGGAGGTCGATGATGCGGCGCTCGATCTCGACGAGCTTGGCGGTCAGCATCGCCTTGCGCTGCGGCCGGTCCTGCTGGAACTCGCGAATCTCGTCCAGGCTGAGACCGGCTGTTTGGCATTTGCGCAACAGCACGATCCGGTCCGCGGCGTCGGCCGGATAGCGGCGCTGCCCACCGCGCCGCTCGGGTTCCGGCAAGAGCCCGTGCCGCTCCCAATACCGGATCGCCGAGGCCGGGACTCCGGTGCTCGCGGCGAGCTGGCCGATGGTCATCACGGCCGTTCCTCCTCGTCTGACTCGACGCTTGACTTAAACCCAAGTTTAAGGCGCACGGTAGTCGTCACCGGCGGCAACCGGCCGCCGACAACCGAATCCGAAAGGTCAGATCATGACGGGAACACCGGCGACGACACCACAGGCCCAACAGATCGCCGAGACCGCCGCGCAGCTCTTCGTGGCCGGCGTGATGTCGCACTCCGGGCACGCCAACCTCAGCGCGCGGGTGGACAGCGAACGCTTCGCCATGACCCCGGGCTTCGTCCGCGATCTGCGCCCCGACCAGGTGGCGATCGTCCACCAGGACGGTCGGGTCCTCGAGGGAGAGCTGCGGTCCGCCAGCGCCGAGATCATCACCATGCACGGGATCGTCTATCGCAAGCGCCCCGAGGTGGGGGCGGTCATCCATACGCACTCCCCCGCCTCGACCGCGTTCGCCGTGGCCAATCGGCCGCTGCCGTGCCGCACCGAGCCGATGCTGCGTTTCGGCCAGGCCGAGGACGTGCCGATCGTCGCATGGGGACCGCGCGGGTCGGACGTGTCGGTCCGCAGCATCGCGCAGGTCCTCGACGAACGCCCGACCACGCGGGCCGTGCTGCTGGCCAACCACGGCCTGATGGTCTTCGGCACGGACCCCGCGTCGGCCGCCGAGCTCGTGTACGCGATCGAGGAAAGCGCCGAAGCGGAAATCGCCGCGCAAGCGATCGGCGGGGCCGTGGACTTCCCCGCGGGCGCCCTCGAGGCCGTCCGCGCGTCGATGGCCCGGGTGTCATGAGCGACACCGCATCCCGCGCCGAAGCGATCCGCGACCGCTACCGCTCGACCCTCGGCACCATCCCCCGCGGCGCCGAAGATCGCCTGCGCCTGGCAGAACAACACGATCGGCTCGACACCGAAGAAGCGATCATGGCGCTGCGGCACATCGTGCTGACCGATAATGCGCTGGGACCACGCGTGCAGCAGCTCGTCCACTTCGGTCAACTGCTGGCCCTGGGCCGATCCGAGCCTGCCCGGATCCACGCCCGCGGCGCACTCCACGCCGGCGCGACCACCGGCGACCTGATCGGCGTGGCCGAAACCGCTGTCCTGACCGCCGGCGTGCCCGCCTACGCCCTCGGCATCGAAATCATCGCCGAACTCATCGGACCACCTGACTGAAATCCCAGCCCTTCAGCCACCCGGTCATTACGGAGGGTCCGGCCTCGCCCCGGACCCTCCGGGGTTTCGCCGACATCAGCTCCTGCGGTCTACAGCAGAAGAGCACGCTGCCATGTGCGAATGAACGGCCACCCAACCGTTCCAAACGCGCACTACAGCTGAGGAATTGGCTCGAGATTGCTGTTCTACAGCAGATTGTGCGGGATTGCACCGGTCGTCCGAAACTCGGCTGCTCGGAGAATGGTGGTAGGGCTGGGTCCTGGCCAGGTTCTGGTCCAGGTGCTGGTGGGATGCTCTCCAATTCGGTTGCCCGCCAGAGTGACCGGTGCGGCTCCCTCATAGCTGTGATCCAACTGCACCACCCCACTACCGGCCGCGTCTGCTACGACGCTCGAAGAGCTGGCGGGAAGACCTCGATGGACCGAGATCTTCTCGATCGGGGAATCGGTCGTAATCGGGTGAGCCCCATGGAAGTTGGGGCCCCTCGTTTCGCGGACCGGCCAGCGCGGGGCGGTCAGCGGCGAGACCAATGGTGGCCCAGAGACATCCGCCTCTGCCGATCAACGGTGAGCGGTGGCTGACGTTTCGAGGTGCGACCCAGCGTGGTTGGTGATTCGCTCTTCGGCTACCGGCCCGGGTCAGCGGAAGTCAGCGGTGTGGTCGAGGACCCATTGCCGGTAGCTGCGAGGCGGTTCGCCGACGAGGTCGGTCGAGATCGGTGTGGGTTCGATCGGGTGCGAGATGGCCCGTTCGTAGTAGCGCAGCAGCGAGTCGGCGATGCTCGAGGGAATCCCTTGGGCAGCCATATGGTCTCGCGCGTCGGACGGGTCGACCGGTTCGAATCGGATGGGCTTGCCGATGGCCTCACCGATCAGTTTCGCCTGCTCTGCCTGCGTCACCAGTTCCGGGCCGGTGAGGACCGGCGCGGTGGAGAGCAGGTCGTCGGACAGCAGTGCCCGCACGATGGCGGCGGCGAGGTCGCGTTCGTGGATCGGGGCGATCAGGGCATCGGTGTAGGCGGCGCGAACCACCTCGCCGGCACGGATTTGCCCGGCCCACTGCCGGGTGTTGGCCGCGAACATCCCGGCCCGCAAGAAGGTCCATTCCAGTCCGGTGCGTTCGATGCGTTGTTCGAGCTCACGGTGGGCGATGCCGGTGTGGTTGCCGGGATGCTCGTCGAGCACCGACGACGAGGACAGCAAGACGATTCGGCGCACCCCGGCCGCCGTGGCCTGCCGAAGCAGTGCATCCACGGTGTCGTGCACCGCGGCCGGGTTGAGGAATATCGCGGTCACTCCCGCCAGGGCATGCGAGTCCGTTTGCGAGGCAATGACTTCCACTCCGGCAGGCAGTGTGGCGGCAGCGGGGTTGCGGCTGGTAGCGCGAACCGTGGCGCCGGCAGTGAGCAGTCGCTCGACAACCTGCCTGCCGACATTGCCGGTGGCGCCGGTGACGAGGTACATCTGTTTCGCTCCCGTCTATTTCGGAATCTGTTGTGCTGCCGCGGTTGTCACAGGTCGCGTCGTTCCAGACGCGTATCGCGGCGCAGTGTCACGGACATCAGGTCGGTAGGTCCTTCCAGTTCAATGCGGTGCCACCGGTTTTGCGGCACGACATACGCCTGCCCCGGCCCCACCGACAACGAATCCTCTTCGTCTCCAGGCCTTTCCGGCCGCAAATACATGCGAATCCCACCGGAGAGCACTGCGACGAGTTCAGCTCCAGCCGGGTGGATCTCCCAGTGATCACCATGTGCGTCGGCGTCGGACTCGAGGTGGAAGGTAGCCAGCGTCCAGCCGTCGATATCGCCACTCATCCGGCGCTGTTCGCCGAACACCTGCCCGTCGGGAAGCATGCGCACGCCGCAGGCGAACAGGTCGATAGGGGTCAGTTGCATGAGGGTTCCTCCAGAGACGTTTTTGTACGTGTATAAAAACTAGACCAACATCGGCCTCGCTGTCGAGAGCTCATGCCAAGATGGTTCGGTGGGAAGCCGTACCGGACGTCCGCCGCGCCTGTCGCGAGCACAGATAGTGGCCATCGCACGCGAGCTCATCGAGACTCACGGCGTGGAAGCACTGACGATGCGGCGACTCGCGACCGAACTGGGCGTCACGCCGATGGCGGTCTACCACCACGTGCGCGACAAGGATGAGTTGTTGCTGCTGCTCCTGGACGAAGCCGCCACGGGCATGCAACGACCCGACCTCCCCGACAACCCGCGAGAACAGCTGATCGTCGCCGCGCTCGCCATGCACGACACCCTCGCGCGGGTGCCGTGGATCGTCGAGGTGCTGACCGCAGACGACCTGTTCTCACCGGCAGCCCTGTGGTATCCGGAAACCATCATCGACGCCGCGATGACCAGCGGCCTCACCGCCGACAACGCGGTGCACGCGTACCGCACGGTCTGGTACTACACAATCGGCGAGATCCTCGCGCGGGCCTCGGCAACACGACGCCGCGCCACCGACACCCGAGCGACATTCCGCGAACAGACCTTCGCCAACATCGATTCCGCTGAGCTGCCAAGGCTGGCCGCAGTCGCCGACCGCTGGGCGAAGCTCACCGAAATGGACACCTACGAACATGGCCTGCGCGCTCTCGTCGACGGTCTGCTCACCAGGCTCTGAACTCAGGTGGAGGGCTTCTGGTCGGTCAGCCCCTACAACGCCGATGGATTACTTCCAGTCGCACGCGATGGCCGCGGAGTGGCTGCCGAGGTGGCTCGTCCGCCGCCGCAGGAGTGTGCCATGCATTTGTCAGGATTCGGTGCGGCGTTCGTAGCGGGCGCCGGCTCGAGCGTGGGCGTTTCGGAGCAGGTTCCGGATGGGGGCCTCGGTTCGGGGGCCGGGGTTGACGACGGCTAGCCAGGCGGCTGAGGCGTAGATCGGGTGGGGGATCAGGGTGTCGGTGGCGCTCGGGTCGAGGGAGCCTGATTCGCGGGGAGTGTGACCTGTCCACTCGATGAACTCGTCCCGCGATGTGTTGATGTTCAGGCGGAACGTGCCGGGGCGGTCGAGGCGGGAGGTGCTGTCGTCGGGGTAGTCCTTAGTGATGAGGGTGGCGAAGGGCTGGACTGTGGTGGGGGTGATGCCGTCGGGGGCGTAGTAGAAGAAGTAGTCGCCCCAGGCGATTTCGGGGGTGCCGTCACCGGGGGCCGGGTGGAGGGCGAGGACGCCGCCGAGGGATTCGATGTATGCGGCCAGGTCGTCGATGGTCATGAGTTACAGCGTTACATTGAAGTGCTTGTGTGGACTTTTCCCTGGATATAGGGAGGTGGGGAGTTGCCAAGTCGCAACTCGGGCCGATTGCGGACGGTGGATGTGGCGCGGCTTGCGGGGTGCTCGGTGCAGCAGGTTCGCAACCTGGAGAACGAGGGTGTGCTGCCGCCGGCGATCCGCACGGACGCCGGCTACCGGATGTATGGCGAAGCCCATCTCTGGTCCGTGCGGGCGTACCGGAGTCTCACGGCGGGCGCGGGGCCGGGGGCGGCCAAGCAGATCCTGCGGGCCGCGCAGGCCGGAGCCGGCACCGAGATGCTCGCGTTACTGGATGCGGCGCACGGGCGGCTCGACGGCGAGCGGCGGGAACTCGAAATCGCCAGGGCCGCAGCCAGGTTGATCGCCGAAGAACCCGTCACGGATACGCGTCCCTCGGACGAGATGGGCGTGACCGAGTTGGCGGAGGCACTGGGAGTGCGGGCCTCCACGCTGCGGCACTGGGACGCGATGGGGCTGGTTGTGCCCGGACGCGGGGACAGCCGGGGTGCACGCAGATATGCGCCGGCCGAGGTGCGGGATGCGCGGATCGTGCATCAGTTACGGGCCGCGGGGTACCGGATTCCGCAGTTGCAGGAGTTGATGCCGCAGTTCCGGGGTGCGCGGCGGTGGGACGCGGTGATGGCCGGGCTGGCCGCGCGGGACAAGAGCATCGAGAACCGGTCCCGGGCGCTGTTCGAGGGCACGGCGGCACTCAGTACGGCCATTTCGGCGGCGGCCGATGAGGGAAGATCGACTTCTCCTGAAGGAATGCCGGTTTCGGACTGACGGAAGAATGCGCTCGCCGCGCCCTGCCGTATCCCGTGCGGTTCGGTACGGCGGAGCAACCACCGATTGCCCTGCACAACATGGATTTTCGTCGTATCCGAAAAATGGACTACCTCGGCTGCCGCCGCAATACCAACCTTCGAGCCGTTCGGCGACCAGAGCGCATCCGAGGGTCGCGCGTCGACGAAAAGTGTTGTTAGCGGTCAAATTCGGCGTTGGCGACGCCCTTGATGAAGGCGGACCATTCGGCGCGGTCGTAGTCGAGGGTGGTGCCGTGGGGGTTAGTGAGCGTCGCGCCGCCGGCGGTGGAGATGGTGACGGACAGGTGGTCACCAATTCGGCCGGAGTTGCCGCTCAGCACGAGATCCAGGAAGGCGGGCCAGAGTTCGGGTGCGATCGCGAGCGTCGGTTGATCGTCAGACGGGCCTGCGTACTTGCTGTCTCGGATGAGTACACGGTCAGCGCGGTGGGCGATCTCGACGCAGGTACCCTCCGAACCACTGAAGGTAGATCTGAAGAACTCGGCGCTCACAGCAGTCACCCTAACTCGCGCCGGTAAGCCGCTTGATCAGCTCGAGTGATCGCTCGCGGTCGAGGGCGATCGACTGGATCTGGTTGAAGAGGTAGTCGAGCGCGGTGACTCGCTTGGGATCCTCGACGACCTCGAAGTAAGCGGCGGATTCAGCCCAGCCCAACATGGGGACGCGGGCACTCTTGAAGTCCAAGAGATGGAACGTCGCGGAGTTGAGACTCGCGATTGCGCCGCCCGCTTCGTACGGAATGATGCGGATGTCAAGGGTGTCCGTGTGTCTCTCAGCCATCGAGATCAGGTGCTGCAGTTGCCTGCTGCGAATGTCTTCGCCGCCGACCTTGTACATCAGGGCCGCCTGCCCCATTACCACCGATAGTTCGAGAGGGTCGGGACTATCGAGCCGTCGCTGCCGCCGCAGCCGCGCGCTGACACGTTGCTCGACCTCTGTCGGCCTATAGGTGGTTACTCGCGACTTCATGAGGACCCGCATGTAGTCCTCGATCTGGAGAAGGCCTGGTATGACGATGTTCTCGAAGCTGCGGATGTTCTGCGCACCGGCTTCCAAGCCGTAGAAGCGCATGAGCTGCTCGTTGAACAGGGCAGAAAACTCGGCAAATGGATGGCCACCCTTGGCGACCTCGCGTAACTCGAGTAGTTCGTCCCGCTCGTCTGGATCGAACTCGAGCAGTTTGACCAGGATCGTTAGCTTCTCCTCGGTCAGTACGCCACGCCCCTTCACAAGCTTCGACCAGTACTGCGGGGTCACGTCGACCGCTCGGGCGAGGGTATGCCCCTTCTCGCCGCGTTCCTCGGCACGAGAGCTGATGCGCAGCATCAGTTCCCAGCGAGCGATCGTCGGAGACACCGGTGCCATCTGACCTCGATCCTTCCCTGCAAAGGAGCTGACCCCACCGTAGCTGAAACGAGCACGAAGCCAGCTACAGATTCATTGTCAGGTTTACTAAACCAGAGTATTGTTCAGTGGACAGATGCGGCGAGACGCCGCCAACTATCGAAACCCAAGATCCGCAGGCGCATTCAGCGAGGGGCTGGCGTAATGGTTTGGGACATTTGGTTTTTACTTCTGATTACTGCTACGGGAACCGCACTTCTGGCTGTCGCACGGTGGGGATTCGGCGATGCCCGTGCGGCTGCACCGGGTCACGCGGCGCTGGTTGCGGGCAGATTCGCCCGCGTGCCGCTACATAACCGCCACCGCGTGCGTGGCAGACACCGCGCGTGGTGACGACGTGCCCTCTTCCCGTCAGACGACTCGGAGTCGATGATGACCAATCCCTATATCGCGCCCGCTGATCCACCCTCGTCCGACCGGGCGGCCGCTCTGCGCGACCACCCCGCATGGCACGCCGAGCCCTCGCGCGGCACGGTGTTCTCCGATCGCGAGATCGAACCCCTCTTGCGCGCCCATAGTGAGGCGTGCGAGAAGGCCGGCTGTGCGCTGCGCCGACACCTCGTGCGGCTGCGCGACGAGCGTGCGCAGGAGGGGCGGCGACCATGATCAGACTGCCCGATTGGGTGAAAGTAGGTGCGCCCGTGCGGTTCCGGATGACCGGAAGGGACGACGCGGACTGCATCATCACCACGATCACATCGGCCGGGCGGGTCACTCTCTGCAATGGCGAGCGCTTCGACCCGACCCACCTGACGTCCGGAAGTGATGATGCCGCACGATATTTCGAGAAGCGCAACCGCTTGTCGCGAGTGACGAAATCGGTGCGCAAAGCCTGACTCGGGGTGGCGGCGGCCGCACTGGACTCGAAGGCCATCCGGTACCCGCAGCCCACTCGCCGTGCGCTGCCCCGAGGCCGCGAGTCCGACCGGGAGAAGGTCGTCGACCATGGCTCCCCCGCTACCCGGATGCGCGCTTCCTTCCGAGGTGATCACACGCCAATGTGGAGCGCGCTGACAGCGCGCTCCACAGGATCATGGTGTGGGTATTCAGTCGATCTTGACGCTGAGGCCGTAGTCGACGGTGCTGTGGCTGGGCGAGGACACCGTGAGCCGGTAGGAACCGTTGACCGGCAGGGTGACCGAGGTCCACTGGCGCTGGTAGGACAGGGTTCCGGTGGGGCCGGTGATGGTGACCGTGGCGTCCGACCAGTAGGGGGTGGCGTCGACCACCATGACCTGGCCGCCGCGGGCGTCGACCTCGTAGGTGTCGCGGCTGAAGCCGGTCAGGCGGCCGCTGACGTAGCCGTTGTCGGTGCCGTAGGCGAAGTAGATCTGGTGCACGTCGTCCGCGGAGGCGGGGCCGGCGCCGAGGATGGTTGCGGTCGAGGCGGCGGCGAGGACGGTGGCGGCGAGGAATTTCTTTCTCATGCTGCCGAGAGTGGGCGGCGGCACCAATCAGATTCCAACCGAACACTATTGGCGCATATCAGCGCCATCGCTCAGCGGCCGGCGCTCTCGCGGTAGCGGACTCGTATGGAGCGAGGACACACCCCTCTCGGGGTTGGAGGTCCTCACACCGACCTACTCGCGCCGTTGTTGGAACGTGGAATCCCCCTGCAACCGGGACGAACGGACGCGGCCGCGGCTCTACCTTCGGCATCCAGGTTCGGGCAGTGAAGCCCGGCACCTGCAGGAAGGACATCCAGATGACCACGAGCAAGCGGATGCGCGTGCGCATCGCCGCCGCGATCATGGGCGCGGCCGTGATGGCCGGTACGCACAGCGTGAACGTCCAGGCCGCTACCCAGCCCACGATCCAGGATCTCGTCGACGCCATCAACACCGGCGTGACCACCGCCGGCAAGGCACTCGCGGACACCGGCATCTCCAGTGCGCCGCACTCCACCATCCCGACCGGCAACGGTCCCGAAATGACCGACGCCGTGGCCGCGTTCACCTTCTCACTCGCCAACGAGAACATGGCGCCCGGCGGCGCCAACGACTGGAACTGCAAACCCAGTGCGGCACACCCCGAGCCGGTGGTGCTGCTGCACGGATCCTGGATGAACGCCTATGACGGCTTCGCCTACCTGTCGCCCAAGATCAAAGCGGCCGGATTCTGCGTGTACGCGCTGAACTTCGGCCAGGAGGGTCTGCTGCAGCAGGGTGGTCTCGGCGCGCTGGTGCCGGGCGTCAATGGCATTGCGCCCATGGAGGATTCGGCCAAGGAGGTCGCCACCTTCATCGACAAGGTGCTCACGTCGACCGGCGCACACCAGGTCGACATCATCGGGCACTCCCAGGGCGGCACGGTCGCCGACCAATATCTGAAGTTCGACGGCGGCGCCGGGAAGGTCGACCAGTTGATCACCTTCGGGGCCACCCACCACGGCACCACCCTCGACGGCATCGCCACTCTGGGCCGCCATCTGACGGACATGGGTTTCAACGCACTGGGATTCAGCCAGCTGCTGGTCGGTCAGGGCCTGATCGAGCAGGTCACCGGATCCAGCTTCTACTCGACCCTCGACGCCACCGGCGACACCGTCCCCGGCGTGCACTACACCAGCGTCGCCACCACCCACGACGAGATCTCGACCCCGTACAACGCCACCTTCCTGACCGCCGGCCCCGGCGCGACGGTGAACAATGTGACCCTGCAGGACAACTGCGGTATCGACCTGTCCGACCACCTGTCGATGATGTACTCGCCACGGGCCGCGTCCATCGCCCTGCACGCCCTGGACCCGGCCGGCCATCCGAACCTGGTCTGCACCTTCAACCCGTACGCACTCTGAGCGACCGCCCGGGTTCGTCGCGCGGGTGCGCGCCGAACCCGGGCCCGGTCCGGCAGCGCCCACCGGACGATTGACAGTCATTGCCCCGGACGGGTCAGGCCGCGCCGGACTCGAAGGCCGTCATGGTGCCGACGGTGGTATCCGGCTTTTCCCAGGGGGCCGGATCCGGGAAGTACGTTTCCAGGAATTCCGAGACGGCGCGGACCCGTTCGGCCTCCGGGACCTCCGGGAAACTGCCGTCATTGAGGCAGAAGAAATCTACGTTGCGGCGTTTGGCCAGGCCATCGAGCAGGGCCAGGCCCGTGTACATGGTGGTGTCCACATAGCGCATCTTGGCGGCCTCCTGCGGGACCGCGCGGCCCGTGAGCAGGGCGTAGTAGTGGTACAGGGAATTCGTCACCGAGATATCGGTGGCGGCGCGGAAGCGGCTGGCTCGGGTACGCGCGAAATCCTCGGCGAACACCTCCTCCATTTCCAGGAGCACACTGCGGCGCAAGGGCACCGGCGTGTGCTCGAGGTGGCGGGTGATGACGTGGCCGAAACGCTCGGTCAGCAGGGCGCGGTTGACGCGGGCCGCGTTCTCGAAACCGCTGCGGCGTTCGTTGTTGGCGCCCGGGCCGATTCGGGTGCCCGCTTCGATATAGCGGCTGATGCCCGCGGGAGTGAAGAACATGGACGGGCGCACGGGCCGGGCGAAGAACATGTCGTCGTTGGAGTAGAGGAAGTGTTCCGACAAGCCCTCGATGTGCTGCAGTTGGCATTCGATCGCATGGGAATTGAACACCGGCAGGCCGCTGATGTCCGAGAAGTGGTCCACCGCACGGACAATGGTGACCTTCGGGTCGTCGGCCAGCCAGTCCGGAATCCGGGAATCGGTGGCGATGAAGATGCGGCGGATCCACGGCGCGTTCTTGTGCACCGAGCGCAGGGCGTAGCGCAGTTCGTCGATCTGGCGGATGCGGGCGTCCGCCTCGTCGCCCTCGCCGACCACCACCTGCGCCATCATTCCGGCACGGCGGGCGCGGAATTCGGGGTCGGTGCCGTCCACCCACGAGAAGACCAGGTCGATGTCGAAGCCGACATCGGTCGGGTTGGGGGTGAACATCCCCGCCAGGGTGGGCCAGCTGGCGTCATAGAGCAGCACGGTGGCGGGTTCCACGTCGGCGACGTCGAAGACCATGCGGGTCAGCGCATTCGGGCGCGGGCACTCGACGGTGTCGCCGTGGTACTCCCACAGCTCGAGTTCCACATGATGGGCCGGGTCCAGGTCGCGGCCGAGGCGGAAGACATTGTGCGGCTTCTCGTTGCAGGAGAAACCCGCGACCATCGCGGCACCCAGCACCCGTCTCAGGGCCGACCGGTGACCGCTGTCCACGGCCAGTACCAGCCGATGGTCGGCATCGCGCACCAGCACGAACGGCACGTCCGCGGCGGCCAGTTCGCCACGCAGGTAACGCAGATCGTCGATGACCGCATCCGATACCACCAGATTCGCCGCGGTCGCGCGCCCCACCATCTCCACCATTTCCGGCTGCTGCCCCGAACCCAGATCCGCCATCACCATCTCCGCTCTCTTCGCGCTGTTCACCTCACATCTGCAGCCCCGGACCGGCGCGACCGGACGCCGGGCGGACCCGGTACCGGCAGCGTCGTCAAACCTGTTGGGCAGTCAGAAGAACGGAGCGGACAGGGCGGTGCGAGGTGTATTCCACGGTCGTCGCTGATACGGCCGGAATCCCATTCGCACTCACCTCACTCGTTCACATGGCGTCTGCCGCGCCGGTTGGGAAAAGCTGCTGCGTTCGTCGACACCCGGATGGGCGGACGATATTCACCGGGCGGTCATCGGCCGGTTACTCGCATGACCTCGTTCAGTCGAGGGACTGTTACGAATGATGCAACCGTTACCGCTTCTCGTCAATCTGTTTCCACGCAGGTCCGGCGGTGTTTTCACAGTCGTAACGGACGAACCTCGCGGAACCGGCATGCCGCGGGCCCCGATCGGACGCCAGCGGGCCAGCGCGGCAACGGCATACACTTGCCGCAGCACAGTCCAGCCCGCTGTGCGGAGCCGATGGTGAGGTGACGCGGATGGTAGCCGAAGCGCGGGAACGTCAGGAGCCCTCGACAGTGACGGAACCGGACGACACCGAGACGACAGCACATCCGACCGACCACCCCGAACTGGACGCCCTCCCCGAATGGCCGCAGGACACCATCGCGGTCCTCGTCACCACCGATCCGGCACCGCACGCCATCCCGGTCTCCTGGCCGGTGCGCGCCGGTGACCGCCGAATCCTGCTCAGCCTCAAGTTCGA
This sequence comes from Nocardia sp. NPDC059228, assembly GCF_042754245.1. Lineage (NCBI taxonomy): Bacteria > Bacillati > Actinomycetota > Actinomycetes > Mycobacteriales > Nocardiaceae > Nocardia > Nocardia sp. NPDC059228. The sequence goes on along the minus strand of NZ_JBHZAL010000003.1, from coordinate 371,723 downwards.
TCGGGGCTCGCTGGCGCGGCTGCGGGAACGCCCCGATATCGCGCTGCTGATTCTGGGCGGCGGCGATGTGGCGCTGTGCGCCCGCGGCACCGCCAAGGTGATCGCCGATCCCATGCCGGACGCGGACGACTATGTGGCGGTGGAATTGACAGTCGAGGTGATCGACGACCATCGGCAATCAGCATTTGCGGTCGCCACGGGAATTCAGCGCACCGTCCTCGACGACAGCGAACTACGCTATCTGGAGAAACGAGTCGCGACGCTCAAAGCGATGGCGGCCGACCGCAACTGAGTATCGAAGGAGTCCGTGTGTCTGTCAGCTTGGCCAAGGGCGGAAACGTTTCGCTGTCCAAACAGGCCCCCAACCTGACCAAGGTCGCGGTGGCGCTGGGCTGGGACGTGCGCACCACCACCGGCGCCGATTACGACCTGGACGCCAGCGCACTGGCCTGCGGATCCAACCAGCGCGTGCTCTCCGACGCGCACTTCATCTTCTACAACAACCTGCGCTCCCCCGAGGGCACCATCGAGCACACCGGCGACAACCTCACCGGCGCGGGCGACGGTGACGACGAGGTGATCAATGTCGATCTGGCCGCCATGCCGCCGACCATCACCAATATCTTCTTCCCGGTCTCCATCCACGAGGCCGACGTCCGCCGCCAGTCCTTCGGCCAGGTCCGCAACGCCTACATCCGCGTGATCGACGCCGTGACCAGTTCCGAACTGGCGCGCTTCGACCTCACCGAGGACGCGTCCACCGAAACCGCCATGGTCTTCGGCGAGCTCTACCGCCACGGCCCCGAGTGGAAGTTCCGCGCCATCGGCCAGGGCTACGCCTCCGGCCTGGCCGGCATCGCCCGCGACTACGGCGTGAACGTTTGATCATCGCCTTCTCCGTGACCCCGCTCGGCGTCGGCGAGAACGTCGGCCGCGCCGTCGCCGAAGCGGTCCGGATCGTCCGCGCCAGCGGCCTCCCCAACGAGACCAATGCCATGTTCACCACCATCGAGGGTGAATGGGACGAGGTCATGGCCGTCGTCAAACAGGCCACCGACGCCGTCATGGCAGTCGCCCCACGCTGCAGCCTCGTCCTCAAAGCCGACATCCGCCCGGGCGTCACCGACGCCATGAAAGCCAAGGTCGAAACCGTCGAGCGGTACCTCGCCGAGGAATAGAGGATCGTGGGCGAGGCCGTCGCAGCCGCTGAAGGGGCGGATGCGCGCGTCATCGCCCATGTGCGGGCCACGGTGGAGTTGGCGGGGGCGGGGGCGCATCGAATCGCGGTCCTCGGCGCGGCCGGGCTCACGGATGAGAGTGCACGGGAGCGGATTTCGCGTACGCATCATGAGATCGCCGAACAGCTGCGGCAGGCGCTCGCCGAGCGAGGAGATCCGGAACCGGAGTTGATCGCGGAGCTGGTCGATGGGGCGTTGGGACGGGCCATCGATCGGATCGACGCGGGGGATGGTGTCGATCGGGTGCTGTCCACCACCGTGCGATTCATCGGTCGCGCGCTGAATCTCGAGGAGTAGTCATGTTTGTCGTCGTCAATGAGTTGTTCGTGGCGGACGCGGATCGGGAGGTGTTCGAACGGAACTTCGGGGCGAGCATGCGGGGGACGCTGTCGGCGGTGCCGGGGCTGGTGGGGGCGCGGCTGATGCGCGCCCGGGAGGTCGGGCGCGGCTATGTGTCGATGCTCGAATTCGCCGATGAGGCCGCGTATATCGGGTATCTGCAGTCGGATGCGTTTCGGGCGGCACACGACTGGCCCGACCACGCGCCGATCGAGAGCAATGTATTGAGCACCTATTCGGTGATCACCGACGTAGTCGAGAACGTCCGGCCCTGAGCGGTGCGCGCCGGTCAGGAGATGCGTTGGCGGAGCCAGGTGGGGATTTCGTCGCCGGCGCGAGGGTAGGTGGCGAGTTCGCGGCGGCATTCGTCGGGCTCGGGGATGGGGAGCCAGTCGGGGATTTCCTTGAAGGACAGGGTGAATTCGGCCTTGGTGGAGGCGGCGCGGAGGACGACCTGGCCGCTGAGCCAGGTGCCGGTCATCTGGTCGTAGCAGACTTCCTTGAGCCGGTTGAGAAGAGTGAGGATCTCCTCGGAGGGCCGGAGCTCGTCGGTGTGATCGGCGTCGGGGTCGGTCAGTTCCAGCTGGATACCGGCGTGGCCGTCGTCGCCGACCCGGGAGAACCACAGGACCGCGAGATTCCAGTCGACGGGGAGCGCTTCGGTGAGGGCACTCACGAGCGCGCTCTCCACCATGTCGCGATCGGGTGAGCGGGGCGCGACCGGCGGCGCGTCGGCCGGCGCGTCCTCGACGGCACGTACCGACAGACCGGGATGATGCTCCCGCATCACGTCCACCACCATCGGCACCGGCACCGGCAGCCGCTCGGCCACGATGAACATCCGGCGGTCCGGATGGCGGCGCATGGTCACATCACCGAGTGCCTGTACGCGGTCACGGAATTCGGCCGGATCGCGCAGCACCACCTCGGCGAACATCTCCGCGCGACCGCCCTTGCGCAGCCGCCCGATGCCCAGCCGCACCCGCTCCACCTCCGCCCACGCCACATGCGGAAACCCGCGATAGGTGAAGCCCTGGTCGGTGATCAGCAGGGTCGGCTGCGGGCGAAGCAGATCCTCGAGCATGGCGTACACCCCGAAACCGAACAACGCCATGGCCAATCCGCCGAGCACACGCATGACCAGCTGCTGATTGCCGTCGAACACCACGAAACCGGGTAGCGCGGTCATCAATAGGAAGAAGACCAGCGCGATGATCGCACCCGTTCGTGGCGGGTAGTACTCGGTTATCGATTCGCGCCCCGAAGCATGCACCCCTCTGACGCTAGCCGAAACGAGCCGAAGGCAACACCGCCGTTATCGCCCGGCATCGCGACCGCGACGCCCGATCCGTCCGCGACGCCGGATCCCGTTCAGCCGCGCGGCCAGTACCGATGCCAGTCCGCGGCGGCCAGCGCGCGTCGCTCGCCCCGATCGATTTCGGCAGCATCCTCGGCGGCGCGGATGTCGGTGGCGAACGCGAGAGTGGCCTTGCGCAACCGCTCTTCGGCACTGTCCGGCCCGCCGAGCTCCACGACACGCAGAGCGCCGGGAATCAGCTCCTCGGGTAAACCCGCCTTGATACCTCGCGAGCGAACCTTCTCCGCCAGCGCCAGCGCGGGCTGCGCCACGGCAATGCCGTCCAGGCAGGAGCGCCGCGCCTTCTCGGCGGATTTGCGCTCCTCCCAAGCCTTTTCCTGCGCCGCGATCTTGTCGGCGACCGCCGCGGCCGGATCGATGCCGTATTCCCCGGAACCGTATTCACCGATCAGATGCGGACTGCGGTGCACCAGCTTGGACACCAGCGCCGCGGCCACGTCGGCGACGGTGAATTCCCCAGCGGCCTCGGCGATCCGGGAGTGGAACAGCACCTGCAGCAGCAGATCCCCCAGCTCCTCCTTGATGGTCTCCGCGTCTTCGGCCTGAATGGCGTCCAGGAGTTCGTATGTCTCCTCCAGCAGGTACGGCCGCAGCGAATCGTGCGTCTGCGTCACCTCCCACCCGCCGAAGTTCCACAGCCGGTCCATCACCTCGACCGCCTCGCCCAGCGCCGCGATCATGCGCGCGGTATCCGCCGCGGATTCGGCCACCATCGCCTCGCGCGCCGCCTCGCCACGCACGAAACCGCCTCCCGCGCTGGGCTGTTCCGAGCTCCGCTGGACAGCCTCGCCCCGCTGGACAGACTCGCCCCGCCGGACCGACTCCGCTCCCGCGCCGTTCCCAGTACTCATCACGCCACCGCAGCCGCGAACCGGACGCACGAAGCCGTCGGCGAGACGGCCCGCCCTACGGCCGCCCGTGGCGGGATTGCGTTCGTCGGACAACTCATCGGGGAGCCAGCACCTCGGTTGCGACCTTGACATCCACTGCGCCCGGGGCCTTTCCGTCCAGGGCGAGCAGCAGGTCGGCGACGAACTGGAGCACCTGCACGTCACGGACGCGGGCCGCACCGACGCTGTCCTCGACGCGCGGCAGCGGCAGCTGGACGATGCCGGTCGCCGGGCGGTAGGTGGCGTTGGGGTACAGCCGCTTCAGCCGCAGCTGCTTGGAATCCGGGAGCTGCAGCGGCGACACCTTCAGAGTGGTTCCGGTGACACCGATCTCGGCGATGGCGTACTCGCGGGCCAGCAGTCGCAGCTTGGCGACCGAGACCAGACGGCCGACCTCCACGGGGAGCGGGCCGTAGCGGTCCACCAGTTCCTCGACCACGGCCGAGAGCGCCGAATCGTCCTGGGCGGCGGCGAGTTTGCGGTACGCCTCCAGGCGCAGGCGGTCGGAGGCGATGTAGTCGGGCGGAATGTGGGCGTCCACCGGCAGGTCGATGCGGACCTCCTTGACCTCCTCGTCCACCGAGATCGGGCGGCCGTCGGCGGCGGCCCGGTAGGCCTCCACCGCCTCGCCGACCAGGCGGACGTACAGGTCGAAGCCGACGCCCGCGACATGCCCGGACTGCTCGGCGCCCAGCACATTGCCCGCGCCGCGAATCTCGAGGTCCTTCATGGCCACCGCCATGCCCGCGCCCAGATCCGAGTTCTGCGAGATGGTCGCGAGCCGGTCGTAGGCGGTCTCGGTGAGCGGCTTCTCCGGCGGGTACAGGAAGTAGGCGTAGCCGCGTTCCCGCGAGCGGCCGACCCGCCCGCGCAGCTGGTGCAGCTGCGAAAGACCCAGGGCGTCGGCGCGTTCCACGATCAGGGTATTGGCATTGGAGATGTCCAGACCGGTCTCGATGATGGTGGTGCACACCAGCACATCGAATTCCCGCTCCCAGAAGCCCTGCACGGTCTTCTCGAGCATGTCCTCGTTCATCTGCCCGTGCGCGACCACCACTCGCGCCTCCGGTACCAGGTCGCGAATCCGCTTGGCCGCCTTGTCGATCGACGAGACCCGGTTGTGCACGTAGAACACCTGGCCGTCGCGCAGCAGCTCACGGCGGATGGCCGCGGCCACCTGCTTGTCGTTGTAGGCGCCCACATAGGTGAGCACCGGATGCCGCTCCTCCGGCGGAGTGAGGATGGTCGACATCTCGCGAATGCCGGCGAGGGACATCTCCAGCGTGCGCGGAATCGGCGTGGCGGACATGGTCAGGACGTCCACGTGGGTGCGCAGCGCCTTGATGTGCTCCTTGTGCTCGACGCCGAACCGCTGCTCCTCGTCGATGACGACCAGGCCCAGGTCCTTCCAGCGCACTCCGGTCTGCAGCAGACGATGGGTGCCCACCACGATGTCGACATCCTTGGTGGTCATGCCCTCCAGGATTTCCCGCGATTCGGCCGCATCGGTGAAGCGGGACAGGCCCTTCACCACCACCGGGAAACCGGCCATCCGCTCGGTGAAGGTCTGCAGATGCTGTTGCGCCAGTAGCGTGGTCGGTACCAGCACGGCCACCTGCTTGCCGTCCTGCACCGCCTTGAAGGCAGCGCGCACCGCGATCTCGGTCTTGCCGTAGCCGACGTCACCGCAGATGACGCGGTCCATCGGGACCGCCTTCTCCATATCGGACTTCACCTCGGCGATCGCCGAGAGCTGATCGACGGTCTCGGTGAACGCGAAGGCGTCCTCCATCTCCTGCTGCCACGGCGTGTCCGCGCCGAAGGCGTGGCCGGGCGCGGCCTGCCGGGCGGCATAGAGCTGCACCAGCTCGGTGGCGATCTCACGAACCGCCTTGCGCGCCTTGCGCTTCGTATTGGCCCAGTCGGAACCGCCCAGTTTGGACAGCGACGGCATCTCGCCGCCGACATAGCGCGACAGCTGATCCAGCGAGTCCATCGGCACGAACAACCGGTCCCCCGGCTGGCCGCGCTTACTGGGCGCGTACTCGATGACCAGGTACTCGCGGCGCGCGCCGCCGACGGTCCGCTCGATCATCTCCACGAAGCGGCCGATGCCGTGCTGGTCGTGCACCACCATGTCGCCGGCGGTCAGCGCCAGCGGATCGACCTGGTTGCGCCGCCGCGCGGGCAGCTTCTTGCCCTCGCCGGGCGCGGTGACCCGGTTGCCGGTGAGATCGGACTCCGCGATCACCACCAGCTTGGCGTCGTCGAACACGACGCCGTCGTGCAGCGACCCGCACAACACGCCGACCAGTCCGCGCACCGGCTCGGCACCGGCCTCCAACGCCGCCGCGGGCACCTCGGCATCGGCGAGCCGTTCCAGAATGCGTTGAGCCGTACCGTGTCCGGCCACCACGATGACCGCGCGGCCACCGGTCGCGACATGCGCGCGCAGCGAGGCGAAGATGGTGGCGACCAGCTCCTCCGAACCGCGCGCCGAGGCGGCGGCCAGCACCGGCAGCGCGATCTCCCGCGGATCGTCGGCGGCCAGCGGGCTCAGCGTCCACCAGGGCAGGCCGCGCCGCTCGGCATCGGCATGCACCACATCCAGACCCCGGTAACTCGAGGCGGCCAGATCCAGGCCGTGCGCGCCCAGCGGGGCGGCCCCGCCGAAGGAGGCCGCCGTCCACGACGCCTCCAGGAACTCCTGCCCGGTGCGCACCAGGTCGGCGGCGCGGGTGCGAACCTTCTCCGGATCGCACAGCAGCACATGGGTTTCCGCGGGCAGCACATCCACCAGCAGTTGCAGCTCACCGGGCTGCAGCACCGGCAGCAGTGCCTCCATGCCCTCCACCGGGACGCCCTGGGAGATCTTCTCCAGCATCTCCACCAGCGCGGCATCGGCCGGATTCTCGGCGGCCACCTGCGCGGCGCGTTCCCGCAGGGCGTCGGTGAGCAGCAGTTCCCGGCACGGCGGCGCGACCACCAGGTCGATCGGCACCTCGTGGATCGAGCGCTGGTCCTGCACCGAGAAGGCGCGCACCTCGGAGACCTCGTCGCCCCAGAACTCCACGCGCACCGGATGATCCGCGGTCGGCGGGAAGACGTCCAGAATGCCGCCGCGCACCGCGAACTCGCCGCGCTTGCCGACCATGTCGACCCGCTCGTAGGCGAATTCCACCAGCCGCGTGAGCAATTGGTCGAAATCGAACTCGGCGCCGCGGCGCAGCACGATGGGTTCGATCTCCCCGAGCCCCGCCGCCATCGGCTGCATGAGCGAGCGCACCGTGGTGACCACTACCCGCAGCGGACCCGCGAACCCCGGGTCCTCCGGATGCGCCAGCCGGCGCAGCACCTGCAACCGCCGGCCCACGGTGTCCGCGCCCGGCGAGAGCCGCTCGTGCGGCAGCGTCTCCCAGGACGGGAACAACGCGACCGTGTCGCCCAGCATCTCCGTCAGCTCGACGGCCAGATCGTCGGCCTCCCGCCCGGTGGCCGTCACCACCAGCAGCGGGCGGTGCCCGGCAATGGTCGACGCCACGAACGGCCGCACCGCCGACGGCGCGACCAACATCGCCGACTCCCGGCCGATCAGGCTCGCGACCTGCTCCAGCGCGGCATCGGCACCGGCCACCGCAGCCAATCCCGCCAGAGGTGGACGTTGGGTGGTCATGGGGCAGACTCCTCGGCGCAGATCAGCGTTTCAGACAGCCAACTGAGTCTAGTCACCCGCTGTGACAGCTTCAGCACGCAGACGCTTCTTGGCACCCGGGCGCCCCGGCCGTGCTCGGATGGCGGAAAGTCCCATGCGAGTGATCCGCGGGTGGACGCCTACATCGACGCTCTGCGCGGCCGGCAACAGGCCATCCGCGGCCAGGTTGGCGACCTGGTGCACGCGGGCGACCCGGCGGTCGAGGAGACCATCGAACGCACGGTCCGCCCCGACTTCGTGCTCGACGGCAGTATCTGCGTGCTGCTCGCCACCAAGAAGGCCGTCGACATCCTCCTCTGCGACGGGGCCATAGTGCCCGATCCCGGGGGCATCATCACCGGTGGTCACGACAACAAGACCGCCCGCATGATCGCCGTGGGGGAGGGCGAAACCCTCGATGCTCCAGCCCTTCTCGCCATGTTCCGGCAGATCATCGCCAACAATCGGGCGGGCGGTGTCGGGGCCCTGTGATAACAATGGTCCCCGCGGGGAGGAGGTCCGGGGCTCGACCCGCTGTGACCAGAACGCCCGGGTCCAGGGGGACAGCATGACCACACCGCCACCCGCGTCACCCTCCGGCGGGCAACCGGATCATCACAGCGATCCACCGCAGCCGGACAGCCAGTGGGCAGCCACCCAGCAGTGGCACGGGCAACCGGCTCGGACGCAGTTTCCGCCACAGGGCCAGTTCCCGTCGCAGCAGCAATTCGGGCAACCGCAGCAGCAGTTCGGGCAACCCCAGCACTTCGCCCCGGGACCGGGTCACGATGTTCCGCAGCCGGGGTTCCCGCCACCAGGGTTCGGTTCGCCGCAGGGACCGGGCTTCGATCCACACGCGCAGTTTGGTTCCCCGCAGGCACGGTTCGGTTCTCCGCAGGGCCGGTTCAGCGCGCCGCAGAGCCAGTTCGGTATGCCGCAAGGACAATTCGCGCAGCAGCAGCCCTTCGCCGCACCCGGTCAGTTCGGCGCACAATCGCCGGTGGTCACACAACCGGTGGGGCGCAACAGGAATCGGATGATCCTGCTGGCGCTGGCCGGAGTCGCGGTGCTGGTCGTGGGTGCGGTGATCGCCGTGGTGGCGACGCGGTCGGATGATTCGGTCGGCACGCAGGCCCAGTCCCCGGAGACGTCGAGCGCGGCCGCCACCACCAAAACCGGAGCGGGCACGAGCGATCCGGCGGCGATGGTGCTGGCGGTCGACGACCTGCCGATCGGGTGGACCGAGGACACCAAGAAGGAGCAGCAGACCAACGACGGCACCGATGAGGCGCGGGTCTCGGGTGAGACTCCGGACTGCACCGCGAAGCTGAAGAAGGAGGCCGCCCCGCCCGCGACCAAACCGGCGGCGAAGGCCACCTCCGCCTTCGGCCAGAAGGGCGGCTACGGCGGGGCCGCGGTGACGACGACGGTCGCATTCCGCACCCCCACCGAGATCAAGAGCGAATTCGACGAGGAGAAGGACGCCTCCGACAACTGCCCGACGGTGATCTACGACGGCATGCAGATCGTGTACACGAAGATCTCGAACATTCCGGCGGTGGGCGACGAGATCATCGGCTACCAGATGGACGCCACGGCGGCCGGCGGCGGCCAGGCCCGCGGCCTGCACTATGTCTGCCGGTCGGGCGGCAAGATCTGGTACTTCGACTACAACGCCAACGTCAACGACTACCACGCCGACGAGGCCAACCGCCTGTTCAGCAAGGCGCTCACCAAGTGGCAGGCGGCGCTCAAGTAGCCGATTCGCGAAACCCGCTGCGCCGCAGCATTGCTCGCTACGTGCTCACACGCACCGCACGGTGCTCACCGCACTGCACCGTGCACAGTCTCACTGCACGGCGCTCAGTCTCACTGCACGTAGCGACGCAGGCGCCGAGCCGCGAATTCGCGGAAGTAGGCGACCTTCTCCTCGGGCACGATGCTCGGCAGCAGGAAGTACCAGGCCCGCTCCATGCGGGTCGCCATCTGATCGATGGACTCGGTGCTGACCGCGACGATATGGACGCCGCTGGTCATCTCCTGCAGCAGCATGCCGATGGTGTCGGGATCTAGGTCGGGTTTGAGATCCCCCTGGGTGATCGCGCGTTCGGCGAGCAAACGGTGCGTCTCACCCCAGGTCTTGGCGATATTGTCGCCGCTCGCGCCGCGATAGTCGCCGATCTGGTGGGTCAGTTTGAGCATCGCGCCCACCATCGGATCGTTCATGGTGAGGTCGGCGACCACATAGGTGATCCCGATGCACGCCTCCAGCGCCGGCACCCGCGGATCGAAGAATCCCTGGCATGCGCTGACCAGTCGCTCGTTGCCCTGATCGACGACCGCGCGCGCCAGTTCTTCCTTGGATCCGAAGTGAAAGTACAACGCGCCCTTGGTCACATTCGACTGCGCGATGATCTCGGACAGGGACGCGTTCGCGTAGCCCAGCCGCAGAAAGACATCGGCCGCGCCCGCGAGCACGGAATCGCGAGTGATCTCCGCACGCGCCTGCCTAGCCATCAGAGCCGCCTGTCATCAAACCAGCCATCCTGAAGTAGACCGATATCCCGAAGTTGACCGACATCACAGTTCGAACAGCACTCGAAGGATGGGTGAACCGTACCACCCGGCTGCGTGCTGCCAGTCGATTCGAGCATTCGACCCGTCCTCCTTCGCAATTCGCTGGTTAACTGTCCAGTTCTGCCCCGCTAGGACAGACATATCAGACCTGAATTCAAACCGCCGGGTTCTATAACCCCTTGCCGCTCGGCCATTCCGACGCCAGCTGGGGTTCGGCCTCCAAATGAGTGAGGCCGTTCCAGCACAGGTTCACCAGGTGCGCGGCCACCACTTCCTTGGATGGCTGGCGCTCGTCCAGCCACCAGGTCGCCGCCGTCGCAACCATTCCCACCAGCGCCTGCCCGTACAGCGTCGCCAGCGTCGGATCCAGCCCGCGGCGCTCGAAATCCCCGGCCAGAATGTGGGCCACCTGATTCACGGCCTCGTTCAGCAGACTCGAGTAGGTGCCCTCCGCGGCCGACACCGGCTGATCCCGCATGAGGATCCGGAAGCCGTCGGTGCGCTCCTCCATATAGGTGAGCAACGCCAGCGCCACCTGCTCGAGCCGCACCCGCGAACGGTTCTGGGTGAGCGAGGAGGTGATCATCTCCAGCAGCGTCGACATCTCCCGGTCGACCACCACGGCGTAGAGCCCCTCCTTGCCGCCGAAGTGCTCGTACACCACTGGTTTCGACACCTGGGCCCGCGCCGCGATCTCCTCGATCGAGGTGGCGTCGTACCCCCGCTCCGCGAACAGCGCCCGGCCGATCTCGATGAGCTGCTGGCGGCGCTGAGTGCCGGTCATGCGCGCCCGCGCGGGCCGACTGCCCTCACCGCCCGTCATCGCTACCGCCTCCCTACTCCGCCGTCAGACCGCTCATAACTGTTCCAGACTCTCCAGGAGAATGCGGCCAGGGGGCACTCGCCGTCCGTATTCGCCAACGTAACAACTGATTTGTCTCGATCGGGGTAACTCCTGGGGTACGGGGTCAGTCCGTTGCGTCGTAACCGCCGGTCCGCGACGCGAACCGGCCCCGCACGTGACTCGTCGGCAAGAAACACGGAGAGGCGGGGGAGCACAGTTCGACGTAGGGGCGTACTTCATGCGAGGATCAGACCCGCATGAAGCGCCAATCCGCCGTGGTGTAATGGCAGCACAACTGATTTTGGTTCAGTTTGTCCAGGTTCGAGTCCTGGCGGCGGAGCTCACGAGCAGGGTCGATATGGTGGGCCCCGCACAGAATCGCTGACCACGCTGTGGGTGCTGACCCACTGTGGCCCAGCACAACCTGACTCAGCACACGATGACCGGCAGCCGAGGGAGATCCATGCCACAGCAGACCGCCGTCGTCGTTCTCGCCGCCGGAGCCGGAACCCGAATGCGGTCCAAGACACCCAAGGTGTTGCACCCGCTTGCCGGTCGGAGCATGCTCGCCCACGCACTGCATGCCGCGCACGAGATCGACCCGACGGCGCTCATCACCGTGATCGGTCACGATCGCGAACAGGTCGGCGACGCGGTCGGCAAGGTGGGAGCCGAACTGGGCCGCCAGATCACCCTGGCGGTGCAGGAGGAACAGCGCGGTACCGGGCACGCCGTGCAGTGCGCGCTCACCTCGCTGCCGGAGAACTTCGACGGCGACGTCCTCGTCACCTACGCCGACGTGCCACTGCTGGACGGTCACACCCTGCACGCGCTGCTCGACGAGCACCGCAGCTACTCCGACGGATCCGCAGTCACCGTACTGACTTTCGAGCCCGAGGACCCGAACGGCTATGGCCGCATCGTGCGCGACGCCCAGGGTCACGTGCTGGAGATCGTCGAGCACGCCGACGCCAGCCCGGCCCAGGCGGCCATCACCGAGGTCAACTCCGGCGTCTACGTCTTCGACGCGGCCGTGCTGCGAATCATGATCTCGCGCATCGATACCGCCAACGCCCGCCACGAGCTGTACCTCACCGACGTGCTCAAGCTGGCCCGCGAGGCCGGACATCCGGTACACGGCGCGCGGCTGATCGATTCCGCCAAGGTCACCGGCGTGAACGACCGGGTGCAGCTGGCCGGCGCGGCCCGCACCCTCAACCGCTACATCCTCGAACGGCACATGCGCGCCGGGGTCACCATCATCGATCCGGGCAGCACCTGGATCGACAGCAATGTGATGATCGGCCGCGACGCCGTCATCCGGCCGGGCGTACAACTGTTGGGCGACACCGTGATCGGCGAGGACGCCGAGATCGGACCGGACTGCACGCTCACCGACGTGACCGTCGGCGACGGCGCCAAGGTGGTGCGCACGCACGGCGAGAAGTCGAGCATCGGCCCGGGCGCGAACGTCGGCCCCTTCGCCTATCTGCGGCCCGGCACCTCGCTCGGCGCCGAGGGCAAGATCGGCGGCTTCGTCGAGACCAAGAACGCCACCATCGGTGCGCACTCCAAGGTCCCGCACCTCACCTATGTCGGCGACGCCACCATCGGCGAGTACAGCAATATCGGCGCGTCCAGCGTCTTCGTCAATTACGACGGGGTCAAGAAGCACCACACCACCGTCGGCTCGCACGTGCGCACGGGCAGCGACACCATGTTCGTCGCGCCGGTCACCGTGGGTGACGGCGCGTATTCGGCGGCGGGTACTGTACTGCGCAGAAGCGTTCCCCCGGGAGCGCTCGCGGTGTCGGGTGGAGCACAACGCAACATTGAAGGCTGGGTGCAGCGCAATCGCCCCGGCACCGATGCAGCCCGCGCGGCCGAAGCGGCGCTCGCGGCTCTCCCGGATCCGCCGGGAACCACCGAGATATCCAACGAGCAAAAGGATGGCGAACGTCAGTGACCGCGTTCTCTACCGATAACCAGAAGAATCTGATGCTGTTCTCGGGGCGCGCTCATCCTGAGCTCGCCGAGGCGGTGGCCAAGGAACTCAACGTTCACGTCACTCCCCAGACCGCGCGCGACTTCGCAAACGGTGAGACCTTCGTCCGGTTCGAGGAATCGGTGCGCGGCTCCGACGCTTTCGTGCTGCAGAGCTTCCCGGCCCCGCTGAACCAGTGGGTCATGGAGCACCTGATCATGATCGACGCGCTCAAGCGCGGTTCGGCCAAGCGCATCACCTCGGTGCTGCCCTTCTACCCCTACGCCCGTCAGGACAAGAAGCACCGCGGCCGCGAGCCCATCTCGGCCCGCCTGATCGCGGACCTGCTCAAGACCGCGGGCGCGGACCGCATCATCACCATCGACCTGCACACCGATCAGATCCAGGGCTTCTTCGACGGCCCGGTCGATCACATGCACGCGCAGGTGCAGCTGGCCGAGCACATCCGCAACAACTACGACCTGTCCAACATCACGGTCGTCTCCCCCGACGCCGGCCGCGTGAAGGTCGCCGAGAAGTGGGCGAACTCGCTGGCCGACGCGCCGATGGCGTTCATCCACAAGACCCGCGACCCGCTGGTCCCCAACCAGACCGTCTCCAACCGCGTGGTCGGTGAGGTCGAGGGTCGCACCTGCATCCTGATCGACGACATGATCGACACCGGTGGCACCATCGCCGGCGCGGTCAAGGTGCTCAAGCAGGCCGGCGCGGGCGACGTGGTCATCGCCGCCACCCACGGCATCCTGTCCGACCCGGCCGCCGAGCGTCTGGCCAGCTGCGGGGCCAAGGAGGTCGTGGTGACCAACACCCTGCCGATCGACGAGGCCAAGAAGTTCCCGACGCTGACCGTGCTGTCGATCGCCCCGCTGCTGGCGCAGACCATCCGCGAGGTCTTCGAAAACGGTTCCGTCACCGGCCTTTTCAACGGGAACGCATAACCGCAACTCTCGTAGGCTCTCAGGGGCTCCGCCCCTGAACCCCAACGGCAACCGGGGCTCTGCCCCGAACCCACCGGGGCGGCCATCACCATCGCTTCAACGAGCGCCCCTCCCACTTCCGGGAGGGGCGCTTTTGCGTGAAATGGGGGCGACAATGGATGTCCGTTTCTGCAGGTAAGCGGTAGCGTTGGATCGAACTCAGGGTTGCTACTGGTGCGCTGACTGCGCGGAGAGGTGGTGCCGAATGGCCGGCCGGCCCGACGAGGACGATGCCCGTCTGATGGACGAGATCTTCGACACCGATCAGGTCTTCGACAGCGATGTCGACAACCTCGACTACGACCTGGGCGACGACGATCAGGAGGACGAGATCCGCGAGTACACGCGGTTCATCACCGATCCGCCCGAGGACCTCGTCATCCGCGATCGCGAGAGCGACGACACCGGCAGGCTCGGCATCGGAGCCGAACTCGACCAGGAGTGGAGCCGCCGGCGGCAGCGCGAGGAGTTCGTGGCCGAGGACGACCGGCCCGCGGAGGTCGCCGCCATGGACATCGTGGAGGAACTCGGCGATTAGGACTGTTGCGTAGCACGCCCCGTTGAGGGATATCCCTGAAGACGCACACCACGATCGAGGAGGGCGCGATGAGCACGCCGCCGCACGAGCCCGGCAAGCCGTCGGACGAATCCGGCACCGGACCGGCCGACATGTTCAAGAAGGAACCCGACACGCCATCGGCGGACACGCCAGAAAACGTCTCGAAGGCACGGCCCACCGAGGAACCGCCCGCGGACGACATCACCTTCCGGTACATCCCGGGCGCTCCCCCGCCTCCCGGTCAGCCCGACCCCACGCAGTTCAATCCGGCCGCGCAGTCCGAGCCTCCACCGGCCCAGCCGCAGTACCCGGCGGGCGGGATGTACGGATACCCGCCACAGGGCGATCAGCCACCGGGCGCCTACCCGGGCGGCGGGTTTCCGCCCTACCCGAACGCTCCCTACCCTCAGGGTTCGCAGCCTTCTCACCCCCAGGGTGCGCAGCCGCCGTACCCGCAGCAGTTCGGACCCGGTCAGGAGCCCTACGGTCAGCAGCAGCCCTACGGGCAGCCATATCAGCCGTATCCCGGTGGCGCGAATTTCGGTGCGCCGCCGCCGCGCAGCGGGCCGCAGACCTTCTCGATCATCGGATTCGTCTGCGCGGTCATCGCGCTCATCTTCTGCCCACCGCTGTTCGGCATCGCGGGCATCGTGCTCGGCGTGATCGGGCACAGCAAGGGCGAGCCGCTGGGCAAGTGGGCCGCGGTCGCCTCCGGGGTGGCACTGGTGCTGGGCATCATCATCGGGGTCGCGATCTACGGCTCCGGGGTCATGCCGAACACTGATTGACATGACCGCATTCACCGGATTCCCGCTCGCCGGACTCGACTTCTACGAGGATCTGGAAGCCGACAACAGCAAGACCTTCTGGAACGCCCACAAGCAGGTATGGGAGGAGTCCGTCCGGGATCCGATGAAAGCGCTTGTCGCCGAGCTGGAGCCGGACTTCGGCGAGGCCAAGATCTTCCGGCCGTACCGGGATGTGCGCTTCGCCAAGGACAAGTCGCCCTACAAGAACCATCAGGGCGCGGTGGTGTACAGCGCGCAGTACTCCGGCTGGTACGTCCAGATCAGCGCGGCCGGACTGCGGGTGGGGGGCGGCATGTACGCCGCCGAGAGCGCCCAGCTGGCCGCGTTGCGGGCCGCCATCGACGACGAGGTGCGCGGGAGGGAGCTGGAAGGGCTGATCGCACAGCTCGTCTCGGCCGGATACCAGATCGGCGGGGACAGACTGGCGACCAAACCCAAGGGCTACGACATCGATCACCCGCGCATCGAGCTGCTGCGGCACAAATCCCTCACCGCCGGAAGAGATTTCGGCGCACCCAAGTGGCTGAGTACCCCGCGCGCCGGCCGGGAGGTCCGGGCGGCGTGGGAGGAGATGCGGCCGCTCATCGAGTGGCTGGCGGCGGTGACGGCGCAGAAGTAGCCGCCACCGCCCGCACTCCTACCTGCGCTCGGTGAGCACTCTGCCTACTTGCGCTCGGCAAGCACCAGGGCGAACCGCTCGGCGGGATCGGTCCACACCCGCTCGGTAGTGAAACCGGCTGCGTCCAATTCGCTTTCGAGAACCTCGCGGCGGAACTTGGCGGAGATCTCGGTGCGCAGCTGCTCGCCCGCCGCGAAATCGACGGTCAGGTCGAGCGCCGGGATGTGGACGGCCATGGCCTCGGTGGCCTCGAGGCGCATTTCGATCCACTCCCGCGCGGCGTCCCAGATCGCGACGTGCCGGAACTTCTCCGGTTCGAAGTTCGCGCCCAGCCGGGCGTTCAGGACATGCAGCACATTGCGATTGAATTCCGCGGTGACACCCGCGGCGTCGTCATAGGCGGGGACCAGGACCGCCGGGTCGATGACCAGGCCCGCGCCGAGCAGCAGCTGCTCGCCCGGTTCCAGGACATCCCGGATGCCGCCGAGGAATTCGGCGCGCTCGGCGGGGATCAGGTTGCCGATGGTGCCGCCCAGGAAGGCGACCATGCGGCGGCCGCCGCCGGGCAGATTGTCGAGGGTGGCGGTGAAATCACTGACCACGCCGTGCACGCCCAGGCCGGGGAACTCCGCGGCCACCTCGTCCGCCGCCATCCGCAGCGCCGAGACCGAGACATCCTGCGGCACATAGCTCTTCAGCGGACCCTCGGCCTTCAGGGCGTTGAGCAGCAGCCGGGTCTTGGCCGCCGAGCCCGCGCCGAGCTCGACCAGCACCTCGGCCTGCGCGGTCCGCGCGATCTCGCCGACCACCCGTTCCAGCAGGGCCCGCTCGGTGCGGGTCGGGTAGTACTCGGGCAGCTCGGTGATCTTCTCGAACAGCTCGCTGCCACGCGCGTCGTAGAACCACTTGGGCGGCAACCACTTCGGTTCCGCGGTCAGCCCCTGTCGCACGTCCGCGCGCAGGGCGGTCGTCAAATCCTCGTCGGTCAGATGAATTTCCAGCGTAGCCGCAGTCATGAGCCAGCCTTTCCGATCTCGATATCCAGTGGTTCCACCGACACCCGCCCGTCCCGCACGCTCAGCAGCTGCCGATCGGCAATCGGCCGCCACCGCGGATCGTCATCGAACGGTTCCGAGGCCACCAACACGAACCCGTCGGTCTCCAACACCGACAAAGAGTGATGCCACGTCGTCCCCCAAATCCCCGCCCCATCCCCCATCAGCAAGTTCAACCGCGCGTGGGGCGACCGCGCCAGCACCGCCGCCATCACCAGCCGCAGTACCTCCCCCGGATCTCTCGCCCCCGCACCGTGGAACGCCGCGCCGGCCGAGCCGTCCGAGGTCGTGGCCGACCCCCAGGTCCGAACCTCCGGCGCCGCACCGGAAGCCGAGGTGACACTGATCGACGACCGGGACGTCACCGTCGCGCCGAAACTCCGCGATTCGCCGATGCCCGAATGCGCGACGCCCGCAGTGGTGTCGCCGCCACCGTCGAGCAGCCCACGCAGGATCACCCACAGGGCCGCGGAGTCGGTCAGGGATTCTGCCTCCAGGAGCGGTGGCGAATCGAATTCGGCGGCAACCGCACTCAGCGCCCGCCGCCAGTCGGGGATCGCGCCGTTGTGGCTGAAGGCCCAGCGGCCGTGGGTGAACGGGGCGCAGGCTGCTCGCTCCACCGGCATTCCCACTGTGGCGGAACGGATTGCGGCCAGTACTGCTCCGGACCGGATCTGCGGCAACACCTCGTCGACCGCCGGATCCGTCCAGATCGGTGCCGCATTGCGATACCGGCTGACCACCGGATCCGTGCCCGGGGCACCGGCTCCGGCCTGATCCGCCGGAACGCCGGCGGTTTCCGCCGCAGCCCGGATATCCGCCGCCGTGCCGCCGTGCCAGATGACGCCGGGTCCGTGGTCGGGAGCGGCGGCATCGGGGTGGTGCCACCAGGCGACGCCGAAACCGTCGGCGTTGATGGTGCCGCCGCCGCGCATGTCGCGCGGGGCCCAGGATTGGGTGCGCAGGGAATTCGGGCCCCGGGTCAGGAGCACCCCTACCGGGGTGGGTGGGCCCAGGTAGGCGAGGTGACGGCACATCAGCGCTCGTCCGATCTCAGGTCCCGGGCGAGGCGGAACCCGGCGAAGATCTGGCGGCGGATCGGGTGATCCCAGTTCCGGAAGGTGCCGCGGGAGGCGACCTGGTCGGCACCGAAGGAACCACCGCGCAGGACGCGGTAGTCGCCGCCGAAGAAGACCTCGGAGTATTCCCGGTAGGGGAAGGCGCGGAAGCCGGGGTAGGCCTCGAAACCTGAAGCGGTCCACTCCCAGACATCGCCGATCAGCTGATGGACACCGGCCGGGGACGCCCCCGCCGGGTAGGCCCCGACATCGGCCGGTTCCAGGTGGCGCTGGCCGAGATTCGCCAGGGCCTCGGTGGGATCGATATCGCCCCAGGGGTATCGGCGGGAGCGGCCGGTGGCCGGATCGAAGCGGGCGGCCTTCTCCCATTCCGCCTCGGTGGGCAGGCGCTTGCCCGCCCAGTTCGCGTAGGCCTCGGCCTCGAACCAGCAGACGTGCACCACCGGCTGGTGGGCGCGCAGCGGCTGCATGGTGCCGAAAACCCTACGCCACCAACGACCCCCGGCGTCCTGCTCCCAGAACTGGGGCGCGGTCAGCCCCGCCTCCACGCGGTGCGCCCAGCCGCGCTCGGACCACAGCTCGGGCCGCTCGTAGCCGCCGTCGTCGACGAAGGCCAGATACTGCTCGTTGGTGATGGGCGCGGCGTCGATGGCGAAGGCGTCGACGTGCACCGGGTGCGCGGGCCGCTCGTTGTCCAGGGCCCAGGGATCGGAATCGGTGCCCATGATGAATTCGCCCGCGGGAACGACGACTTCACCGGTGACCGCCACCCGCGCGGCGGGCGTGGGCGGGGCGGACAGCACCGCTTCGCCGGTCCGCAGCTGGTGAGTGGCGAGCATGGTCTCGTCGTGCTGCTGCTCGTGCTGGGCGATCATGCCGAAGGCGAAACCGTCGTGGACCAGGTCATTGCCGCGTAAGGGGCTGCGGTCCAGCACATCCCACACCTTGTCCCGCACGGTGCCGACATAGTCGCGGGCCTGCGCCGGATCCAGCAGCGGCAGCGCGGGCCGGTCCGCCCGCGCGTGCCGGAAGGCGTCGTAGAGGTGATCGATGTCCTGCCGCACGGGTTCCCGCCCGCCCACATCGCGCACCAGCCAGAGTTCCTCCTGGTTGCCGATGTGTGCGAGATCCCAGACCAGCGGGCTCATCAGCCGCGAGTGCTGCGCGACCAGTTCGGCCTCGTCGACGCACTCGGTCAGTCCGATGGTCCGCCGGCGCGCCCGCTCGAGCGCGTCGGCGATTCGTCCGCGCAACGCCTCGGTCTCCGCCCGATCCGAACCCGGCAGGTGCTGAACAGTCATGAGAGAACTTCCGATTCTGTCGGGGTGCGGCCGCTGCGACATCGGTCGGCGGCGGCAGCCAATTCCTTGGCCGCCTCGGGCGTGGCGGCATGCGCGGTGGCCAGGTCGAGCAGGGCGACCGCGGCTGCCCGCAGCTCCGCGTCGGCCAGCCCGCGCCGGGCGGATTCGGACCAGAGATCCGCGGTGGAGGCGGCCAGAGCCGTTGCCTCCGTAATGGTTCCGGGATCGGACAGCAGCGCGTCGATGGCATGCACCGGCACCGACCACCCGTCGCCCGGCTGCGTGTCGAGGTAGCGGACCTCGAGGTGCCCGGCCGCGCGGACCGGCGGGAACAGGGTGGTGAGGTGATAGTCCAGATCCGCCCGGTCCGGGCGGCGACCGATCTCCTCGTCCAGCGCCCCGCACAGCCAGTCGGCGAAGGTGGCCCCCGGCGGGGCCGACCAGTCACCGGCCTGCGGGTCCAGGGACCGCACGCACAGCAGCGGCACGTCCAGCGCCCAGCGCGCGTACCCGGTGATCGGGTCGGTCCAGTCGTGCACGGGCGGCCGGGTGCGGAGCTGATCGAGCCGCTGCCAGGCCCGCATGCGCTGCGAGGCCCAGTCGCCGGGCGGGGCGGTGTGCAGCGCCGGTGAGCAGGCGAAAGCGGCCAGCAGGGCCGGACCCACCGCGTACAGGACCTGCCAGCGGGCGGCGATCTCGGCGGGATTCGCGCCCGCGTCGACGCTCACCTGGGTGGCGGCGGTATTGCACATCATGAGCGCGCCGAACGGGCCGATGCCGGCGAAGGACCGCTCCATGGCCCGGTAGCGCGGCAGCTGCAGCACACGAAGCGGCCGCCGAGTGGCATCGGCGGCGGCGGAAACAGTTCGGATTTCGCGGGATTCGAGCAGCTCCCGCAGGCGTATCGAGTCTGCCCGCAAGCGCTCGCACAGTTCGGCGGCGGTGCCGAACGGGGCACTGGACAGTTCGATCTGACCGCCGGGTTCGAGGGTGACCCGGCTGCCTCCCGGCAACGGAACGGCCGGGGAATCGGGGGAAATGGACCGTGGCGCATACGGTCCGAGAGCATCCGCGAGGACCCTCGGGTCCGGACGCGAGTTGGTCGCCGAAAGTTCACCTTGCGCGGTGAGCCACTCCAGTTCGGCGCCGATGAGCAGCGGTGGGCCCTGTTTGAAACAGACTTTTCCGACGTAAGCCTCGGCGGCGGCACGTGAGGTGAATTCGCCGCCCGGCTCCGATTCGGCCAGGCCACTGTGCAGCACATCGGTCGGTGACGCCGTGACAGCCATTGCCAACCTCCGTCTGATGCGGTCGCCGCTGGGGATCGCACGGCGACCCAAACAAGAGTAGCGAGCGACGGTGACAAGAAATCTGACGAAATGGAGAACGCCTGCAGAGGAACAGCCGATTCCCGATCCTGCTATCAGGGCCGCACCGAGAGCACGATGGCCCCGGCATTGCGGCATTCCTCCAGCTCACAGTGGGCATCCGCGGCCCGTTCCAGCGGATGGCGGGCATGGATCCGGGGTCTCGGCTCACCACGGCCAATGCCCATTCGGCATCGCCGCGCTACTGGGCGTCGGATGCGGAAGCTGGGCCGTCGCGCCGGCCCCGGTTCGCCGACCGCACGGGCGCGGCGCCGGCGGTCGTGGTCAGCGAGCATCTGCCCGGGCAGGGCGGTGACGCCCTGGCACCGGCCGCCGTGTCGGCGATGTTCATGCAATCCCGCGTGGGATGGCTCGAAAGCGCAGGCGGCGCAACGGGTAGCGCGGCTCCCCGGTGGGCGCTCGGCGCGGTGGATAGGGTCGAACATGTGAGAGACAACGCCACACTGGACATCGCCCGTCTGCGCGCCGACACGCCGGGGTGCCGGAATCAGGTCTTTCTCGACAGCGCCGGGTCCTCGCTCCCCCCGCGGATCGTCGTCGACACCGCCATCGACCACCTGCGGCGCGAGGCCGAGATCGGTGGCTACCGCGCCGCCAACGAGCGCATCGACGACCTGCACGGCGTCAAGACGGCCATTGCCGAACTGATCAATGCCGAGCCGGCCGCGCTGGCCCTCAGCGACAGCGCCAGCCGCTCCTGGAGCGACTTCTTCTACTCGGTCCCGCTGAGCCCCGGCGATCGCATCCTGATCTCCGGCGTGGACTACGGCAGCAATGCCATCGCCGCCCTGCAGCGCGCCCGGCAGACCGGCGCGGTCGTGGAGGCCATTCCCAGCGACGGCAGCGGGCAGCTCGACCTCGACGCCCTGGACGCCATGATCGACGAGCGCGTGAAACTGGTGTCGCTGGTGCATGTTCCGACCAATGGCGGGCTGGTGAACCCGGTCGCCGAGGCCGCCCGCATCGCACACCGGGTCGGAGCGCTGGCGCTGCTGGACGCGTGCCAGTCGGCCGGTCAGCTGCCGCTCGATGTCGCCGAACTCGATGTGGACGCGCTGTCCGCCACCGGCCGCAAGTGGCTGCGGGGCCCGCGTGGCACCGGATTTCTGTATGTGCGGCCCGACCTGGCGCTGAGTCTCGAGCCCGGCCGGCTCGACCTGCACAGCGCCGAGTGGATAGCCCCCGACGACTACGTGCTCTCCCCGGACGCCGGCCGCTTCGAATTCTGGGAATGCTCGGTCGCGAGCCGCCTCGCGCTGGGCGCGGCCGTGCGCTACCTGCTCGACCTGGGTCCGGCGCAGGTGTACGCGGCGATCGCCGCGCGCGCCGAGTACCTGCGCAAGGCCCTGCAGGAGACACCCGGCGTCGAGGTACGCGACCGGGGCATCCAGCACGCGGGCATCGTGTCCTTCACCGTCGACGGCCTGGAACCGGTCCAGGTGCGCGATCGGCTGGCCGCCGAGGCCATCACCGTGACGGTCAGCCACCGCGGCTCCACGCTGCTCGATATGACCGCCAGAGAACTGAACTCGGTGGTCCGTGCCTCCCCGC
The DNA here is from genome assembly GCF_042754245.1 of Nocardia sp. NPDC059228. Lineage (NCBI taxonomy): Bacteria > Bacillati > Actinomycetota > Actinomycetes > Mycobacteriales > Nocardiaceae > Nocardia > Nocardia sp. NPDC059228. The sequence continues at coordinate 349,423 of NZ_JBHZAL010000003.1, read as the reverse complement.
ACTGCTTCGTCGACTACCAGGACCTGGATCGCTTCGTCGGGGCGGTCAGGACCTTCGCCTGACCGCCGCCCAAAACGCCGAAACGGTTAACAGCGCGGACCGGGCGCGGGATCATTTGAGGTGCTGGTTCGGCGTTTGAGGAGTCGATCGTGAGCCGATTCACCGACGAAATGTATGCCACCGCCCGCGTTTCCCGGAGAGGGCTGGTGACCGGTGAACCGGATGCGCCGGTGCGGCACGACTGGGGCCGGATCCATGACATCGCCCGCCGGATGGCCGGCGGCCTGGCCGCCGCCGGGATCGGCCCGGGTGACGCGGTGGGAGTGCTGGCCGGCATGCCGGTGGACATCGCGCCCGCCTGCCAGGCGGTGTGGATGCGCGGCGCCTCGATCACCATGCTGCACCAGCCGACCCCGCGCACCGATCTGCAGGTGTGGGCGCACGACACCGAGACCGTGCTGGGCATGATCCAGGCGCGGGCCGTCATTCTGGGCGCGCCGTTCGAGATCGCGGAACCGCTGCTGCGCGAACGCGGTATCGCGGTGGTGACCATCGCGGCCATGCGCACGGGCGAGCCGATCGAGCCGGTGCCGACCGGCGAGGACGATATCGCCCTGCAGCAGTTGACATCCGGATCCACCGGGTCGCCCAAGGCGGTGCAGATCACGCACGGCAACTTCTTCGTCAACGCCCACGCCATGTTCGATCGGGTGAAATTCCAGCTCGACGACGACGTGATGATCAGCTGGCTGCCGCTGTTCCACGACATGGGCATGGTCGGATTCCTCAGCGTGCCCATGCAATTCGGCGCCGAAGTGGTGTGCGTGACCCCGCTGGACTTCCTGACCCGCCCCATCCTGTGGGCCGAGTTGATCTCGAAGTATCGCGGAACCGTCACCGCCGCACCGAATTTCGCGTATTCGCTGCTGGCCCGCCGATTGCGCAACGCGGCCGACGGTGCGGTCGATCTGAGCTGTGTCCGCTACATGTGGAACGGTGCGGAACCGGTCGAGGCCGACACCATGGACGCCCTCGCCGAGGCCGGAAAACGCTTCGGCCTCAACCCCATGGCCCTCACCCCTGTCTACGGCATGGCCGAGACCACCCTCGCGGTCTCCATCCCCGATCCGGGCCTCGGCCAGGTCCTCGACGTCGTCGACGCCGACCTGCTGGAGGCCCTCGGCAAGGCCGTCCCCATCCGCGATCCGGAACACCATCACGGCGGCGTGCGCCGGCTGCCGACCCTCGGCTACCTGGTCGACAACCTCGAGGGCCGGATCGTGGACGCCGAGCGCCGGCCCCTCCCGGTGCGCAGCGTCGGCGTCATCGAATTACGCGGCCCCGCAGTCACATCCGGCTACCTCACGGTGGACGGCTTCCGCGCCGCGCAGGACCCGGAGGGCTGGCTCGACACCGGTGACCTCGGCTACTTCACCGACGACGGGCTGGTGGTGGTGTGCGGCCGCATCAAGGACGTCATCATCATGGCGGGCCGCAATATCTTCCCCACCGATGTCGAGCGAGCGGCCCTGCGCGTCAAGGGAGTTCGCCCCGGCAATGCGGTGGCCGTGCGCCTCGACGCCGGGCAGAAACGCGAAAGCTTCGCCGTCGTGGTCGAATCCAACGATCACCAGAATCGCGAGGAGGTCCACCGCATCGAGCACGACATCGTGCACGCGGTCTTCTCCGAGGTCGGGGTCCGGCCCCGCAGCGTGACCGTTCTCGGCCCCGGCGCGTTGCCCAAGACCTCCTCCGGCAAGCTCCGGCGCTCGGCCACCGCCACCCACCTCGGCTGAGCCGGCCCGGGGGTGGGTCGCGGCACCGGCTATTCCGTTCCGGCGACCAGGAGTTCGAGGGTCAGCTTCGGCATCTCCTTGGTGATGTACTGCAACCGCCACTTGTCGCTGAACAGCGCGAGCAGCGCGCCGTCGGTGCGGGTGAAGACCTCGACACCGCGCTGCCGGTTCAGCTCCTCCGCCGATTCCGCATCGGTGCGCCGGGCCAGCTGGTACGGCAGGTGATCGAGCTGGGTCTCGACATTGAACTCGGATTGCATTCGGGCCGTGACGACTTCGAACTGCATGGGACCGACCGCGGCCAGCACCGGCGACTGGTCACCGCGGGCGTCATTGCGCAGCACCTGCACCACGCCCTCGGAGTCGAGCTGATCGATGGCCTTGCGGAACTGCTTGTACTTGCCCGCGGTCTGGGCCCGCAGCGTCGCGAAGTGCTCCGGCGCGAAGGACGGGATCGGCGGGAACTCGACCTTCTTGTCCACGAACAGGGTGTGCCCGGGAGCCAGCGCGGTGGCGTTGACCAGACCGACCACGTCACCCGGGTAGGCGGTGTCGACGGTGGTGCGCTCGCGGCCGAACACCGTCAGCGCGTACTTGGTGGCGAAGGGCCGCCCGGTCTGCGCATGGGTCACCACCATGCCGCGCTCGAACTCACCGGAGACGATGCGCATGAACGCCAGCCGGTCGCGGTGCGCGGTGTCCATGCCCGCCTGCACCTTGAAGATGACAGCGCTGAACGGCGCGGTGGTATCGCGCGGATTGCCCTTGATGTCCTTGCGGCCGCGCGGCGGCGGCGCGAGCTCGACCAGGGTGTCGAGCAGCTGGCGCACACCGAAGTTCAGCATGGCGGAGGCATAGATGACCGGCGAGGTGTGCCCGGCCAGGAACAGTTCCTGATCGTGGTCCTGCCCCGCGGCCGAGAGCAGTTCGCTCTCCTCGGCGGCGGTGGCCCACACATCGCCCTCACGCTCGGCGGCCTGCTCGGGCGTGAAGTGCTCCTCGGGGGCGATGGTCGCGCCGCCCGCGGTGCGGGTGAAGTGGATGTACTCGGTGGGCGTGCCCTCCTCGCCGCGGCGCAGCAGGCCACGGAAATCGCCGGCGATGCCGACCGGGAGGAACAGCGGGGTGGGGGTCAGGCCGATGCGCTCGACGATCTCGTCCAGCAGCTCCAGCGGCGCCTGGCCCGGGCGGTCCCACTTGTTGATGACGGTGATGACCGGGATGCCGCGATCACGCGCGACCTGAAAGAGCTTGAGCGTCTGCGGTTCCAGGCCCTTGGCGGCATCGATGAGCATGACCGCCGCGTCCACCGCGGTGAGCACGCGGTAGGTGTCCTCCGAGAAGTCGGAGTGGCCGGGGGTGTCCACCAGGTTGATGACGCAGTCGCCGTACTCGAACTGCAGGGCCGTGGAGCTGACGGAGATGCCGCGCGCCTTCTCCATCTCCATCCAGTCGGAGACGGTGGACCGGCGGCCGGCCTTGCCGTGGATCGCGCCCGCCTCGGAGATCATCTTGGCGTGTAGCGCCAGCGCCTCGGTGAGCGTCGATTTACCCGCGTCCGGGTGGGAGATCACCGCGAAGGTGCGCCGCCGCGCCGCCTCGTCGGCCAGCCGACCGGCGGTAGCTGAGGGGGCAGTCGGGGAACTCACGGGGGACTCCTTTTTGTGCAGACGAGGCAACCGCCCCAGGGTACGTGACCGGCCCCTCTGCCCGACCGGCCGGTCCAGCGCCGTCCGGGTCCGGCACGCTATTCGCCGGTTTGCCCTGCGAGGTGCCGGGCGACAGCCTGCGCGACCAGCGCTTCGATATCGGTCCCCGGCGCGATCGCCTCGATACTGCGATTCGCGACCACCACCGCGATGCCGTGCAGCTGGGTCCACAGGCTCAGGGCTCGCTCGTCCGCGCCGTCGCGCACGCACTCGGCGACCAGTGCCCGCCAGCTTGCGAACATGGGCAGTGTCGTGTTCACCCGCAGGTTCTCGCCGGCGCCCTCCAGCAGGTCGTGGCGGAACATGAGGGTGAACATCTCCGGCCGCGCGGCCGCGAAACCGATGTAGGCCAGGCAGGTGAGTTGCACCCGCGCCGGGGCCGTATCACCCTGCACCGCATCGATTTCGGTCCGCAGGTCGGCGTAGCCACGCGCGGCGATGGCGGCCAGCAGGGCGCTGTGGGTGGGGAAGTATCGCCGGGGGGCGCCGTGCGAGACCCCCGCCTCACGGGCGATGGCGCGGAGGCCGAGTTCGCCGGAGCCGACCTCCTCGAGCAGGGCGACCCCCGCGGTCACCAGGCGTTCCCGCAGCGGCTCGAGCGAAGTCATGCGTCACATTCTCCCAATAGGGGTAGACAGTGTCTACCCGGGTCCGGTAGGACAGTTAGTAGACATTGTCTACGGGCACGATTCGGGAGGCATTCCATGTGGTACTGGCTACTGAAGCAGGTATTGGTGGGGCCGGTGCTGCGACTCCTCGGGCGACCGAAGATCGAAGGGCTGCACCATGTCCCGAAGGACGGCCCGGTGATCATCGCGGCGAACCATCTGGCCGTGGTGGACTCGTTCTACCTGTGCCTGGTGCTGCGCCGCAGGGTCACCTTCATCGCCAAGCAGGAATACTTCACCGGGGGCGGCTTGCGCGGCCGCATCAATCGGTTCGTCATGAATGCCACCGGCCAGGTGCCGGTGGATCGCAGCGGCGGCACCGCGGGATCGGATTCACTGGCCGCCGCGGTCCGTATTCTCAGGTCGGGCGGTATCTGGGGCATTCACCCGGAGGGGACCCGCTCACCCGACGGCCGCGTCTACCGCGGACGCACCGGCGCGGTCCGGGTGGCCATGGAGACCGGCGCTCCCGTCATCCCCGTCGTGCTGTCCGGCACCGATCGGGTCAATCCGCGCAATCGGCGCTTCCTGCGCCCCGCCAAGGTGGGCATCTCCTTCGGCCACCCGCGCTATATCCCGCCCGCCGATCCGCCGGCCGTGCGCCAGGCCACCGACGAGCTGATGGCGGATATCGTGCGCCGCTCCGGCCGCCCGTACGTCGATTGCTACGCGGCCACGTTCAAGGCCGCAGACGCCGCGTAATCGACAGGGCCGGGTATATCGAGACGGCCCGGTAAACAGAACAGCCGGAACGTCAGCTCACCTGAGAGGAAGCGCCGAGGCTGCTCAGCAGGTTGCTGATCAGCGGGATCAGCGAGCCCGCGCTACCGGTTCCGGTCGTGGTGGTGGTCGTCGAAGGGTCGGAGACGGTGACATCCACCGGGCCGGAGGTCGGCACCGACTGGGAGCCGCCGCTCAGCACCACCCACAGGTGATGCGAGCCCGAGGTGGCCGGGGTCCACTGCACGGACGCCTGGGTGGAGCCCGAGGAGGTCGCCGAGCCGACCGACACCGTGGCGTTGGAGGCGTTGGTGTCGTACACGTTGGCGGTGACGCCGGGAACGCCGGTGATGATGTTGATGGTGTACGCCGTGCCGGTCTGGAAGTTGCTGCCGACCACGGTCATACCGTTGCTGGAGGTGTCCGCGGCGGCGAACGGGGCGGTGAGGGCGACGGTGGCGGAGATGGCTGCGATGCCCGCGGCGCTCAGACCGAACCGGCGGATGTTCTTCATGAATCTGTTTCCTTACTTCGAAGACAAGCTACTCAGCGTGCCGATCAAATTGCCTAGCACCGGAAAGGAATCTCCGCCACCGGAAGCGGGATTACCCGCAGTAACGGTGGCGGTGATCCGCACCGGTTGCGACAACGAGGCAAACAGATAGCCGGCCGCCGGTTGCCGTGCTGATTTTTGTCAGCTGACGGCGGACGAACTGCCGGTCGACGTCGAAGTGCCGTGGCCGCCCAGGTTGCCCAGGCTGCTCAGGATGTTGTTGATGAGCGGACCCAGGCTGCTGGCGCTGCCGGTTCCTCCGGTTCCGCCCGAGTTGGACGGGGGGCAGTTGGCATTCGAATCGGCCGCGGCGACCGGGGCGGTGAGAGCGACGGTGGCGGAGACGGCGGCGATGCCCACGGCACTCAGACCGAACCGGCGGATGTTCTTCATCAAACTGATCCTTACTCGGAAGACAAGCTACTCAGCCTGTCGTTCGAATTGCCCGGCACCGGAAATGGGGGGACGCATTTCCCTATGGCGCAAAGCATTCCCCGCGAGGCGGAGTGATGCGAAATGGTAGTGTGTCAGATTGCGGGAAACAAGAGTGGAAATATTCCTGTGCAATTCCTGGGAACGCCCGCCCCGCACCCGGTCGTCGAGGGGGTGCCGCAGAGTCGTTCCGGCCGCATGTTAGAGTCTTCAGGTTGTCTCGGCGAGGGTGTGGCACCCAACTGCCCACCGTGATCGACGCGGCTCGGCCTATACGGCCGTCCATGTTGGTCTTCGCCGACGAGCAGACCAACCTCAGCCAGGGCGGCCCCGTCGCCTGGCGACACGCTGACATTACAGCCGGACGAGCCGTAGGGAGTAGACAGTCATGTCCGACGCCAACCTTCTCGAAGCCACCGTACGCACCGAGTTCGGCAAGGGCGCTGCCCGCCGTACCCGCCGCGACGGCAATGTCCCGGCCGTGCTCTACGGCCACAACGAGGAGCCGCAGCACCTGTCGGTGAACGCCCAGGCGTTCGCTGCCATCCTGCGTGAGCACGGCACCAACGCCGTCCTGAACCTCGACATCAACGGCAAGAAGCAGCTGGCGCTGACCAAGTCGGTCGTCGTCCACCCGATCCGCCGCTACATCGAGCACGCCGACCTGCTGATCGTGCGCCGCGGCGAGAAGGTCACCGCCGACGTGCTCGTCGCCCTGGTCGGCGACGCCGCCGCCGGCACCCTGGTCACCCAGGACGCCACCACCCTGTCCATCGAGGCCGAGGCTCTGAACATCCCCGAGTCCATCGAGGTCTCGATCGAGGGCGCCGAGGCCGGCACCCAGATCACCGCCGGCCAGATCGAGCTGCCGAAGGGTGTCGCCCTGGCCGGTGACGCCGAGGCCCTGATCGTCAACATCATCGCCGCCCCGGCCGCCGCCGCCGAGGAAGAGGCCGCCGCTTCCGAGGAAGCCGCGGAGTAACTCCCTACTCCCACAACGGTTCTCGATGACCGAGGCAACGGCCGGGCCCGCGCTGGTGGTCGGTCTGGGTAATCCCGGATCCGAATACGAGCGCACCCGGCACAATGTCGGTTTCCTGGTCGCCGATGTGCTCGCGGAGCGCGTCGGCGGCCGATTCACCGTGCACAAGAAGTCCGGCGCGGATCTGCTCGAGGCCCGCCTGGACGGGCGCAAGGTGCTGCTGGCCAAGCCGCGCACCTACATGAACCTGTCCGGGCGGCCCGTCGCGGCGCTGGCCAAATTCTTCTCCGTGCCCGCCACCGAGGTGATCGTCGTCCACGACGAGCTCGACCTCCCCTTCGGCGCCATCCGCCTCAAGCGCGGCGGCGGCGAGGGCGGGCACAATGGGCTGCGCTCCATCTCGCAGGCCCTCACCACCAAGGACTATCTGCGCGTCCGCTTCGGCATCGGCCGCCCGCCGGGGCGCCAGGATCCCGCGGACTACGTCCTCAAGCCCTTCTCCGCGCCGGAACGCAAAGAGGTTCCGGTGATCGTCGAGCAGACCGCCGACGCGGTCGAACTGCTGCTGCGTGTGGGCTTGGAAACCGCGCAGAACCAGCTGCACTGACGCGCAACGCATTCGGCGCAGGCGACAGTGACACGTTCGCTGCGGTGAGCAGCGGCCCGATGCCGTCAGCCGATCGTGCTCGTCCCGTCCGAGCTGGGTTCGGTGCGCGGCGATTCCGCGGGTTCGCGGGCGATCAGCCCCCAGCGGCTCGAGGTCAGGCGCAGGCTGGGCAGATCCGACAGGGACAGCACCACCTCATAGGTGCGCTCGTATCCGGTGTGCGCGATGCGCCACTGCCCGTCGTCGCAGCGGACGTAGCGGTCCGAATAGAACGCCGCGCCGCGGAGCAGCATGTTGTGTCCCGGGATGAGGACGGTGTCGGCCAGGTACCAGGTGCCGGTGGCCTCGTCGCCGTGAACGTCGATTTCCGGGTGGTCGCAGCGATGTTCGGTGATGACGTGCGGGCCCAGGGTGTTGCGCATGAAGGCCAGGAAGGCGTCGCGCGATTCGAACTGGAGGTATTCGCTGTAGGTGGCGGTGGCCTCCGGAATCATCGTGTCGGCGAACTCGTCCCACGCCTTCGTGTCGAGCGCGCGCAGGTAACGGAACTTCAGCCGGCTGATCGCCGCGACGGCATCGGAATCCATACCTTCAACCATCCCATCAGGTGTAGGAAACCTTCAGGGATCGGCACGGATTTGTACCGGATCGCTATCAGCCGGATACCGACTCAGCCGTTGATGCTGAAGCAGGTGTTGCAGAAATCCTCGCCGAACTCGGTCAGACGCAGACTCTTTCGCACGATCTTGGGCACGCGACCGGCCTTTTTCAGCGCCTGCTCCACGACGGGCTGCACCTCGAGCACCATGTATCGCGACAAAACGACCGGATCTTCCGAGGTCATGGTGAGACCGAGGCGGTTCAGATTGATCAGGTAGTGCCGGGCCCGATCCGGGTAGCGGACGCCGGACTGCTCCGGAACCGAGGTCAGGTCCCCGGCGACCAGCTCGGAACCGATGCCCAGCGGCCGGTTGGTACGGACGTCCACCGACGGCTGCGGACCCTGCAGCGCCATGAAGCGCAGAATCCGAGCCTCATCGGGGGCGAGTTGATCGAGGATCCGGTCGTAGGCCGGGTGCACGTCCTCGGTGAAATAGACGTCGGCAGACCGGGCCAGCAGCGCGTCGCCGCGCCGGCGCAGGTCCTCATTGGTGACCGAGCGCACCAGGCCGTTGGTGATGGCCGCCTGCGGCGCGCCCATGGGAGTCGGTACGTAACTGACGATCTCGCGCACCGAACCCTCGGTGACACCGAGGGCGCTGCGCGCGATGGACCGCAGCGCCGCCCCCGTGCGCTCGGCGATATCGGCCGACGACTCGCCGTCCAGCGCGGCCTGCGTCAGCTGTTTGGTGATCTCGAAGCTGGTGCCGACGGCCCACTCGGTCCCCCGCACCGCGGTGCCGACCGCCAGGCCGGCGGCCCGGAAGGCGCCACGGATCAGCCGGGCCTCATTGCTGATCTGCCGCTTCTCCACATCCGAACTGCGTTCTACGGCACGGGGTCCCGGACGGGCCACGTCCTGCCCCGGGATCCTGTCTTCCGCCACGTCCATCTCCGAATATCGCCAGGTGAACACAATCGTCCACAGATTATTGCCCCCGACGGACCTTCGGGCACGTTGAACCCGCGAGCCAGACGAAGGTTACCCCAGTCCACGTCCGCCGCAGAACGACGCACATGACCCCCAACACGACCGCACAGGGCGCGATATGGATGTGGTCCGTGCCATTCTCGTGTTCCTATCGAGAGAGAGGAACATCGAGCCCGGCCAGTGTGACCGAGATCTCCGACTCAGACACTCCCCGCTGGACTCGATTCCTAAAGAACCAGTAAGGTCCGAACCGCCGAGGGGTTGTCAACGCCAACGGCGGTGCGTTGCGGGTCGGCAGGAGGGTGTCGTGCTGGAAAGTGTCTTTGGGGTGCGTCCGACCATCCTCTTGGAATTGATCACCATCCCGTTGTTCACGGGTGTGATCGGCTATATCACCAACTGGACCGGTGTGCTCATGCTGTTCAAGCCGATCCGGTTCCACGGGTTTCGGCTGCCGGGCCTGGCTGCGTTGTTTCCATTGCTGCCCAAGCGCATTCAGGTGCTGCCATTGCTGCAGTACGACGGCCGGATCGGCTGGCAGGGCATCGTGCCGTCGCGGGCGGACAAGATGGCCAGCATCGCGGTGGACAAAGGGCTGGCGAAACTCGGCAGCGTCGCGGATTTCTATCGGGAACTGGAACCCGACAAGCTCGCTGAACATTTTGTTGAAATTGCGGACCTTCAGATTCGCGACATTGTCGAGGACATCCTGAAGCGCGAACATCCGCAGCTCTGGTACAACCTGCCGACCGGTCTGCGTGAGATGGTGCACAGCCGCGTACGGGAACAGTTGCCCGATATTCTCCGGGAACTCACCGATGAACTCGGCAAGAACATCGATCAGCTGCTGGACGTCAAGTCGATGACCATTCGCTACTTCCAGGCGCGGCCGCAGATGCTGAACTCGGTGTTCCAGGTGCTGGGCGCCAAGGAACTGCGATTCATGCAGAACTTCGGCTTCTACTTCGGTGCGCCCATGGGTCTGGTGCTGGTCGCCATCCTGCACTTCACCGGCTGGTCGTCGCTGGTGGTGCTGCCGGTCGGCGGGGTGATCATCGGCTGGGTGGTGAACTGGATCGGCATCAACCTGATCTTCGAGCCCGCCTACCCGAAGTGGTGGTGCCCGTGGCGGCAGGGCCTGCTCATCAAACGGCAGCCGGAGATCACCGAGGGGTACGCGGCCCTGGTGGCCAGCGAGATCATGACGGTCGCCAATATCGGTGACGAGCTGCTCAACGGGCCGCGCGCCGACCGCACCATGCAGATGCTCCAGGACACCCTCAAGCCCGCGGCCGACCGGGCGCTCGGACCGGCCCGGTCGGTGGTCAAGTTCGCGCTGGGCAGCCGCGAGTACGACTCGCTGCAGGACACCTTCACCTCCGAGGCGATGACCATCGCGCCGATCGCCTTCGCCGACCCGGCCTTCAATGTGCAGCAGGGCAAGCAGGTGCAGGAGTACATCGCCAAACAAATGTCGGCGCTGCCCCCGCCGGAGTTCGTGGACATGCTGCGTTCGGCCATCAAACAGGACGAATGGCTTTTGTTCGTCCATGGCGGCGCGCTGGGCCTGTTCGCCGGTTACGCTCACCTCCTGATCTTCGGAACAGGAGTGGCCACCTCATGGATATGACCGACCCGTCCACCGGTGGGCGCGCCGAATCAGGTTCGGGCGAGGACGATCCCGCCGATACCGGCACCGACATCGCTGTTCGGCAGGCCGCGCCGCTGCCGGTGCCGGTCGACACGGCCGAGCGCCGGGGCGCGGCCGGGCCGGTGCGCACCGCTACCGGGGTGGTGCGAGTGGCGATGTCGGCCGCGGTCGAGGCGAGCTTCTGGAGCCTGCAGACCGCGCTGGGCGTGACCTCGGTGGTGCTGCGCGGCAGCATGGCCGGGCAGCCGCCGCGCGAGATCCTCTCCGATGCCGGTGCGCAGGTGCGGCATTCGGTCCGGCAGGCACTGGGCGTGACCGCGCCCGAGGCCGCCGAGATCGCCCCCGAGTCGAGTCCCGCCAGCGTGCTGCGCGCCCGCGGCGCCGAATTGCTGCGCCGCTCCGCCGATTTCCACACCGAGGACGACAACCACCATCACACCGCGTACGCCCGCATCCTGGGCGAGCTCGCGCCCGACGAGGCGCGCGTGGTGCGGCACCTGTACCTGGACGGGCCGCAGCCCGCGGTGGAGGTGAAGACCGGGCGGACGGCCTACCGCGGCGTTTTCAACCTGCTGGGCGAGGATGCGGCGCTGCGGTATCCGAACCGGATCGACGAATATCTGACGAATCTGGACCGGCTGGGCCTGATCGACATCACCCGCGAGGCACTGGGCAATCCGAACCGCTACCAGTTGCTCGAGGCCATGCCGGAGGTGCGCCGGCTGCTCAAGCGAGCCGGCTTCGGCACCAAGGTGATGTACCGGACCATCGAATTGACCTCGTTCGGCGCGGGATTCACCCGCACCTGCTTGCCGGTCCCGTCGCTGGACCCGCAGGTGCTCGAACAGCACGGGTAGAGCTCCGGTTGCGCCCCGCGCAACGCGTATGCCAGGGCGACAACTCATTTCGTGACCGGTTGGGGTACCTCGCCGGGTACGTCCGAAATCGGTTCGCCCCCAACCGCCGGCACGGATGCGTAGCGGATAACGGCTCCCGGCCGCCCACTGTCGGGGGCGGGCTAGCTGTCGGCGAGTTCGAGCCAGCGCTCTTCTGTGGCTTCCTTTTCCGCTTGCACCTGCTTGAGTTCCGCGCCGAGCGTGACCAGCTTGTCCGGCTCGGTGGCCGCCTCGGCCAGGGCCGCGTGCAGCTTGTCCTCGCGGTCGGTGAGTTTCTCCAGGGCGCGTTCCAGCTTGGCCAGCTCCTTGCGGATCGCGCGGTAGGCAGCCGAATCCGTCGCCGGGGCGGCGGAATTCGCGCCGGCCGGGGCTGCCTTGACGGGAGCGGCCGCCTTGCCCGCGGTGAGGCCGGCGCGCTTGCGCAGGTACTCCTCGATGCCGCCGGGCAGGTTGGTGAGCTTGCCGTCGCCGAACAGCGCCCAGGTGGAATCGCAGATGCGCTCGATCAGGTAGCGGTCGTGGGAGATCACCACCAGGGTGCCCGCCCAGCCGTCGAGCATGTCCTCGAGCTGCTGGAGGGTGTCGATGTCGAGGTCGTTGGTGGGCTCGTCGAGCAGCAGCACATTGGGCTCGGCCATGAGGATGCGGGTCAGCTGCAGGCGGCGGCGTTCGCCACCGGACAGGTCGCCGACCGGGGTGCGCTGCTTGGCCGGGGTGAAGCCGAGCCGCTCGGCCAGCTGGCCGGCGCTGATCTCCTTGTCGCCCAGCATCATGCGCTGCGCCACGTCCTGAACCGCCTCCAGCACCCGCATGTTCAGCGGCAGGTCGTCGAGTTCCTGACGCAGCCAGCCGATCTTGACGGTCTGGCCCTGGATCCGCTTGCCGGACTTCGGGTCCGCGTCGCCGGCGAGCGCGCGCAGCAGCGTGGTCTTGCCCGACCCGTTCACGCCGACCAGGCCAACGCGCTCGCCCGGGGCGAGCCGCCAGGTCAGGTCGGTCACCAGTTCCCGGCCGTCCGGGGTGGCGAGGGTGGCGTCCTCGAGCTCGATCACCACGCGGCCCAGGCGCTTTCGCGCGAAGGAGGCCAGCTCGACGGTGTCGCGCGGCGGCGGCACGTTGGCGATCAGGGCCTCGGCGGCCTCGATGCGGTAGCGCGGCTTGGAGGTCCGGGCGGGCGCGCCGCGGCGCAGCCACGCGAGTTCCTTGCGGGCCAGGTTCTGGCGGCGGGCCTCGCTGGCGTCGGCCTGGCGGACGCGTTCGGCGCGGGCGAAGATCCAGTCGTTGTAGCCGCCCTCGTAGGTCTCGACCCGGCCGCCCTGCACCTCCCAGGTGCGGGTGGCGACGGTGTCGAGGAACCAGCGGTCGTGGGTGACGACCACCAGCGCGCTGCGGCGGTTCAGCAGGTGCTCGGCCAGCCACTGCACGCCCTCGACGTCGAGGTGGTTGGTGGGCTCGTCGAGGACCAGCAGGTCGAGGTCGCGGACCAGGGCGGCGGCCAGGGCGGTGCGGCGGCGCTCGCCGCCGGAGAGGTTGGCCACGGGGGTGTCCATGCCGAGGTCGGCGATGCCGATGCCCTCGACCACGGATCGGATGCGCGGATTGGCGGCCCATTCGTGTTCGGCGACACCGTCGGTGCGCTGATCCTCGGCCAGGCCCGCGAGCACGACCTCGCCGACGGTCGCACCCTCGGGCAGCATGCCGCGCTGGGTGACGACGGCCATGCGCAGATCACCGCGACGGCTGACGCGCCCCGAGTCCGGGTCCTCGATTCCGGTCAGCACTTCCAGCAGCGTGGTCTTGCCGCCACCGTTGAGACCGACGACACCGATCCGCTCCCCCTCCTGAACCCCGAGGGAGATGTTGTCGAGCAGCGGCTTGATGCCGAAGCTCTTGCTGACCGCTTCCAGGTTGATCAGGTTGGCCATGAACAATTCCGCCTCTCCGCGCCTTTCGCCGAACCGAAAGAGCCTACTCACCTCACATTGCGGACCGGCGGTCACGTACGGGGAGACTTGGCCCGTACCCGACGAGTTACCCGGAACCTTACGAAATCAGTTGTCGCCTGCGATTCGGCGTGCGCCCGGGACCGGGCCGTGGGCGGTGCGCACGCTGCGGCTGACTCCGGCGCCCGCGAGTTCGGCGGCGGCGGTGACCGCGGCCTCCTCGCTCTCGCACAGGAAGGCGCAGGTCGGGCCGGAGCCGGAGACGATGCCCGCGAGGGCTCCGGCGGTGACGCCCGCGCGCAGGGTGCGGCGCAGTTCGGGTTTCAGCGAGAGCGCCGCGGCCTGGAGGTCGTTGCCGAGCAGCGGGGCGAGCTGTTTGGCCTCGCCGGAGGCCAGCGCCTGCAACAGCTCCTCCGGGCTGCCGAGTCGCGGCGGGTCGCCGGCTTCGCGCAGGCGGTCGAGTTCGCGGAAGACGGCCGGGGTGGACAGGCCGTCCTTGGCCAGGGCCAGCACCCAGTGAAAGGTGTTGCGGGACAACACCGGAAGCAGTTCCTCGCCGCGGCCGCGGCCGAGGGCGGTGCCGCCGTGCAGGGAGAAGGGGACGTCGCTGCCGAGTTCGGCCGCGATATCGGACAATTCGGTGCGCCCGAGGCCGAGTTCCCACAGGTCGTTCAGGCCGACCAGGGCCGCGGCGGCGTCGGCGCTCCCGCCGGCCATGCCGCCCGCCACCGGAATGCCCTTGGTGATGGCGAATTCCACCAGCGGGGCGCGTCCGGCCAAATCGGCCAGCTTGACGGCGGCCTGCCAGACCAGATTGCCGCGATCGGTGGGAACCTCGTCGGCCCCCTCGCCGACAACCTTCACGCGTAGCGCCGAGGACGGCGAGATCTGCACGTCGTCGCTGAGCGATAACGCCTGGAACACCGTGGTGAGGTCGTGGTAGCCGTCCTCGCGCAGGTCGCCCACCCCGAGGTGCAGATTCACCTTCGCGGGCGCGCGCACGACGAGGGGGCTGGGCACAACTGAGAGCACGCGCACAGCCTAGTCGACAGATTTCCCGTTCGAGTACTTGCGCCCGGTACCCGTGGGGGGTATGTTTCTGAGTGTCGGGGATACCCCCTCACCGTATGAACAGCGAGCGAAGGAGACCACCATGGCCACCAGCACCTACACCGTCACCGGCATGACCTGCGGCCACTGCGTCGGTTCGGTGCAGAAGGAGATCGGCAAGCTCGACGGTGTCACCAGCGTGGATGTGGATCTCGCCACCGGCCTGGTCACCGTCGAGTCCGGCGCCGCGCTCGCCGACGCCGATGTGGTGGCCGCCGTCGACGAAGCGGGTTACGAGGTGACGGTGTGAACGATCGGCTGAAGTTCGCCGCCTTCGGCGGCGGACTGGTCGTCTTGTTCGGAGCCGCGCTCGGCATCGGCGCCCTGGTGGGCGACCGGTCCGGCGCGGCCCCGGCCGAGGCCGCCCCCGACCACAGTCGGCACGAGGCCGCCGCGGCGACGGGCCTGCAGGACAGCCTCTCCGGCTACACCCTCGGCGATATCAGCGCCCCCGCCGCCCCCGATCAGCAAGGCGCACTGCAATTCCGAATCACCGGACCGCAGGGCGCCGTCACACGCTACAACGATCTACATGAGAAGGACCTGCACCTGATCGTGGTCCGCTCGGACGCCAGCCAGTTCCGGCACGTGCATCCGACCCGGGCGGCCGACGGCACCTGGTCCATCAACTGGAAGTGGGCCGAACCCGGCAGCTACCGCGTGTTCGCCGACTTCTCCCCCGCCGGCGGACCCGGCGAACTGGTGCTCAGCCGCACCATCGCGGTCGCGGGGAATGTGACGGGCAAGCCACTGCCGCCGGTCGCGAAGACCGCCGAGGTGGACGGCTACCGCGTCACCCTCGACGGCGACCTGACCACGGCGGGCAGCGAACTCACCTTCACCGTTATCCGCGACGGCAAGCCGGTGACCGATCTGCAGCCCTACCTGGGCGCGTACGCTCATCTAGTGGCGCTGCGGGCCACGGACCTGGCCTACCTGCACGTCCACCCGGAGGGTGAGGTCGGCAGGACCGCACCCGGCCCCGATGTCGTCTTCCACGCGCAAGCGCCGAGCGACGGCAACTACCGCCTGTACCTGGACTTCCAGCACGGCGGCGCGGTGCACACCGCGGAATTCACCGACGAAGCATCCACTGCCGCATCCGATTCGGATGCGCCCGCCCACCACGGAGGAGGTCACTCATGAGCGCCCCGGCGCCCGCGCGTTCGATCGAACTCGATATCGGTGGGATGACCTGCGCCTCCTGCGCGGCCCGGATCGAGAAGAAGCTCAACCGCATGGACGGCGTCACCGCGTCCGTGAACTACGCGACCGAGAAGGCGAAGGTCAGCTTCCCGGAGTCGGTGACGGCCGATGATCTGATCGCCAAGGTCGTCGATACCGGCTACACCGCCGCCGTGCACCACACCGAACCGGTGAAAACCGAGGCGGCCGAACCCGATTCGGCCCCCTCGGCGGCGGATCAGCTGCGGCACAGGCTGTTGGTGACGCTGGCGCTGGCCGTGCCCGTGGTCGCCATGGGCATGTTCCCGCTGCTGCAGTTCACCAACTGGCAGTGGCTGTCGCTGACCCTGACCGCGCCGATCGTGGTGTGGGGCGGGTCGCAGTTCCACCGGGCCGCGTGGGTGAACGCCAAGCACGGCGCGGCCACCATGGACACGCTGATCTCGCTGGGCACGCTGGCCTCCTTCGGCTGGTCGGTGTACGCACTGTTCTGGGGCACGGCCGGCATGCCCGGCATGAAGCACCCGTTCAGCCTGGCCATCGAGCGCGGCGACTCGTCGTCGGCGCTGTACTTCGAGGTGGCGGCGACGCTGATCACCGCGATTCTGGCGGGCCGCTACTTCGAGACCCGGTCCAAGGAGAAGGCGGGATCCGCGCTGCGGGCGCTGCTGGAGCTGGGCGCGAAGGACGTGTCGGTGCTGCGGGCCGGCGTCGAAACCCGCATCCCCATCGGCGATCTGCGAGTCGGTGAGGAGTTCCTGGTTCGTCCCGGCGAGAAGGTCGCCACCGACGGTGTGGTGGTGGGCGGCAGTTCGGCGCTCGACATGAGCATGCTGACCGGCGAATCGGTGCCGGTCGAGGTGGGTCCCGGCGATCAGGTGGTGGGCGCGACCGTGAACGCGGGCGGCCTGCTGACCGTGCGCGCCACCCGGGTCGGCGCGGACACCCAGCTGGCGCAGATGGCCGCGCTGGTGGAGGAGGCACAGAACGGCAAGGCTCCCGTGCAGCGGCTGGCCGATCAGGTGGCGGGCGTGTTCGTGCCGATCGTCATCGCGATCGCGGTGGCGGCGCTGGGCTTCTGGCTCGGCACCGGCGCGGCCGTGGCGACCGCGTTCGGCGCGGCGGTGGCGGTGCTGATCATCGCCTGCCCGTGCGCCCTCGGCTTGGCCACGCCCACGGCTCTGCTCGTGGGCACCGGGCGCGGCGCGCAGCTGGGCATCCTGATCAAGGGCCCGCAG
The DNA here is from genome assembly GCF_042754245.1 of Nocardia sp. NPDC059228. Lineage (NCBI taxonomy): Bacteria > Bacillati > Actinomycetota > Actinomycetes > Mycobacteriales > Nocardiaceae > Nocardia > Nocardia sp. NPDC059228. The sequence continues at coordinate 332,342 of NZ_JBHZAL010000003.1, read as the reverse complement.
GTGCTGGAGTCGACGCGGCGCATCGACACCGTGGTGCTGGACAAGACCGGCACCGTCACCACCGGCAAGATGACGCTCGCCGAGGCGATTCCGGGCGCCGGCGTGGATGCCGACGAGCTGCTGTCGGTGGCCGCGGCCGTCGAGCACGGCTCCGAGCACCCCGTTGCCAAGGCCGTGGTCGCCGGTGCGGCCGAGCGCGGACTCGATACCGAGAAGGTGGAGCAGTTCGTCAGCCACGGCGGCAAGGGCGTGCAGGGTCTGGTCGGCGAGCGGGCGGTGGCCATCGGACGCGTCGAGTTGCTCGAGGACTGGTCCATCGCGCTGCCGGAGTCCTTGGCGGACGCCAAGATCCGGGCCGAGCGGGCGGGAAAGACGGCCATCGTCGTGGCCTGGGACGGGCAGGCGCGCGGCGTGCTGGTCATCGCCGACGCGGTGAAACCCACCAGCGCCCAGGCGATTTCGGAGATGAAGGCGCTCGGCCTCACCCCGGTGCTGCTGACCGGGGACAATGCGGCCACTGCCCGCACGGTCGCGGATCAGGTGGGCATCGAGCAGGTCATCGCCGAGGTGCTGCCCAGCGACAAGCTGGACGTGGTCAAGCAGCTGCAGGACGAGGGCAAGGTGGTCGCCATGGTCGGCGACGGCGTCAATGACGCGGCCGCCCTGGCCCAGGCCGATCTGGGCCTGGCCATGGGCACCGGGACCGACGTCGCCATCCAGGCCGCCGACCTCACCCTGGTGCGTGACGACCTGCGCGCGGTGCCGACCTCGATCAAGCTGTCGCGGGCCACGCTGCGGACGATCAAGGGAAATCTGTTCTGGGCCTTCGGTTACAACGTGGCCGCCATCCCGCTGGCCGCCGCCGGCCTGCTGAACCCGATGCTCGCCGGTGCCGCCATGGCATTGTCCAGCGTGTTCGTGGTCAGCAACAGCCTGCGACTGCGCCGCTTTCGCGGATGAGGAACACCGGTCGCTCGTCCCGCGATACCGGCAGGGCCGCCCCGATCACCGGATCCGGGCGGCCCTGTCGCATCGTGTTGAATGGCGGGTGACCACCGCCGTCCCCTCGCGAGGAGCCCCGTTGACCACCATCGCCGAATACCTGGCCGCCGCCCAGATCGAGGCCGCCCCGGTCGACCCCGCAGCTCCCGGCGCCCCCAAGGTCGCCGTCGGCATTCCCGAAGGCTGGCAGCAGGTTCCGCCGAGCATGTTCCCCGGCTCCTACGGCGTCTGGACCCAGACCCCCGTGAACGGCTGGGCCGACAACGCCGTCGTGCTGGTCGCCACCTTCACCCCGCCCGTCGATGCCCGCGAGCTGCTCACCCACGCCTTCGACGATGCCCGCCGGCTTCCCGGCTGGGAGGACCTCGAAACCGACACCACCGACTTCGAGGGCTGGCCGTCCGCCGGCATCACCGGCACCTACAACGTCGAGCAGCTCACCCTCTGGGCCTACAACCGCTACATCATCGTCGAGTCCGAGAACGGCCAGTACCTGGTCCAGCTCACCATCACCACCCGCAGCGACAGCGACGGCGCCGGACCCACCACCTTGCTCCAGGGCCTGTCCATCTCGGCCTGACCCGCCGCCTAGCGCGGCTCGAGCTTGCTCGAGCCGCGCCTGCCGCGCAGCCGTCGAACCGCCCGGAATGCCAACCGGCCCAGCCCGATCAGCACGATCAGCAGCACGATGAAGGCGACCACCGGGACCACCAGCGCCAGCGTCGTGAGCGCCAGTGAGACTCCGTCCTCGACGGTGGAAACCACTGGATTCCCCACGCCCGCAGTCGTTCCCGTGACCAACGGTCGCGCCACCGTCCGACCGGCGTGCACGCTGCCCGCGGTGACGGCGCCCAGGACGGCGGCGACCGCGGGCGGCAGATGCGAGGAGAGACTGGTCTCGGCCGCGAAGAGGATCGCCCCCGACGCCGGAGCCACGAGCGTCCCGATGCCGTGCAACACCGAATCCAAGGCCGGGATCTTGTCCCCCACGAGATCGAGCACCAACAGCACCGCGATACCGATCAACGCCGGGGTCGACGACAACCACCCGTACGAGCTCCCCAGATCGATCCACCCGGCCCGATCCGCGACCCCCACCACCAGCAGCGGCAGCCAAGCATTCAAACCCGCCGCCCCCGACAGCCCGAAGGCCCCGAGAACCACCCCTACAGCCGACGTGATCTCCATGCCCCCAGTGTGAGCGACGAAGCCCCGGGCAGCCGGACGCCGCGATCGACGAGTAGCGTGGAGTGGCGGTTTGCCGACCAGTTGCCTTATCCCCGCGGTATACGTGAGGAAGGACGAGAGTCATGAAGCGAGGCGCACTGAAGATCGCAGCAGTACCGCTCCTGCCGATGTTGGCGTTCTTGGTACCGGCCGGTCCAGCAACTGCGGACCCCCTGAATTTCGATTCGGCTCAGGTCACCGGTTCCACGCCGGGGTGCTCGGGCACGGCCGACGCCCAACTGTCGGCCGATCAGGGTCAGACGGGCGATACCTTCGTCGACAGCTCGGCCAAGGTGACGGTGAACTTCATCCCCGACACCAATGCCCTCGACTCGTTGCTGGCATCGCCCGGAAGCTGCGAAATCTCCACCACTGTCACCATGCAGAACCTGGACAACGGCACGAGCACGACAGAGACGAAAACCACCGAGTACGACAGCCATTACGGCTGGCACGCCGCCGTCTTCACCATCGAAGGCTCCGGCCGGGTTTCCGCCCAGGTGAGCACGAACCCCAGCCCATCCCAGCTGACCATCGACGTCCCCGCACCGAGCTGATCACGCCCCAGCACACCCGGACAGACCGGGTGCCATAACCGCGCACTACCGGCAAACCGCGAAGAATCCCGCACGTCGATCGTCCGCGTGACCGCGTCGACCGCTTCGGCCGGCGCGGTCAGCACATGCACAAGTGACGGAAATGCGCTCAACCGCGCCGACGGACGAGTCTTCGGCTCATTCCTGCTGGGCGAGGCGGACGTAGGCGGCCGTATCGAGGGTCTCACCGCGGGCGGTGGGCGCGATTCCGGCTGCGGTGAGGCGCTTTTCGGCCTCGGCGGCGGAACCCGCCCAGCCCGCGAGGGCGGCGCGAAGGGTCTTGCGGCGCTGGGCGAAGGCGGCGTCGATGACGGCGTAGACGCGCCGGCGGAAGGATTCGTCCTGGGGCCAGGGGGATTCGGGGAATCGGTCGATGCGCACCAGCCCCGATTCGACCTGGGGTACGGGCCAGAAGATCTGGCGGCCAACGGTTCCGGCGCGGCGAACCGTCCCGAAGAAGCCCGCCTTGACGCTGGGCACGCCGTAGATGCGGCCGCCGGGAGTGGCGGCGAGGCGGTCGGCCACTTCCAGCTGCACCATGACGAGAGTGGTTCGGATGCTGGGGAATTCGGCCAGCAGGTGCAACAGCACCGGCACGGCCACGTTGTAGGGCAGGTTGGCCACCAGCGCGGTCGGCGCGGCGGGCAGGTCGGCGTGGGTGACCTTCATGGCGTCCATGGGGACGACGGTCAGCCGATCGGCGAGCTCGGGGGCGCGGGCGGCCGCGGTCTGCGGCAGGTGGGCCGCCAGGGTCGGGTCGATCTCGACGGCGATGACCCGGTCGACCACGTCGAGCAGCGCCAGGGTCAGCGAGCCCAGGCCGGGACCGACCTCGAGCACGGTGTCGTCGCGGTGGACACCCGCGGTGGCGACGATGCGGCGCATGGTGTTGGCGTCGTGGACGAAATTCTGCCCGAGCTGCTTGGTCGGGCGGACGCCGAAACGCTCGGCCAGCTCACGCACTTCGGCGGGCCCCAGCAGGGCGGCTTTTCCACGACCGGCGACTTCGGGTTCGGACATTCTGGAAAACCTATCAAGCTGCGTGAATCACCCGGGCACCCGGTCACACCGCGAGGGCGATGGCGCGCGGAGTCTAACACTGAAGTTAGCTATGCATTTGCCAGCTCGCTCGTGCGGGCGTGGCGGCCCCGCGCGCCGGACCAAATCCGCCATGTCGCACCGTCTTTCACCAGGTATCCGAGTAGCGTCGCCCCTTGGGAACACAACCGCGAAGGAGAGTGCATGCCCGCTCGGCGGATTCGACGGCTCGTCCTGGGCGCGACGCTGCTGACCGCGGCGGTCACGCTGCCCGCGGGACCGGCGAATGCGGACACGGCCCCGGGAATGGACCGCTTCTACCACCAGACACTGGAGTGGAAGCCGTGCGACAACGCAGCCCTCGACGCCGCCGGCGCGCGGTGCGCGGGCGTCCTGGTACCGCTCGACTACAGCAATCCGGACGGTCGCACGCTCACCGTCGCGATCTCCCGCATCGCCGCCACCGACCCGGCGCGCCGCCGCGGCATCCTGGTCACCAATCCGGGCGGTCCGGGCGGCGCCGGCCTGGCGATGACGGTCAACACCCAGAAGGCCATGACCGCGGACGTCCGCGCGCAGTACGACCTGATCGGCATGGACCCGCGTGGCGTCGGCCGCTCCGACGCCGTCAATTGCACGATTCCGGTGCCCACCATGCTCTTCTCCGCCGGATTCGACGTGTTCGGCTATGCCCGCGACACCGCCGTGGCCGCGGCGCTGGCCACCGCGTGCGTGGGCACCGACCCGGAGAAGGCCCGCAAGATCACGACTCGCAACACCGCGCGCGACATGGACCTCATCCGAAGCCTGCTCGGCGAGAAGAAGCTCAACTACTTCGGCGCGTCCTACGGCACCTATCTGGGCGCGGTCTACACGCAGATGTTCGGCGACCACGCCGACCGCATGGTCTTCGACAGTGCCGTCGACCCGGACCGCTACTACGTCGGGCTCTACCAGGACATGGGCGCGATCAACGAGTACGCCCTCGACGACTGGGCGAAATGGGCGGCCCGCCACGACGATCAGTACCACTTCGGCAGCACCCCGGAGGCGGTGCGCGCCTGGGTCGAGGACCTCATCCGGCGGTCCGCGGGTCATGAGATCTACGGCAGCGGCTACCTGGTCGACGAGCACACCATTCCCATGATGCTGCTGGCGCTGCTGCCGAACCCGCAGCTGAATCCCAACCTCGCCGAAGTGCTGACCATGGTGGCGTCGGGCGTGGCAGGCGGCCCCATCGACATGGACGCGCTGAAGGCCAAGATCGTCTCCGTGGTGCCGCTCGACGCCGCCGGTATGGCCGCCATCATGTGCGGCGACAAGGCCGCGCCGCGCGATCCCGCCTGGTACTACGGCAATGTCGAGGCCGCGCGGCCCACGCAGCCGGTGTTCGGGGCGTTCGCCAACAACATCACCGCCTGTGCTTTCTGGCCGGACCCGGTGGAACCGCCCACCGAGATCCACAATGCGAGCCCGGTGCTGATCGTGGCCAATGTCCACGACACTCGCACCGCATACTCGGAAGGGCTTGCGCTGCACGCGGATCTGACCGGGTCACGCCTGGTGACGCTGGCGGACACCAGGATTCACGGCGCGTTCCGGCCGGACCTGAGCCCGTGCCTGAACACCATCGTGAACACCTACTTCGCCACCGGTGTCCGCCCGGACCAGGACGTCACCTGCGAACCCGATTTCGGCTGGTTCCCGAAGTAAGAGATCACGCGACCATCGTCACGGCACGGTGGGCGCGGCCAGGATCCGATCGCTGAACGCGCCGATGGCATTCCACATCTGCGGGTTCAACTGGGTATGGGTGCCGGTGCCGACCACCGTCTGGAAGTCCGCGCCGGCGGCGGCGAGCTGCGCGGCCAGCGCCGCGTGCAACGGGGACGGCACGGTGGTGTCATTGGTGTTGAGCAGCAGCAGGATCGGCGCGTTGTAGCCGTTGACCGGCACCGCCATGTACTCGCTCATGGCGGCCTGGAATTCGGGGGTGTCGAGCGGCCGCGACAGCATGTCGCCGATGCCCATGCCGTCGACCACCTTCATGATGTCCGCGAAGCACAGGCTCTCCGAGGCGTCCACGGCCTGCTTGCCGCGCGGGGTCAGGTAGCTGTCGACATCGACCTCGGGGTGGGTGGCGCGCAGCCCGGCCAGCATGCTGACCACGAACCCGTTGACCGCGGTCCCGGCCTGACCGGGGATCTCCGGCGCCCAGGGGCCGACGAACGGGGCGATCTTCTCCAGATCCGATTCCGGGTCGACCGCGATGGCGCCGCGGAAGTCGAGGTCGGGGGTCTGCGACACCTGCAGGTGCGCGGTGCCCAGCGCCGCCTGACCGCCCTGCGAGAATCCGGTCACCGCCCAGGTGCGCGAGAGCTCCGGATTCGTGGCGCGGGCCGCCTTGACCAGGTCGATGGTGGCACCGGCCTCGGTACTGATCTCCAGGTACGGGTGCGGGCCGGTGTCGAAGCGGCCCAGGCCCAGATAATCCGGCGCGACCACAGCGAAGCCCTTGTTCACGAAGTACTGCAGCACCTGGTCTTCCTTGGCCCGGCTCACCTTCGAGGTGTCGGTCTGCCCGCCGCAGCCCGGTCCCATGCCGGAGGTGCCGTGGTCATAGGCCATGATCGGCCAGCCGCCCGCGGGCGCGGGACCGGACGGAACGAACAGCGCGCCACTGGCTTTCACCGGTTCGCCATTGGAGCGGGTGGTCCAGTAGTCGATGATGGTGCCGTTCGGCAGGCCGCGGAAGCCGTCCGGTAGCGCGGTGGTGGCGAAGGCGGTGCCGGCCGTTTCGGCGTGAGCCGCGGTTCCCGGCAGGACCAGCAGCGTGCCCGCCGATGCTACGGCCGCGGTGAAAATCCGTGTACGCCAACCAACCGACCGCATGAATCCTCCATCAGTCCCGACCCGATGACCATTCCTGTTCGGGGCCCGAGTTTATCGATTTGAACGGAGGACCAGTATGAGAAGACTCTGGCAACCAGCTACGCCCGATTGGGCGCCGGCCCATTGACGTGCCTTGAAACTTGTTCTAATTTCTCGCCATGTCGCGCAGATACGAAGGCCGCCGAGTACTTGTCACCGGAGCGGGATCGGGCATCGGACAGGGCGTGGCCCTGCGACTGCTCGAAGAGGGAGCCCACCTGGTCGCCGCCGATGTGAACGAGGCCGGACTGGCCGCCACCGTCGACGCCGCCCCCGCCGAGCAGCGCGAGCGCCTGCGCACCCTCACCCTCGACATCTCCGACCCGGTGGCGGTCCGCGCCGTCACCGCCGAGGCCCTCGAATTCCTCGGCGGCCTGGACGTTCTGGTGAACGCCGCGGGCATCCTGCGCGCCGCGCACACCCACGACATGCCCCTCGAGGACTGGAACAGGGTCATCTCGGTCAACCTGACCGGTACTTTCCTCATGATCCAGGCCGCGCTGCCCGCGCTCATCGAATCCGGGCACGGCGTGATCGTGAACTTCTCCTCCACCTCGGCCTTCGGGTCCAATCCCTATATGGCCGCGTACTCCGCGTCGAAGGCGGGCGTCAACGCGCTCACCCACTCCATCGCGCTGGAATACGTGAAAAAGGGCCTGCGCGCGGTCAATATCGTGCCCGGCGGCATCAGCACCGGCATCACCTCCGGCCTGGAACTGCCCGCCGACGCCGACTGGACGCTCATGGCGCGGCTGCCCGGGTGGATCGAGGCCGGCGCACTCGGCAAGCCCGAGGACATCGCGGGTGTCGTGGCCATGGCGGCCTCCGATGACGGCCGCTACATGACCGGCACCGAGCTCCGCGTCGACGGTGGCGCACTGATGTAGCGACACCGCCCATTTCCATTCGCGACCGGTTGGTACGGAGTTAGGCTGACAAACGCTTCAGCAGCTTCATAACCACGTTCCAGCGGACCGGACGGAGAGTTATGGGATACCGGCGAAGTTTCGGCGTGCTCATCGCAGCCGTGGCGTTGACGGTCGCCGCAGGGTGTGGATCGTCGAACGATACGGGGTCCAAGGAGCCCGGATACGCCGCGACATTGCGGCCCATCATCACCGAACTGATGAAGGACAACGCCATTCCGGGAGCGGTGGTGGTGGTCGAGTCGCCCAAGGACGGCGACTGGACCGCCACCTTCGGGACCGGGGCCATCGGCAAGGACGATCCGATGACGGTGGACGACCACTTCCGGATCGGCAGCAATACCAAGACCATGACGGTGACGGTCCTCATGCAGCTCGCCCAGGAGGGCAAGCTCTCGCTCGGCGATCCGATCGGCAAGTATTGGCCGGGCGTGCCGAACGGGGACCGCATCACCCTCGCCCAGCTCGCCGAAATGCGCAGCGGCCTCTACAACTACACCTTCGACTACGACTTCAGCGCCGCGATCGACAAGGATCCACAGAAGGTGTGGACCCCGGAGGAATTGCTGGCCATCGCGTTCGCGCACCCGGTCGATTTCCAGCCGGGCGAGAGATTCGAGTACTGCAACACCAACACCATCCTGCTGGGACTGGTCATCGAGAAGGTCACGAATATGCCTGTGGCCGACAACTTCCGGCAGCGCATCTTCGAACCGCTCGGGTTGAAGCACACGTCGTTCCCCGCGCCGGCGGACTCCTCGATGCCGGATCCGCATCCGCAGGGCTACGCCTTCGGCACCATGGTCTCCACCATCGACACCTTCGCACTGCCGCCGGATCAGCAGGCCGCCGCGCTGGCGGGCACGCTGAAACCGGGCAACCAGACGACCTCGAGCCCGTCGTGGACCTGGACCGCGGGTGCGGCGATCTCGACGGTCGACGATATGACCACGTATACGAAGGCGCTCGTCGACGGCAAACTGCTCGACGCCGAGTTCCAGAAGATGCGGATGGACAGTATCCAGCCGATCGATCCGGCCAATCCGGCCATGGCCGGGTACGGCCTGGGCCTCGTCCGATTCGGTGAGCATCAGTTCGGGCACGACGGTCAGATCCCGGGCTACATGACCTACATGGCGTCGGACCCGGACTCCGGCCTCACCATCGTGGTCGCCACCAACCTGGCGGCCGTCCCCTCCGGCGAAGGGTCGGCGCTGGTACTGGTGAAGGGCATGCTGCCCACCTTCTACGGCTCCGGTGCCGTGCCCGGACACGATCCGGCACAACGTAATTCGGCCACGAACAATCCCGCGGCGTCCGTATCCCCGACAGGTTCGACCCCATGGACGACACCGCGGTAATCATCGCGGGCGCCGGACCGGTCGGCCTGACCGCGGCGATCGAGCTGCGTCGCCGCGGCGTGCCGTGCCGGATCGTCGACCCGCTGCTGAAACCGCCGCAGTACGCGAAAGCCGTTGGCATCCAACCGCGTGCGCTGGAAGTGTTCGAGCAGATGGGGGTGCTGCGCCGGATTCTGGACGCGGCGATCCAACTGCACGGGCAGCTCGCCTTCGTCAATGGCGAGCCGGGCCCGCGCATCGAGCTGACGCTGCCTCCGGACGTGCCGTTCGGATTCGTCGGCCTGCCGCAGTACGAGACCGAGCGAATTCTGCGGGACAGGCTCGCCGAGCTGGGCGGCGCCGTCGAACGGGGTACGCGGGTCGCGGCTTTCGAGCAGGACGCCGACGGGGTCACCGTGACGCTCGCGAGCGACATGGGTGAGAAGACCACGCGGGCAAGCTATCTCGTCGGTTGCGACGGCGCGCACAGCACGATCCGCAAGGCGCTGGGTCTCTCCTTCGAGGGCGCGGCCTTCACCGAGCACTACATGCTCGGGGACGTGGAACTGAGCTGGTCGATGCCGCGCGGCTACAACATCCGCGCGAGCCACCAGACCGACGGCGTCACCGATGATCTGCTGGTCTGCATCCCGCTCCCCGGCCGGCACCGGTACCGCATCTCCATGCTCCTCCCCGACGGCCGGACACCCGACCGGGCGACCGGCGACGACGGCGTCGAGCACGGCTTCACCACCGGGTGGACGCCCGATCTGCCCGATCTGCAAGCGGTCGTCGACCGCCTCGCCCCCGAACCGGCACAGGTGTCGAACCTGCGCTGGTCCTCGGTCTTCCGGATCAGCCACCGCATTGTCGATTCCTACAGCCGCGGAAGGGTTTTCGTGGCGGGTGACGCCGCCCATATCCACCCGCCCACCGGCGCCCAGGGCATGAACACCGGCATCCAGGACGCCCACAATCTGGCCTGGAAACTGGCCTTGGCGCTCACCGGTGACGCCTCCGAAACCCTGCTCGACTCCTACGACGCCGAACGCCGTCCGGTCGGCGAGGAGGTCGTCGGCCGCACGGTCCGCAGCGCCCGCGAGGGCATCGGGGCGGATTCCACCGATCCCGGCTACGTCCTGCGCCGGGAGGCCCAGCTGCTCATCGACTATGCCGGCAGTCCGATCGTCGCGCCGTCTCCACCCGGCGAGCCCGCCCCGCCGGCGGGCGCCCGCGCCCCCGACGCCCGCGGCCTGACCCGCGACGCCGTCGCCTTCGACTTCCGGCTGCTGCCCCTCATCGACGGCACCGCCCACACCCTGCTGCTCTACGCGGACGACACCACCACCGATCACGACCTGCGCGACCTGGAACAGCTGGCCGTCACCGCGACCGCTACGGCCCACGGCCACCTGGACGTCTACCTGATCGCCGCACCCCGGGCCGGCGCGGCCGCGACCAGCCTCCCGCTGATCCGCGACACCGCAGGCGAATTCGCCCGGGCCTACCGCGCGGGCCACGGATCGGCCTTCGTCATCCGTCCCGACGGCTACCTGGGCTTCGCCTGCCGCCCGGCCACCACTGCCGACCTCGTCGACTTCCTCGAATCCACTTTCCGGTGACCCTGCGCGTTCGTGTCGAGCGCCGATCGCCCGGGCTGCCGATACTTCCGTTCGGTAACAACAGGATTCGCGTTGCCGACATGCCCGGTGGCAGTAACCACTACGCAAGGGAGATGCGACATGGGTTCCGCAGACCTGATGAGCTGGCTGGCCGAGGGCTACCTCAACGGTGATCCGATCCGCTACCCGCTCTATGTCGGGTTGATGTTCCTCAGCATGCCGTTCCAGCTGCTGTCCACGCTGTCGGGACAGCCCTTCTAACCGATGCCGAGCCGCGAGGTACAGGCCGGCCACGCGCCCCAGCCCTGGCGGGCGCGCGTCACTTCGGCGATGGCGATCTGTTCCTCGCGGGTCGCGAGATCGGCGCGCGGGGCGTAGCGGGTGCCGCCCTGGCGTTCCCAGGTGTTCTGGTCGAACTGGATGCCGCCGAAGAAGCCGTTGCCCGTATTGATGGCCCAGTTGCCGCCGGATTCGCATTTGGCCAGGGCATCCCAGGTGGTGCCGTTCTGCACGTCCGGGACCTCGGTGCCGGGCTTGGCGCCCTTGCGCACGGTCTTGGGCTGCGCGGGCACGATCACGGTGGACTTGATCGGATCCTTGCCCGCCTCATGGCCGTTCACGATGGAGACCGCGAAAGTCACGTCCTGCGTGCCGGGTACGCCCGGATTCTCGACGATCGTGCGGCTCATATTGAGCGTCTGATCCTCGATGATGTTCTCCGGCGGATCCAGCGGCACCCGCTCGGTGCGGTTCTCCACGATCTTGCGGGTGACGGTGATCTTCATGCCGTCGGTGAGCGGGGTGCTCGCGACCGGTTCCACGGAGTCCTGATTGACCAGTGGGCGGCCCTGCGCCTGGAGCAGCTCCCCGATGGTCGGGGCGGCGAGGCGGACCAGCGACGCGGGCGCGCCGTTGTCACTGAGCTCGACCGTGCGCGGGTTGGTGATGAGCAGTTGCGCGCCCTCGAGCGGCAGCGGCGTCGGGCGCGCGGGCGAGGTGAAGACGTCGCCGGGCAGGTTGAGCTTGGTGACCGCCTCGGCCACGGTGAGCGCGGTGGTCCAGGCCTTGGAGGGCGTGCCGTCGACGATGAGCGAGACCTCGCGGGCCCGGTTCAGCGTGATGGTGGATCCGTCGCTGATATGCGCTGCGGCGGAAGGGGATACGTCATCACGGTTGGTGATCGCGTACCCGGCGTCCTTGAGCGCGCCGCGGACGTCCCCGCGCATGGTGGATTCGGCGAACTGCTTGCCATCGATGACGAAGGTGATCTGCTTCTTGCTCATGATGGCAACGCCGGCGCCGAAGATGAGCGTGACGAGCATCGCCGCGATAGCCCCGTACAGCATCGGGGAACGCGACGAGTTGATCTTCGTCAATGCGTGCATCGGAAATCCCGGCATGGTCACAGTACGATAACGAGAGGGTCCGGGATTGACAACCACTCCCGGCGGAACTGCGGTGACGAAAATTACGACCCGATATCGAACCGCAGGTAAATCACGATCGCGCTAGATCGTAGTGAGCTGCGACACATATGGCGACGCAAAGCCCGGCGTCCGATCCCCGACAGCGACAACTGATTTCGCAGCGCTGAGGGGTAACTCGCCGGGTACGCCCGAAATAGGTTCGCCACCCGACCGCGGGCACGCGTGCGGTACCCGCGACGGCACCCGAGCCGGGCGCTGAAGTCCCGGAGAGGCGGAACAGTGGATCAGATTCCGTAGACGCGGCGGGCATTGGCGGTGGTGATCTTGGCCAGCTGCACCGGATCCTGTTCGCGCAGTTCCGCCAGTGCGCGCAGCGTGTACGGCAGCATGTACGACTCGTTCTGCGCACCCCGGAAGGGATGCGGAGTCAGGAAGGGCGCGTCCGTTTCGACCAGAATCAGTTCGTCCGGAACGAGTTTCGCGGCCTCGCGCAATTCGTGCGCGTTCTTGAAACTGACCGTGCCCGAGAAACTGAGCACATAGCCCTCCTCGACACAGGCCATCGCCATGTTCGCGTCGGAGGAGAAGCAGTGGAAGATCACGGTTTCCGGCGCGCCCTCGTCCAGCAGCACCGCCAGCAGGTCGTGATCGGCCTCCCGGTTGTGGATCATGAGCGGCTTGCCCAGCCGCTTGGCCAGGTCGATGTGCCAGCGGAAGCCCTCGACCTGATCCTCGATCTCGGCGCAGCCGTCCAGCTTGCCGGGCCAGTAGTAGTCCAGCCCGGTCTCCCCCACCGCGACCACCCGCGGATCGGCGGCCAGCTGCTCGAGCTCGGCCTTGGCGGCCTCGTCGAGGTGGTTGGCGCGGGTCGGGTGCAGCGCCACCGCGGCATGGACCCGGTCGTCCCAGTGCGCGGCGCGGACCGCGAAGCGCGCCGCCTCGAGGTCGTCGGCAACCGTCACCAGCTCCCGCACACCCACCGCGCGGGCCCGCTCCACCAGGGCCGCAACCGCTTCCGGATCGGTGGCCCCGCAGGCATCGATGTGGGTGTGCGCGTCGATGAGCGGCGACAGCGGCTCGGGCGGCTCGGGCGCAGGTCGGCGAGTGGTCATGCCCATCCCCCGAAAGAAAGACGTGCGGCACCTGCCATGGGGATATTCACGCGAGCGACGTAGGACACGCAGATAGAGTAGACACACCATGAGCGCATCCGATCGCCCCGCCTTTTACGTCACCACGGCCATCGCGTACCCGAACGGCGCACCGCACATCGGGCACGCCTACGAGTACATCTCGTCCGATGCCCTGGCCCGCTTCAAACGGCTGGACGGCTTCGATGTGTTCTACATGACCGGCACCGACGAGCACGGCCAGAAGGTGCAGCAGGCCGCCAAGGCCGCCGGTCTCGCGGAGCAGGAGTACGCCTCGCGCAACTCCGACGTCTTCGAGAACATGGACAAGGCGCTCGACATCTCCTTCGACCGCTTCATCCGCACCACCGACGAGGACCACCTGGCCGCGTCGGTCGCGATCTGGGAGCGCATGGTCGAGGCCGGGGACATCTACCTCGACACCTACGCCGGCTGGTACTCGGTGCGCGACGAGGCGTTCTACACCGAGGAGGAGACCACCCTCCTCGAGGACGGCACCCGTATCTCCACCGACACCAAGACCCCGGTGGAGTGGACCGAGGAGTCGAACTACTTCTTCCGCCTGTCCAACTATCAGGACAAGCTGCTCGAACTGTACGAGACCCAGCCGGAATTCATCGCGCCCGCGACCCGGCGCAACGAGATCGTCTCGTACGTGAAGGCGGGCCTGAAGGATCTGTCCATCTCCCGCACCACCTTCGACTGGGGTGTGCCGGTGCCGGGTCACCCCGAGCACGTCATGTACGTCTGGGTGGACGCGCTCACCAACTACCTGACCGGCGCGGGCTTCCCCGACACCGATTCGGCGTCGTTCCAGCGGTATTGGCCCGCGGACCTGCACATCATCGGCAAGGACATCTCGCGGTTCCACACCGTGTACTGGCCCGCCTTCCTGATGAGCGCCGGAATCGAGCTCCCGAAGCGGGTTTTCGTGCACGGCTTCGTCAACTACAAGGGCGAGAAGATGTCCAAGTCGGTCGGCAACGTGGTTGATCCCATGGACCTGGTCGACACCTTCGGCCTGGACGCCGTGCGCTTCTTCCTGCTGCGTGAGATCTCCTACGGCCAGGACGGCTCCTACAGCCACGAGGCCATCGTCGGCCGCATCAATGCCGATCTGGCCAACGAGTACGGCAACCTGGCCCAGCGCTGCCTGAAGATGGTGGCCCGCGACTTCGGCGGCGTCGTCCCCACCCCGGGCGAGTTCACCGAGGACGACAAGGCCCTGCTGGAGCGCGCGGGCGACCTGCTCGAGAAGGTCCGGACCGAGTTCGACCAGCAGCAGATCCATCTGGGTCTGGAGCAGCTGTGGCTCACCCTCGGTGAGACCAACCGCTACTTCTCCGCCCAGGCGCCCTGGACCCTGGCCAAGGCCGGCACCCCGGAGGACACCGCCCGCGAGGGCACCATCCTCTACGTGACCATGGAGGTGCTGCGCATCGTCTCGATCCTGGTCCAGCCGGTGATCCCCGGCTCGGCCGGAAAGATCCTGGACCTGCTCGGCGTCACCGACCGCAACTTCGCGGACCTCGCCACCCCGCTCCGCCCGGGCACCGCCCTGCCGGAACCGGCCGTGGTCTTCCCGAAGTACGTCGAACCGAAGTAAGAACCGGTGCCGCCCGCCGCCCTCCGGCGGGCGGGCACCGATCCGGTCCGCTTACCGCGCCGGTCGACCTGGGGCAGTAGCACGATTTGGGGCACCCGCGCCGACCAGCGAGCCCGGATCAGCTGTTGGCGAGGAGTCAACGGTGTCGGCCGACATCGACCGTTCCCCGTTCTCTCCTTCCGAACAGCTGCCGGAGCCCGCTCAGGGGGCCGCGCATGGGTCGATGGTGGTGGTGCCGGGCGACCGCGGCGTGAGCATGAACAGCTGGTAGGAGCAGTTCTGCGGGTGAAAAGCGTTGTAGGAACGCATGGTCAGGCTCATGATCTCGCCGGTGGCCGGGTTGCGGACCTGCACGAGCGAGTCGTTGAACAGGTCTTCGTCCATCGGGGTGTTCCACATGCGCGCGAATTCCGGGTTGACGCTGCAGGTTTCGATGATCTGGGCCAGGCGCTCGGGGGCGACCACGCCGGGCGAGAGGACGCGCAGGCCGAAAACCAGGCGGTGCACGATGGTGTCCCAGTTGACCAGCAACTCGCGAGCTTCCGGGATGGTCAGGAACTGCTCGATGACATTGACCGGGCGGTCGGCGCCGGGCGCCGCGGGGGCCAGCCACGGAAACGCCCCGCCGGCAGCCCGATTGGCCGCGAGCACCTCGTATTCGGGGAAGCGGTGGAAGTACGCCGGATAGGGCAGGGCCTCGAGATGGTCGAGGTCCTCTTGGCGCAGCCGGGGTGGCCAGGTGCCGCGCGCGAAGGTGGACACCCTGGGCAGGGCCAGCGAGACCACCTTCTCGAGCATCCACATCGGTACGTCCATGGCGGCACACCAGTCCTCGAGCCGGTCCGCCGAAACCGTGCGCTCCCCGCTCTCCAGCTTCCGGTAGAGCGAGACGCTGACGAACATCCGCCGAGCGGTCTCCTCCTGCGTGAGGCCCTGATTCTCCCGGCGGTGCCGCAGGTACATTCCGAGCAGCGGCTGCTCCGGAATCGGTGTGAGCGCGTCGAGCATCTGTCCGCCTATCCATCCAGCAATCCTTCAGCTAAACATTTACCGAAGTAGCCAGTGAGGATCCAGTTTTCCGGTCCAGCCAGCGTACGGACCGCGGCACCCGACAGCGACCCCGGACCTGGACAGAAGTCCACGCCGATGGCGACGGCCGATCCGCCATTGCCACGATGTGCATATGCGGTCCGACGACACGAGGAATGGTCTTTCGTCGCGCCGGAACGGACATTCCGATCCGCGGGGAGTTCCATCGGCCGGCGCGAGCCGGGTCCGCGGATATCCCGGCGGCGATCGACGGACAACCGGCGTTGATCGTCGACGCCATTGCCGAGCGCACCCGGCGGCTGATCCGGCGCGGGGAGATTTCCCTCCTGCCGCAACGGATTCCGGATCTACGTGCCTTCACCTTCGCGGTGTTGCGGCTGCCGCGACTGTAGCGTCCGCGGTAGCCGGCGGCGACTGAGGTCACCCGACCGCAATCCCGGGACACCACCGATCCGGGCGCCCACCGATAATGACCATCTGAAGCGAACGCGGTTCAGTGAGAGAGGGAATGGATGCGCGACAGGCAGGTCCACATGACGGCTCGCGCACCACAAGGGACGTTGCAGCGCACCAACTTCGACGAACGGCATCGCGCCGCCCGGGACGCCGTCCTCACCTCGCAGCGCGGCCGGCTGCTCGAGGCCATGGTGGAATGCGTCGAGGCCAGGGGCTACCACGCCACCACACTCACCGATATCGTGGCGCGCGCCCGGGTCTCGCGCAGCACCTTCTACGAGCACTTCAGCAATAAGGAGCACTGCTTCATCGAGGCGGTGCGCACCGCCTCCGACATCATCGCGACCCGCATCGCCGACGAGCTGGCCCAGCTGCCCACCGACGCCGGCGCGTACGAGCGCATCGAGTCCATCGTGGTCACCTTCTGCGAAACCGTTGCCTCCGAACCGGATTTCGCGCGGCTGATGCTGGTCGAGGCGTTCAAGGTGGATCAGGAGTCGGTGGCACTGCGGGATCTGTCGGTGGATCGGTTCGCGGATCTGTACCGGGTCTTCTACGCCCAGGCGCGCTCGACCGATCCGAGCCTGCCGGTCATCGCCGACGAGCTGTTCGCGCTGATTCCGGATGCCATCGGCGAACGCACCCGCCGGGTCATCGTGGCCGAGGGGGCGCATCGGGTGCCCGAATTGGCGCCGCTGTTCGTAGAGTTCGTGATCGCGGTGCTGGGCCTGCCCGCGCAGGCCTGAATCGCTACGCCTCGTCGCGAAATCCACTGTCGCCCAGACAGTTTTCGGGTCGGTGCCACCGGAGCGCGCGGGTGTGACGTGGCCGGGTGAACTCACTCACAGCGAGAAGCTCGGTTCGTCATCCCCGGGCCATACCGATGACACATAACGGACGATCGCCAGGCGGTGACCACAGCGCCCGGCTTTCGGCGAACCCCCACCTCAGCCAGGCCGCGGGCGGCCAGGCCGGGTGCGGAAATTTTGCGACACCGCGCGTAACACTAAGCATGCGTTCACGTTTCGTCTCAGACAGCTAAACGGAACGCGATAGTTCCCCAAGCTAGTTACCCTCGGGTAGCCTCAGTTCATCCGAGCTTGACGAACACACATTTCACTCTCTTCCACGAGGTTTCAGCCTCCCAGTTCCAGGAGTCCCCTGTGCCGCAATCTCGATTCGAGTCCATCGGCGCCTATCTGCCCGAGAAGCGTGTTACCACAGCCGAACTGCTCTCACAATTGAAGGAGGTCCCGGAGTTCGATCTCGAACGAATCACGGGCGTCAAGGAACGCCGATTCCGCGACACCCGCCCGGAGACGCTCGAGGACTCCTTCGCCCTGGCCATGAAGGCCGTCGAGGACTGTCTGTCCAGGTCATCTTATGCCGCAGGCGATCTCGACATCATCATCTCGACCTCCATCACGCGCAGTAAGGAGGGCACCAAGATGTACATGGAGCCGTCCTTCGCCGGCGCCATCGGCCGCGCCATCGGCGCTCGCGAGGATGTCATCGCCTTCGATCTCTCGAATGCCTGCGCGGGCATGATGAGTGGCGTCTACATTCTCGACCGAATGATTCGCAGTGGCGCGGTGAAACGCGGCATCGTGGTCAGCGGCGAGGCCATTACGCCTATTGCCGAAACGGCCGTGAACGAGATTTCCAGTAAATACGATCTGCAATTCGCGTCGCTGACCGTCGGCGATTCCGGTGCGGCCGTGGTGCTCGACGAGGCCGTGGACGACAACGACAAGATCCACTACATCGAGCTCACCACCGCCTCGGAGTTCTCGCACCTGTGCCTGGGCATGCCCAGCGACAAGTCCAATGGCGTGGCGCTCTACACCGACAACCGGAAGATGCACAACGAGGCGCGGTTCCTGCTGTGGACCGACACCCAGCGCAACTTCATGGAGGCGAACGGGATCACCTTCGCCGACGAGGGTTTCGACTACATCATCCACCACCAGTTCGGCGCGGCCGCGATTCCGTTCATGAACGCGATCGCCGAGCGCGAGTTCGGCCACCCCATGCCGCCGGACCTGAATGTCATCGAGAAGTACGGAAATACCTCCAGCACTTCGCATTTCATCGTGCTGCACGATCAGCTCAGCCAGCAGAACCTGGCGGCCGGGTCGAAGATCCTGATGATTCCGGCGGCCTCCGGCGTCGTCGGCGGCTTCCTGTCCACCACCATCTCGTCGCTGAAGGTCTGAGGTACTGCCATGGGTGTGCGCATCAAGTCCACCGGAATCAGCCGGGACACCGACACTTTCAGCATCGTCGAGCTCAGCGGCCGGGCCGCGCGACGGGCCATGGAGAGCGCCGGCATCGAGCCCGGGCAGGTCGGGGTCATGATCAACGCGGGCATCTTCCGCGACAGCAATACCGTCGAGCCGGCCGTGTCGGCCCTGATCCAGAAGGCCGCGGGCATCGGGCTCGACTACGTGAAGGAGGACCCGCGGTCGTTCTCCTTCGACCTCATGAACGCCGGCACCGGCGTGCTCAATGCCGTGCAGGTGGCGCAGGCGGTACTGGCCACCGGGAGCGCCGAGCACGTGCTGGTGGTGTCGGGTGACACCCACCCGTCGCTGACGCGCTCCGCCGCCGACGACGAATTCCCCTACGCCACCGCGGGTGCGGCGCTGCTGCTGGAGCAGACCGGCGAGCCCGAGGGCTTCGGCCGGGTGCACACCCGCGCCGCCGCGGGCACTCCGGGCCTGGAGTCCTACGTGGACACCGAGACCATGGGCGATCGCGGCCGCGGCATCATGACGGTCGAGCGTGAACCCGGCTACCTGGACCGGCTGCTGGCCACCGCCGCCGGGGCCGCGCGCGCCGCGCTGTCGGACAGTGCGGTCGACAAGGCCACCACCGCCCTCATCGCCGCCACCCCGAGCGCCGACTTCCCGGCCCGGCTGGCCGCCGAACTCGGCATCGCCGCGGACGCGGTGTTCACCCCGGACCTGACCGACGGTGACCCGCACACGGCCGCGCTCACCCTGGCGTATCACGCGGCCGCCCAGGCGGATTCGCTGGCCGGCTACCGCGATGTGCTGTTCGTGGCGGCCGGTGCCGGCCCCTCGGCCGCCGCTGTCGTCTACCGGCTCCCGGCCCTCGCCGGAGCCGCGGCGTGACCACCGCGACCTATTGGCAGGCCATCGACCGCTTCCGAGCGGTGGTGGCCGCCGATCCGGACCGTGAGGCGGTGATCTACCCCGCGGGGAAGACCGCCTCCGGCCTCCCGGACTACCGCCACCTCACCTACCGTGAGCTCGACGAGTGGTCCGACACCATCGGCCTGCACCTGGCCGCGGCGGGCGTGGGCCGTGGCACCCGCACCATCGTGCTGGTGCTGCCCAGCCCGGAGCTGTACGCGATCATGCTGGGGCTGTTGAAGATCGGCGCCATCCCGGTGGTCATCGATCCGGGCATGGGCCTGCGCAAGATGCTCAACTGCCTGCGCGCCGCGAATGCCGAGGCGTTCATCGGCATTCCGCAGGCGCACGCGGCGCGAGTGCTGTTCGGCAAGTACTTCCGGAACGTGCGGGTGACTCTCACCGTCGGCCCGCGCTGGTTCTGGAGCGGACCGACCCTGCGCAGCTGGGGCGCGCCGGTGACCGCGGGCCGGCTCGGCAACCGGTTCCGCGCCGACGGCGCGGCCGGTCCGGTCGGCGCGAAAGTCGCGGCGCGACTGCAGGAACTGCTGGCCGCCCGCGCCGAGCGACGGACCGCCGGCGAGCACCGGGCCCCGTTCGACGCCTTCACCCTGCGCGAGCGGGTGCCGGCGCCGGCGGACGAGGTGCTGCTCATCGCCTACACCACCGGCAGCACCGGACCCGCCAAGGCCGTGGAGATGACGCACGGCAATCTCAGCGCCATGGTCGAGCAGGTGCACGCCGCGCGCGGCCGGGTGGAACCGGGCACCTCGCTGATCACGCTGCCGCTGGTCGGCATTCTCGACATGCTGCTCGGCTCACGGTGCGTGCTACCGCCGCTGGTGCCGAGCAAGGTCGGCTCCACCGATCCGGCACACGTGGTCGACGCCCTCAACCGGTTCGGCGTGAAGACCATGTTCGCCTCCCCGGCCGTGCTGATTCCGCTGCTGCGGCACCTGGAGACGCACAAGACGCCGGTGCCGACCCTGCACAGCATCTATTCCGGCGGCGCACCCGTCCCGGACTGGTGCATCGCCGGGCTGCGGCAGGTGCTGGCCGAGGACGCCGAGGTGTACGCCGGGTACGGTTCCACCGAGGCGCTGCCCATGTCGACCATCGAATCCCGGGAACTGCTGGGCGGTCTGGCGGAGCGCGCGCACCTGGGTGACGGCACCTGTGTCGGGCGGCCCGCCGAGGGTGTGCGGGCCCGGCTGGTCGCCATCACCGACGATCCCATCCCGACCTGGGCGCAGGCCGAGGCCCGCGAATCCGAGCTGGTCGCCACCCGTGGCATCGGCGAGCTGGTGGTGTCGGGACCGAACGTGAGCACCCGCTACTACTGGCCCGAGTCGGCGAATCTGGCAGGCAAGATCCACGAGGACGACACGGTGTGGCATCGCACCGGCGACCTGGCCTGGATCGACGGCGAGGGCCGGATCTGGTTCTGCGGCCGCAAGAGTCAGCGCGTGCACACCGCCGCCGGACCCATGTTCTCCGTGCAGGTGGAACAGGTCTTCAACATACTGCCCGGGGTGATCCGCACCGCACTGGTCGGCGTGGGCACTCGCGGCGCGCAGCTGCCGGTGCTCTGCGTGGAGGCCGCGCCCGGCACGGACACCGCGGCGCTGACGGCGCAGTTGCGGCAGCGGGCCGGCGAATTCGATGTCACCGCACCGGTTTCCACGTTCCTGTTCCATCCGAAGTTCCCGGTCGATATCCGACACAATGCCAAGATCGGCCGCGAACAACTCGCGGTCTGGGCGGCGGAGCAGCTCGGAAAGGACAACGGACGATGAAGGTGACTGTGCTGCGGGCGATTCCGGTACTGGGATGGCTCTACCTGGCCCTGGGGCTACTGCTGGCGGCGGGCGATCGCGCCCCCGCCGGCCGGCTGCTGCGGGCGGTGTTCTGGATCGACGCCTTCCTCAGCATCGTGGTGCACGCGGCCCAGATCCCGGCCGCGCTGAGGGCGACGGCGGGCACCGAGCACTCGCCGCTCAAGACGGCGGCCATGACACAGATCTTCGGAATCACGTGGTGGAAGACCCAGGAGGCCGCATGAGCGGGTCAGGCGCGGAGGAGGCAGCCTGCGTAACCACGCAGCGCCCCCGATCATGCGGAGAGGATAGAGCGTGAAGGCACTGGTTACGGGGGCATCCGGGTTCCTGGGCGGGGCGATCGTGCGCCGCCTCGTCCGGGACGGCGGCTTCGAGGTGGCCATCCTGGCCCGGCCCACCAGCAATCTGCGTGACCTGTACGAGGTCATCGACGAGATCGAGATCATCACCGGCGATCTCACCGATCAGGTGTCGCTCGAACGCGCCACCAAGGGCGTGGACGTGGTGTTCCACAGCGCGGCGCGGGTCGACGACCGCGGCACCCGGGCGCAGTTCGTGGCCGAGAACGTCACGGCCACCGAGAGTCTGCTGCGCGCCGCCAAGCGCAACGGTGCCTCGCGGTTCGTGTTCATCTCCAGCCCCAGCGCACTCATGGACCGCGACGGCGGCGATCAGGTGGACATCGACGAATCGGTGCCGTACCCGAGCCGCTACCTGAACGTGTACTCGGAGACCAAGGCCGCGGCCGAACGCGCCGTGCTGGCTTCCAACACCGCCGAATTCACGGCCTGCGCGCTGCGGCCGCGCGCCATCTGGGGCGCCGGCGACCGGTCCGGGCCGATCGTGCGGCTGCTCGGTCGGGCGGCCGCGGGCACGCTGCCGGACCTGTCCTACGGCAAGCAGGTGATGGCCTCGCTGTGCCATGTGGAGAACATCGCGGAGGCGGCCGTCCTGGCGGCCCGCTCCGAGCAGGTCGGCGGCAGGGCGTATTTCATCGCCGACGCCGAGCAGACCGACGTGTGGGGCTTCCTCGGCGAGGTGGCCACCGGCCTCGGCTATCCGAAGCCGACCCGGCAGCCGAATCCGCGGGTGCTGACCGCCGCGGTGGCCGCCATCGAAACCGTCTGGCGCCTGCCGTTCGTCGCCACCCGGTGGTCGCCGCCGCTGACGCGGTACGTGGTGGCGCTGATGACCCGCACCGCCACCTACGACACCTCCGCCGCCACCCGGGATTTCGGCTACCAGCCGATCGTGGACCGCGAGACCGGGCTGACCGAGTTCCTGGCCTGGCTCGAAACCCAGGGCGGCATCGTGGCATTGACCGAGAAGATCTAGGCAGGGGTACACACATGTTCCGCCGTCCCATCTCCCCCACCGAGCTCATCTACTTCCCCATGCGGGATCTGGCTCCACCGTTCCTGATGCAGCTGGTGGTGGAGGGCCGGGGCAGCATCGATCCGGAGGCGCTGCGGCGCGCGGTCGCCACCGCCGCCGACGCCAATCCGGGTGCGCGGCTGGTCCGCGACGGCAAGCAGTGGGTGGACAGCGGGGTCGCGCCGAGCGTGCGGGTGGTGGACCACGCCCTGGAATATCCGGCGCTGGAGGCGGATCCGGTGCTCACCAGTCCGATCGGGCCGACCTCGGACGCCACCGTGGAGGTGCTGTTGCTCACTGCCGCACCCACCACCCTGGTGTTCCGGGTCTTCCACGGCGTCATGGACGGCATGGGCATGGTCATGTGGGCCACCGATGTGCTGCGGGTGCTGCGCGGTGAGGAACCCGTCGGTGCGCCCGATCCGATCGCCGACGCCGAACTGGTGCGCAAGGTCGGCGCGCCGGGGCGGCCCACGCTCATGCTGCCGCGCTTCCGCTCGGCGGTCGGGCACGGACGGCAGGACCCGGGCGAACACCGGCACCTGTTGCGCACCCGCACCATTCACGCGACCGGGCCGGGCGCGCTCATGCGGGTGGCGGCGCTGCTCGCCGAGGAGGGCGGGCCGATCTCGCGCATCATGATCCCGGTCGACATCCGCCGCCACGACCCGGAACTGCGGTCCACCGCGAATCTCGCGCTGCCGCTGTTCCTGGACGTGCGGCCGGGCATGGATTGGAAGCAGCTCAACGAGATCAAGCGCGCGGGCCTGAAGGAGAACCGCGAGCTCAACCAGATGGACAACGGCGGGCTGAAATACCTGCCGCAGGCGGCGGGGCGCGGGCTGCTGCGCACGCTGAACCTGCTCGGCTCGCGTACCGGCCGGAACCTGGCCTCCGCCACCGTCTCCCACATGGGCCGCTACGACCTCGACGCACTCGCCGTCCCCGGTTTCGCCCCCACCGCCATCAAGGTCATGCCGCAGCACAGCGTCGCCATGCCGCTGCTCATGGGCATGACCGAATGCGGCGGGCGCACCGAGCTGACCGTCTCGGTCCGCAACGGACGCGGCATTCCGGAACGCCTGGACGCCCTGCTGGACCGCATCGTCCGCACGCTGGAAAGCGAACTGACGCCGACGAATTCGGACGCGACCGCCTGACTCTCCTCTCGACCCGAGCCCGGGCCGCGGCAATAGGCCACTCGCACACAAGGATCGGAGTGCCCCATGACCGTCGTCGACAGTTCCCCCGAGGTCACCGAGACCGCGGAATCAGATGGCCTCATGGCCGCCTGGGCGCGGGTCGTGGTGGCGCGGCCGAAGACCGTGCTGGTGATCACGGTGCTGTTCGCACTGGCCTGCGGGCTGTTCGCGGCCGGGCTGCAGCAGCGGGTGAGCTCGGCGGGATTCGTGGTGCCCGATGGTGAATCCGCGTCGGTGGATGCCTGGGTGACCGAACGCCTGGGGCCGCAGAACCCGGATGTCATCGCGATCTACACCGCGCCCGAGGGGCAGTCGCTGGCCGATATCGGGCCGAGAGTGACCCAGGCGATCGGCAAGCTCGATCCGGCGCTGTTGGATCGGCCGGTCGAAAGCTATTGGAACAGTCCGCGATCGCAATACCTCCGATCGTCCGATGGACGGCAGGCGGTGGCGGTCGTGTTCTCGGCGGGGAACGACAATCAGCGGGTCGCGGAGTATCCGAAACTTGCTGCCGCACTGCGTATTCCGGGAATCGACACCAAGCTGACCGGATACAGCGCGCTGGCCGACACCATCAGCGATCAGTCACGGCACGATCTGGTGCTGGCCGAATCGATTTCGATCCCGCTGACCGCGATCGTGCTGGTGCTGGTATTCGGCGGGGTGGTGGCCGCCTCGCTGCCGGTGCTCATCGGCACGCTGGCGGTGGTGGGGGCGCTGGGCGCGGTCGGGATCATCGCGCGGATGACCGAGGTCAGCGTGTTCGCCATGAACGTGGTGTCGCTGCTGGGGCTCGGATTGGCCATCGACTACGGGCTTTTCATCGTCGGAAGGTTCCGCGAGGAGCTGGGGCGGGGACGCACGACCGAGGAGGCGGTGACCCGCACCCTGCGGACCGCCGGGCGCACCGTGCTGTTCTCGGCGCTGCTGCTCATGTGCGCGTTCGCGGGCACCTTCGTGTTCCCGCTGGCCGTGCTGCGCTCACTCGGTGTCGGGGCCATCGCCGCGGTCGGGCTGGCCGCGCTGCTGTCGGTGACCGCACTGCCCGCGATCCTCACCCTGCTGGGCTCGCGCATCGGCAAGTGGAGCTGGCGCGCGGACGCCTTCGAGCGCTCGGAGGAACGGGCGCAACGATTCTGGGGACGGGTCGTCACCGCCGTCATGCGCCGGCCTGGCACGGTCGCCATCGCGGTCGGTGCGATCCTGCTGGTCCTCGCCGCACCGTTATCCGGGGTCCGGCTCGGCGATGTCGACCACACCGCACTGCCCGCCCGAAACGAGACCCGCGTCGCCGTGGAGGAATTGAGCGCGCACTTCCCGGCCGCGAACAGTGGCGCGACCATCCTGCTGCGCGAAACCGACGGCAGCGCACCGACTCCGGCCGCCATCAGCACCGCCCTGCGCGAGATCGGCGGCGTCCGGGGCGTGCGCCAGGCGACGGCGCTGGACACCCGCGACAACACCACCGTCATCCATGCGGCGCTGGCCGCTCCGGACCGCTCGCCGCGGGCCCAGGACGTCGTGCGCGACCTGCGTGACCTGCGCCTGGACGGACTCGACCTGCGGGTCGGCGGCGAGAGCGCCAGCACCGTCGACAGCATCGCCGCCGTCCTCGACCGGTTGCCGCTCATGATCGTGGTGATGGTGGCGGTGACCCTGCTCATGCTGGCACTGGCCTTCCGCTCGATCGTGTTGCCGCTCAAGGCCGTGCTCATGGCGTTCCTGAGCCTGACGGCCACCTTCGGGGTGCTGACCTGGATCTTCGATCAGGGTCACCTGGCCGGTGCGCTGCACATCAGCGTCGGACCGCTGTCGGCGGGCATGATGGTGCTCATCATCGCCGTGGTCTTCGGGCTGTCCACCGACTACGAGGTGTTCCTGCTCTCGCGAATGGTGGAGGCCCACAACGCCGGTGCCGACACCGAGGAATCGGTGCGCATCGGCACCGTGCAGACGGCCCGCGTGATCACCGCCGCCGCAACGCTGCTCGTACTCATCACCGGGGCGTTCACGCTCTCCCCGCTCACGCCCATGCGTTTCCTCGGCCTGGGCATGGTGATCGCGCTCGTCATCGACGCCACCCTGGTCCGCATGCTGCTGGTTCCGGCCCTGGTCAAGCTGATGGGGCCCGCCAACTGGTGGGCCCCGGGCAATCGGAGAAAGGTTCAGCCGAAGAGTTCGATCAGCGCGGGCGCCGGCACGGTGTAGCGGCTCGAAAGCGCCTCGGCGAGTGACTTGTTGGGGCGAACTCCTGGGCTCATGCCGCGGCCTCCTGCCGGGTGTAGACCAGGTTCACCACCCCGCAGTCCAGGGGACGGCAGTCGGTGAGCGTGAGGGTGGCCGGCATCTGGTCCGGGGTGAAGAATCGCGCGCCCGGACCGCCCAGGATCAGCGGAAACACCAGCAGGTGCAGCTCGTCGAGGAGGTTCTCGGCGATCAGGTAGCGCACCAGGGTGCCGCTGCCGCCGATGCCGATATGCTGATGCCGGTCCTTGAGCGCGCCGATCTCCTTGGCCAGGTTGTCGCGCAGGATGGTGGTGTTGGCCCAGTCGGTGGACTCCAGCGTCGTGGACACCACGTACTTGGACATGGCGTTGACGGCGTCGAAGTACGGGCCGGACTGGCTGGTGAAGAAGGGTTTCAGGCCCTCGTAGGTGGTGCGACCCAGGAGCATGGCGTCATTGCCCGCCATGATGGCGCCCACGGCCTGCTGCACCTCGGCGTCGTTGAAATACGGCCCGGTGTGCGGATCGGTCGGCGAGATCGACGGGGCGAGACCGGTCCAGCCGCTCTCGGTCACGCCGTCCAGCGAAAGGTACTGCCCTGCAACAATTTTTCCCATGCGTCCACGGTCGCAGTTTCGGAAGGCCCAAGGAATTGCCGGGTTCGCAAGACAGCGATGCCGCAGCGGAATGAATGCGGGGAGAGCATACTCGAGCGCATGGTCGAGCCGCTGCCCCGGACCCCCGAGGGCGTGGAACTCCGGCACCTGCGCGCCTTCGTCGCGGTCGCCGAGGAATTGAACTTCGGCCGCGCGGCGCAGCGGCTCTACGTCACCCAGCCCGCGCTCAGCCGGACCATCCGGTCACTGGAAAAGCTGGTGGGCTGCGACCTCTTCCATCGCAATACCCGCAGCGTGGGCCTCACTCCCGCGGGCACGGCGCTACTGGATCGAACCCGTGACGTGCTCGCCGGCCTGGACAGTGCCCTGACGGCGGCCCGCGCGGCGGGCGGCGCGCTCTCGGCCCGCATGGACCGGCTGTGGAGTCCGGTGGAGGAGACCTTCAACGGCGACCTGACGCCCATGCGGTCGGCCTTCGAACTCATGCACGCACAGTTCCCCATCCCGGAGGGCGTGCTGCTGGAGCCGGTGAACGCCGGCGGGGTGCCCGGCATCCAGCTCGCGCGCCCCGAGGACTCCGAGACCGTCGCCGTCTACGCGCACGGCGGCGGCTTCATGATGGGCTCGGCCTACGGGTATCGCGGCATGGCGGGCGCGGTCGCCGACGCCGGGCACACCCGGGTACTCGTGCCCGAATACCGGCTCGCCCCCGAACACCCCTTCCCGGCCGCCCGCGACGATGTGTGCACCGCCTACCGCTGGCTGCTGGATTGCGGTAGGACACCGGAAAGTATTGCGCTGGTGGGTGATTCGACCGGGGCCATGCTGATCCTGTCGGCGCTGCTGCACGCCCGCGAGTGCGGATTGCCCATGCCGCGCGCGACCGTGCTGCTGTGCCCCGCCGTCGACTTCTACGCCCCCGCCGACGACCCGCCCGCCGACGCCGAACAGCACATGCGCTTCCAGACCGCCTACCTGGCGGGCCGCCCGGTGAGCGATCCGGAGGCCAACCCCATGTGCGCCGATCTCACCGGCCTACCGCCGACCCTGGTGCAATCCGGTGAGTTCGACGGCCTCGGGCGGAATACCGATGCGCTCGTCGAGCGGCTGCGAGCGGCCGATGTCGCGGTCCGGCACGACAGCTACCCGGTCGACGGGCATGCCTTCCAGATCTACTGGTCGTTCCATCCGGAGGCGGCCGAGGCCATCGGGCAGGTCGGCGACTTCCTCCAGAAGCCGGCCCCGGTCACGCACTGAATGTTCCTGTCGCGCACCGGCACTCCGGTGACGCAACTGCATGCCACGGATACCGCACGTGACACACAGCTGCGCTGACCGGGCCGCCACGCTCCTCGTTGAACGCGGCGCACCCCGTGAACCGGGCCGGACCCGACACCGGCGGAAACCGATTCGGCCGGCGCGCGTCGGCCCGCGGAGATGGGCGCACAACCCCCTTCGTCGTGCGCACATCTCGACGGGCCGACGCCCGGTTCAGGGGCGAAGCCGCACCGGCAGGGCAGTGAGACCTCGCACGATCAGGGATTTGCGCCAGGTCAGTTCCGCCCCGGCGGCCAATTCCAGATCCGGATAGGCCGCGAGCAAACGGCTCAGCGCGATCCCGCCCTCCATGCGCGCCAGCGGCGCGCCGACACAGCGGTGGACGCCGTGGCCGAAGGCGAGGTGGTTCTTGTCGGTGCGGTCCAGGTCCACGCGGTGCGGATCGGCGAAGCGGGCCGGATCGCGGTCGGCGGCGGCCATGGACACCAGCAGGCGCTGGCCGGCGGGGATTTCGACGCCGCCCAGGGTGACCGGGACGGTGGTGTAGCGGAAGGTGGCCTCGCTCGCCGGCGACTCGTAGCGCAGCACCTCCTCCACGAAATCCGGCACCCGATCCGGGGTGTCGGCCAGTGCGGCCCGGACGTCCTTGTCCGTCAGCAGGATCGCGACCGCGTTCGAGATGAGGTTCACGGTGGTCTCGAAACCCGCGACCAGCAGCAGGAACACCATGCTGATCAGCTCGCGGTGCGAGAGCCGGTCGCCGTCCTCACTGGCCGAGATGAGTTCGGAGAGCAGGTCATCGGACGGTTCGTCGCGCTTGGCGTTGATGAGCTGATCGATGTAGGCGAGGAACCGCTGCACCGCGGCCCCGCGGGCCTCGACGGTCTCGTCATTGGAGACCAGGGTGGTGGACCAGGCGCGGAAGTCGTCGCGATCCGCGTGGGGGACACCGAGCAGTTCGCAGATGACCAGCATGGGCAGCGGGAAGGCGTAGCGGTCCAGCAAATCCTGATCGACGGCGGCGTCGGCGGCCAGTTCGGCGAGCAGGACGTCGGCCAATCCGGTGATGCGCGAGGCCAATTCGCGCACGGCACGACTGCTGAAGGCCCGGTTCACCAGGGTTCGCAGGCGGGTGTGCTCCGGCGGGTCGTAGAAGAGCATCAGGTCACCGAACATGGCGCCGGCCGCCTGGGCGCCCGCGCCATCACCCGCCAGGGCCGTGCGCGCACCCTCGGATTTGAGGGCCTTGCTGATGGCAGGGTCCAGGAAGGCCGTCTTGGCCGCCTCGTAGCCGGTGATCAGCCAGCCGGTGCCGCCGTCCGGGAAGCGCACGAAATGCGCGGGCCCGCGCGCACGCAGCAGGTCGTATGCGGCGTGCGGGTGCTGATAGAAGTCATCGGTCAGCACGAACGGCTCGATCGCCAATTCGCCTGCCGGGACATCTGTTTCGTGCACCATGATCGGGGACTCTAACAGCGGGCGGGTTGACGGGTCCCGCCATCGGCCACCCCAGCCGCTGCATACACTCACAGTGCAAAATCTCGGCCACAGCTACCGATCATCCGGCCGCGCGGACGCCCGATCCCCGGCGCGAAATCCACACGGCCGCACCGACCGCCAGAGCCGCCACGGCGTAGTAGTACAGCTGCGGCAGTCCCAGCGTGTCATCCCCCATCACCAGGTACAGCGCGACATTGATCAGCCAGTGCCCGACGGTGCCGATCAGAGCCCGCTGCCAGTAACCACCGACCGCGAGAAACCCCAGCACGCAGGCGAATCCGAGCACCGCCGCCAGGAACGCCGCCGCCACGGCCGGTCCCGCCGCGAACGCCTGTACATGCCACACCGCCCAGATCACCCCGGTGATCCCGATCGCCACCGGCCGGGCATACCGCGACTCCAGCACCGGCTGCAGGAATCCCCGCCAGCCCGCCTCCTCCCCCGCCGCCCCGACCAGCTGGAGCAGCACGAACACCGCGAAAGGCACCCCACCCACCGCCGCCGGACCGTGCAGCTCCATCGAGTCGGAGGCCATGGCGGCGGTCGCCAGGCCGATGGCCGCACACGAAACCACCACCGCCACACCATGTCCACGCACCACGTCCCACGACGCCGGCACGGGCAGCAGGGCCACCAAGCGCTGCCGCCACACCAGGGCCACGACACCTACCGCCACCGCGGGCCCGAACTGCGTCAGCGACAGCGCCGCCGGGTCGATCCCCGAATTCGCCTGCACCACAAGCAGAACTCCGGACGCCAGAAACGCCAGCACCACGTAGACGCCGGCCATCGCGCCGATACTTCCCGACCGCACCTCATTCGAGATCACCCCGCGATGGTCGCACCGGGGTTCTCGACGGTCCTCACCCCCGAGAGTGATTCCCGCACTGCGATATCAGACTCGAGAGCCAGTCCCGAGCCCTCCCAGCAAGCCGCGCTCCGCCCGGCTACTCGGCGGCCCGCGCGGCCAGCACCGCGTCGTAGAGTTCGCGGCGCGAGGCCCCCGTGGCCGCGGAGACCTCGGCGCACGCGTCCTTGAGCCGCAGCCCGGAACCGATCAGCGCCTCCACCTGGCCGACCAGGTCGGCGGGCTCGGCGGAAACCGGTTGCGCGCCTTCGAGAACCACGGTGATCTCCCCCCGCGCACCCTCGACCGCCCACGCGGCCAGCTCGGCCAGCGTGCCGCGCACGACCTCCTCGTAGGTCTTGGTGAGCTCCCGGCACACTGCGGCGCGACGCTCCGGGCCGAGCACCTCGACGGCATCGGCCAGGCAGTCCGCAAGACGGTGCGGGGCCTCGAAGAACACGACGGCCCGCGGCTCCGCGGTGAGCGTCCGCAGCCACTCCTTGCGCTGACCGGACTTGCGGGGCGGGAAGCCGTCGAAACAGAACCGCTCGACCGGCAGGCCGGACAGCGCGAGCGCGGTGGTCACCGCGGACGGGCCCGGCAGACAGGTGATCGGGAGGCCGCGCTCCACGCAGGCCGCCACCATCCGATAGCCCGGATCGCTCACCGACGGCATCCCGGCATCGGTGACGAGCAGCACGGTACGACCGGACTCGATCTCCTCGAGCAGCATCGGGATCCGCGCGGTCTCCACGTGGTCGTAGAAGCTCACCACCCGGCCGGTGATCTCGATGTCCAGGGCCTTGGCCAGTGACCTGGTCCGGCGCGTGTCCTCGGCGGCCACCACCTCGGCGGTCGCCAGCGCGTCCCGCAGCCGCTGCGAGGCATCCCCGATATCGCCCATGGGAGTGGCCGCCAAGACCAGCCGTCCGCCGGCACTCGGCTCCGCGCTCATGGTGCTCCTACTCCTCGAAAGGTCCGCCAACTCGCCCCCGACTCTATCGATGCGATCGACCGGCACCGCCAACCTCCATCCTCACCGCGGCGGGACTCGGGGGCGGGTACCGCTTACGATCGACGGCGTGACCCAGGTGACCGACGTGCGACCGGCAGCGGTGGGGGCGGAGACGGCGGCGCTGTCGAGTCCGGCTCCGCTGGTGCCCTCACCCGATTTCGGGCCCACGGACTGGGCTCGGGGGTGGGTGGTCACGCTGTTCCTCACAGCCATCGCCGCCATCACCCGGTTCCTGCTCCTGAACTATCCGACCGACCTGCACACGCCCGTCTTCGACGAGAAGCACTACGCGCCGCAGGGCTGGCAGGTGCTCACCGGCGGCGGCGTGGAGGACAACCCGGCCTACGGGCTGGTGGTGCACCCGCCGGTGGGCAAGCAGATGATCGCGCTGGGCGAGGCCATCTTCGGCTACTCCCCCTGGGGGTGGCGCTTCACCGCGGCCGTCTCCGGAACCCTGATCGTGCTGCTGGTGATCCGCATCGTCCGGCGGATGACCCGGTCCACGCTGATCGGCGCGTTCGCGGGCATTCTGATCATCTGCGACGGGCTCACCTTCGTGTCCTCCCGCATCGGCATGCTCGACATCTTCCAAGCGCTGTTCGTGACAGCGGCTTTCGGCTGCCTGGTGGTGGACCGCGACGACATCCGGGCGCGCATCGCGCTGGTGGCCGCGCAGGGCCGCATCGACGACAGCCCATACGGGCCGCGTTTCGGGGTGCGCTGGTGGCGCTTCGGCGCGGGCGTCCTGCTCGGGCTGGCCTGCGGCACCAAATGGTCCGGCGCGTACTGGATCATCGGTTTCGCCGCGCTGGCACTGGCCTTCGATCTCTCGGCCCGCCGCGGCTACCGGGTGCAGCGGCCGTGGTGGGGTGTGGCCAGACGGGATCTCGGGCCCACCGTCTACGCGCTCGCCGTGATCCCGGTATTCGTGTACCTGGCCTCCTTCTGGGGCTGGTTCGCCAGCGAGACCAGCTACGACCGGTACGCGGTCGGGGTGAAGGTCGGACGCGGCGGCGACTTCTCCTGGGTACCGAGCGCACTGCGGGGACTCTGGTACTACGGCGGCGAGGTGCTCACCTTCCACTCGCAGCTCACCAATTCCGCCGGCAATCACCATCCCTGGGAATCCAAGCCGTGGACCTGGCCCATGGGCCTGCGGCCCATGCTCTACTACTACGCCGACACCAATGTGACCGGCTGCGGCCAGCCCACCTGCGTGAAGGCCGTGATGGCGATCGGCACCCCCGCGCTGTGGTGGGTGGCCTTCCCCATGCTGGCGTGGGCGCTGTGGCGCAGCGCGGTGCGCCGCGACTGGCGCTACGCGGCGGTCCTGGTCGGCTACGGCGCGGGCATCCTGCCCTGGTTCCTGGACCTCGACCGCCAGATGTACTACTTCTACGCGGTGCCGCTGGCCCCGTTCCTGGCCATGGGTGTGGCGCTGGCGCTCGGCGACATCCTCGGCCACGCCCCACCCGTCGGGCGACGGCTGTCGGGAGCCCCCGGCTGGCAACACTTCACGCCGCTCAGTGAGCGACAAGGCCTGGGCCTGCTACTGGTCAGCCTCTACCTGGCACTGGTCATCGCCAATTTCATCTGGCTCTGGCCGATCCTGACCGCCCAGGCCATCACCCCGGGCAACTGGCACGACCACCTGTGGCTCCCGAGCTGGCGGTAGGACTGACGTCAGATCGTGGGGGCCAGCCCCCACACCCCCGAAAAGATTTGGGGGCCAAGCCCCCCGAACCCCACGTACGTTGCTCGGCGCGGATCCGCCGAAACTAGGGAGCAGTAGGAGCTTCGCCGAGCGCCGCATGCAGATAACGCACTGCGGCCGTGTCATCGAGACCGAGTCGGCGGATCACCGCGACGTATTCGGTGGCGGCGCGGCCGGCCAGGTCGCGGGTGGGGTCGCCGGAGGAGGCGATGAAAGAGCCCAGGCGGCCGCGGGTTTCGAGAACGCCGTCCTGCTCGAGCTCCCGGTAGGCGCGGGCCACGGTGTTCGGGGCCAGCTTCAACGTCGCCGCCAGCGCCCGGACCGTGGGGATCTTGGTCCCGGCGGCCAGTTCGCCGGAGCGGACCCGGGCGATGATGCCCTGGCGCAGCTGCTCGTAGGGCGGGACCGTCGAGTGGTGGTCGACCGGGATGTCCAGCATGGCTTCATCACACCTCGTCACGCGACAGCGGGCAGGACAGGCAGCGCGGACCGCCACGGCCGGAACCCAATTCGGAGCCGGGGATGCGCAGCACCTCGATTCCGGCGTCTTCGAGCCGCGCATTGGTGTTCTCGTTGCGCTCGTAGGCGACCACCACGCCGGGGGCCAGGGCGAGGGTGTTGTTGCCGTCGTCCCACTGCTCCCGCTCGGCCGTGACGCCGTCCAGGCCGGTGTCGACCACCCGCAGCTTGCCGATGCCCATGGCCTCGGCCGCCACGCGCAGGAAGGGATCCGGGCCCGAGATACTCACCCCGTGCCCCTCCTCCTTGCGAATAGTGAAGGCACACAACTCATCCTGGATGGCCGGGTACATGACCACCGCGTCGACGTCCACCATGGTGCAGACGGTGTCGAGATGCATGGTCGCCCGGGTCTGGGCGATCGGCACCACGAGCACGGTGCGCGCCAGATCGTCCTCGAACAGGCTGCGCGCCAAGGCTTCCGCGCCCGCCGCCGTGGTGCGCTCCCCCACCCCGACCGCCACCACGCCCGGCGCGAGCAGCAGCACGTCGCCACCCTCGATCGGCGCGGTGTGCGATTCGTAGGCTCGCCGCACGCCCAGGAAGCGGGGGTGGAACGCGTAAATCAGGTCGGTGAGCGAGGTTTCGCGGGCGCGGGCCGGCAGCGCCAGCGAGGTGATGGCCACCCGCGGTCCGATCCAGAAGGAGGAGTCCCGGGTGAACAGCAGATTGGGCAGCGGGTCGATGACGAAGTCGTGCCCATGGTGCATGCGCCGCACCAGTGAGGTGGCATCCGCCCCGAAGGGCAGCTCGTCGAATGTCATGCCGGACATGAGGATCTGCGCCAGCTCCGGCGCGGGCACTCCGCGCAGGTAGGCCGCCAGCTCATCGGCGAGTAGGTGACCGAGCCGCCGCGCGTCCACCGCACCCGAGATGCCCTGTATCCGCGCGGCGCCGCTGACCTGGATGGTCTCGGTCAGCACATCGGCCAGCAGCAGCACCTCCACGCCACGCCCGCGCAACACCTCGGCGAAGATGTCGTGTTCCTGCTGGGCGCGCTCGACCCAGGGAATGGCGTCGAAGAGCAACTGGTCGTTGTTGCGCGGGGTGAGCCGGCGCAGCTCGTCGCCCGGCCGGTGTAACAGCACCGTGCGCAGCGCGCCGACCTCCGAGGTCACGGAAAACGGTCGCGCCGTGGGTGCGGCCTTTGTTCCCATGACACGACGGTAGTTCCCCGCGGCACGGATGGCATGGAATTCGCGACTCGAGTCGAACCCTGGAGTCGCACCGGCGAAAAACCTGGAGTAATGTTCAGGTATGCAGACCGCGTCGTGGCAGGCGAAGGAGCTGACTCCCGGTCAGCTCGCTCAGCGAGCCGGAGTTTCGGTGTCCGCCTTGCATTTCTACGAACGAGAGGGCCTGATCACGGCCCGCCGCACCAGCGGGAATCAGCGCCGCTACCCCCGGGAAACCCTGCGCCGGGTGGCCTTCATCCGCATCTCACAGCGGGTCGGCATTCCGCTGGCCGAGATCCGCCGCGCCCTCGACAACCTCCCCGACGGCCGCAACCCCACCCGCCGCGACTGGGAGACCCTTTCCACCACGTGGCGCGCCGACCTCGACGACCGCATCGAACAGCTGGTCCGGCTGCGCGACAACCTCACCGGCTGCATCGGCTGCGGCTGCCTCTCGCTGGGCGTCTGCAAGATCTTCAATGCCCACGACCACCTCGGCGACGAGGGCCCCGGCGCGCGCGTGCTGGACACCCACGCCGCCGAGAACTGCGCCAAGGCCGTCTGCGCCCCCACGCCCGACCAGGCGTGACTACTTGCGCGGCAGGAACGAGGTGAACAGGTCGTTCGCGCGGCGCATGGCGAACTCGTAGGGCCAGGCGAACTTGCGGGACCACCAGTAGCCGAACCGGATGTCGAACTGGGTGTGGATCAGGTAGGTGCCCTTCTCGACACCGCGCAGGATCGCCTCGGCCACCTGGTCGGGCGACTTGGCGTGGTGGCGGAAGCGCTTGATCCAGGCCTGGATTCGCGGGTCGTCGCGATCCACGCCGACGATGTCCACGGTCTGCACCAGCGGCGTGTCGACCGCGCCGGGCACCACCAGGTGGACGTCGATGTCGTGGCGCGCCAGATCGAACCGCAGCACCTCCGACACGCCGCGCAGGCCGAACTTGCTGGCGCTGTAGGCGGCATGCCAGGGGAAGGCCATCAGACCGGCGGCCGAGGACACATTGACCAGCGCACCACCACGTTTCGCCTCGATCATGGGCGGCACGAAGTTCTCGATGACATGGATCGGTCCCATGAGGTTCACATCGACCAGGCGTTTCCAGTGGCGGTGCTCGAGGTTCTCCACCGTCCCCCAGGTGGAGATGCCGGCGATGTTCATCACCACATCCAGCGAGCCGAGCTCCTCGTGCACCTTCTCCGCGAAGGCGGTGACGGCGTCGTAGTCGCTGATGTCGAGGGCGGTGGCGACCTCGACGATGCCGCCGGTGGAACGGATGGTTTCGACGGTCGCGTCCAGCCCCTCGGCATTGACGTCGGTGAGCACCAGCCGCGCGCCCTTGCGGGCCGCCGCGAGGGCCGTCGCCCGGCCGATGCCGCTCGCCGCGCCGGTAATCAAAGTCTTCTTGCCCCTCAGGCTACGATCACGCACGTCGATCCATCCCTCACTTCGACAGCCCTGTCAGACCGCACGCTACTACGCGAACAATCCTGTTCGCGAGTCGGGCGCATACCCGTTACGCCCCTATTTTCCTGGGCACACGCACCCCGGTCCGGGATTCCGCGCACGGTGCGGGGACGTTAGGGAGTCGTGCCCATCCGGACCGCCGGACCGTGACTCAGGACGGCCCCGGCAGCACCGACCGGCTGGTCCCCGGCAGGTCCAGATCCAGCGCGATCCGCCCCGCCGCCAGATGCTCCTCGACCTCCCCGCCCGGCATCGGCCGCGCGATCAGGAACCCCTGCGCGCGGTAGCAGCCCAGCGCCACCAGCGTGCGCGCCGCCACCGTGGTCTCGACGCCCTCGCCGACCACCCCGAGACCGAACGAACCCGCCAGCCCCACAATCGATTTCACGATCGCCAGATCATCGGCGCTGGCGCCCAGCCGCTGCACGAAACCCCGGTCGATCTTCACCGCGTCCACCGGCAGCGCCTTCAGGTGCGACAACGAGGAATACCCCGTCCCGAAGTCGTCGATGGCGATCTGCACACCCATCCGCTTCAACCCGCGCAGGGTCACCTGCGTGCGCGCAAGATCCTGCACCACAACATGTTCGGTGATCTCCAGGCACACCGACGACCCGTCGATGCCGTACCGCCGCAGGATCCCCTCGATGGTCTCCACGAAATCCAGCGAAACCAGCTGCACCGGAGACACATTGATCCGGATCACCACATTCGACGCCAGCCCCCGCCGCCGCCACTGCGCGAACTGCTCGGCGGCCGTGCGAATCACCCAGCGACCCAGCTCCCCCGCCAGATTGGTGGCCTCCGCGACACCCACGAACGCACCGGGCGGCAGCAGCCCGCGCGTCGGATGCTGCCAGCGCACCAGGGCCTCCAGCGCGACCACCCGGCCGGTGCGCAGATCCACCTCGGGCTGATAGTGCAGCACCAGCGAACCGTCCGACACCGCGCCGCGCAGATTCAACTCCACGTCGTCCTGCAGCTCGAACTGCGCGCGCATGGCATCGGTGAACACCGCGACCCCGTTGCCGCCGCTCGACTTGGCAGACAGCAGCGCGTGATCCGCGCGCCGCAGCACATCGGCGACCGTGGTCTCGCCCGGAATACCGAGCGCCACGCCGACGCTCGCGCCCCGGCTCACCGTCTCCTCGCCGACGGTCACCCGCCGCGCGATGAGCTGCTGAATCCGGCTCGCCTCCCGCTCGGCCGCCGCCGCGTCCATCGGCTTGGCCGGCACGATCACGAACTCGTCGCCACCCAGCCGGGCGATCACGTCACCCGGATCCAGATTCTCGCGCAACCGCGTTGCGAGCGTGCGGATGAAATTGTCCCCGGCCGTGTGCCCGAGAAAGTCGTTGAGCGCCTTCAGCCGATCCAGATCCAGGAAGAACGCCGCCACCGGCCCCGGCCGTCCGGGCCTGAGCCGCTCCTCCATGTGCTCGAGCAGCGCCCGCCGATTCGCCAGTCCGGTCAGATCGTCGTGCATGGCGATATATCTGAGCCGTTCCTCGGCCTCCACGCGTGCTTGCAACTGGGCGAACAAGGCGGCGATCGCCTTGAGCACATTGACTTCCCGGGTGCTCCAGTCACGATCGCCGACCTTGATGAAACCGAGCAGACCCGTGGACATGTCACGCGACACCAGCGGCACCGCGGCGGCGGACACCTGTGAATACCCCGTCGATTCCAGGATGAACTGCTGATAGTCGGGGAACTCGCCACTGTCCCGCAGCACCATGGGCTCGGTCGCGTGTTCGAACTGGGCGAACACCGAATTGGTCTGGTCGAAGTAGGCCACCCGCAACGGATCCGGGTCGACGGCCACCGGCCGGGGCGGCCATTCCGCGATCAGGATCGAGGCCCGCTGCTTCCGGTCCGTGTAGCGGAGGAAACTGAAATCAACATCGAAATGCTCGACCAGCCAGGACAGCACCCGCTCACTCGCCGACGCCATGGTCGTAGCGTCGACTGCCATCAACTCCGAGGCGACCTGGGTCACCAGTGAGTCGAGTGTTCGCCGAGGCACCGTTATTCTCCGATCACGCTAACCGCGGGTTTCCGCGCCCGGTATCGGAAGTCGCCTGCTTCGAACCGTGGGCGCCACCGCATAGCTGAGGCGAAGCACCACCGCCATTGTCTCGTTGTCAGGCACTCCCAACAGGCCCAGGAAGCGGCCCTGAACTGACGTTAGTGTATCGGCGAACTCCGGGGAAACCCTGTCCACTTCCTCGGGGCGTCGCACGTACAGGAAAGCCGGCGAGACCGGCTGGACCGCGAGACCGTGCCGTTCGGCCTCGATCCACACCCGCTGAACGGCCTCCCCGGCCCGTGCGTAGGCAACCAATTCGGCCGTGTCGTCCGGCAGCGGCGCGGGGAAGGTCACGGCCACCACGGCCGAGCTGGTCCGGATCCGGCCACGGGAAGACTCACCCAGCGCGAAACCACCGTCCCAGGCACGCACCAGCTCCATGACATCTGCCCGGCGAGCGATCTCGAGCTTGGCCAATTCGTCGGCGGCGAGACCCAGGGTGCGTAGGTCCATGCCGGTCCGGGCGTCGTCACCCGGCCACCGCAGTTCGGACAGCATCTCCCGATGCATGCGGGGTGTCAGATATCGGATCCGGTCGGACTCGCCGAGCAGCAGGGAAAGGCCCTCGATATCGGCGGGATCGGTCACCGAGCGGAGCACCGCCCCGGCATCCGCGGCGACGGCGGACAGGGCTTCCAGTGCCGGTGCGGGCATCGGCGCACCGCTGCCGAAGTGCCGATTTGTTCGGCGCGCGAGCAAGGCCGGGTAGTCGCGGGCCAGCACCGGATCGGTGTTCGTTCCCGGCCGCAGCACCGCCGCGAGCCGTCCTGGGCCGTCGACGCGGAACTCGCTGTCCCCGAGCATGCCGAGTGCGGCAGCTGCGGCCTTGGCGTTGTACAGCGCCGCCCCCACCGCCATCGCGCTGCCGCGGTAGGCGATGTCCACGATCGACGAGCGTTCGGGCGCAAGGGAAATCGTGACGGATCCAGCATCGACACCGAGGGTCCATGGCTGCGCATTACCCACCGAGGGCGCACGCTGGGCACAGAACAGAACGGCCGCGATCCCGGATTCCGGGGCGGGCTCCTCGGGCGGCAGCTCGGCCCAGACCAGATCGTCGAACGGGTCCGGTTCGGCGAGTTCGTCGAGGCTGCGCTCCAGGTCCAGCCGGGTCCGGCCGGACGGCAGCTTCAGGCCCAGGCCGAGACGGCGCACCGCGGTCGCGACGCTGGAACCGCCGTGCAGCACCTCCGAGCCGAGTTGCGGCCAGCTGTTGAGGCTTTCTCCGAGCTCGACCATGCTGGCCGCGCCACGGCTGGACAGGTTGCGGCCGTCCAGGATTCGAATGAGGTACGGCGCTTTCTCCCGAGGGGTCAGCCCGCGGAGTTCGGCGGTGCCTACATCGCCGATCAGCCCGTGGAACGGCGGCCGTTCCGGCTCCAGGTCGAACCGTTCCACATCGAGCAGGCCACGGTCGCTGGTCTGCATGAGCAGAGGCATCCGTCGATTGCGGGCGCCCTCACGCAGCGCGAGTTTGATGTCGAAGGAGTCGCATTCGTCGACGACGATCGACAGATCCGTGAGGAACGCCTCGAGGTTTTCGTCGGTCACGCCCTCCTGCCACACCTCCACCGGCAGGTACGGATCGAGCTCGGCGATCCGCCGGGCGGTGACTACCGCCTTGTTCTGGCCGATATCGAACAGGGTGCCGGGGAGACGATTCAGATTGATCAGTTCGACAGCGTCGAAATCCGCGAGCCGCAGCCGGCCGCAGATGCCTTCCAGCGCAAGGGTATATGCGACCGCGTGGCCGACGCTCTGGCCGACCACGCCGACGGACAGGGCGCCCAGTCGTTCCTGTTCGGCGTAGGTGAGATTGTTGCGGTTGCGATCGAGACGGACGACCCGCAGCAGTTGCGGGCCGGGCAGTCCGAGGACGACGTTCCGCCAGGGGTAGAAGACCCATCGATCGAATTCCGGCCCTTCGGACAATTCCGGCGGGGCGATCAGTGATTCGAATTCGGC
The DNA here is from genome assembly GCF_042754245.1 of Nocardia sp. NPDC059228. Taxonomy (NCBI): domain Bacteria; kingdom Bacillati; phylum Actinomycetota; class Actinomycetes; order Mycobacteriales; family Nocardiaceae; genus Nocardia; species Nocardia sp. NPDC059228. The sequence goes on along the minus strand of NZ_JBHZAL010000003.1, from coordinate 291,980 downwards.
GCGTAGCAAATCGCGCAAATCAGAAAATTCAATTGTCGAATCGGCACGCAATGCGGTGAGCCGATCGGCGTCCTGGGGATTCGATTCATCGAGCAGTAGCGGTCGGTATTCACCGTCCGCGGGTAGATCTGAGGCCATTGTTACGCGAGTCCCTCACTCGGGACCCAGGTAGTCGGCAATTTTTGGCCCGATTCCGTGAATTCCGACAATTCAGCATCCATCAGCCGGATCTGAGATTCCGTTGCCACGGACCGATAGGTCTGCATGTCGTACCACACCGGCACGGTGCGATAGCGGTCGTCGGGATACGAGGAGGCCGGGATCCACCAGGCCACGCGCGCGCCGCTGCTGCGGTAGCACCGGAGGGCATGTTCGGGCGCCACGCCGACCTGGTATCGCACGCCGAGCAGCACCATCGAGTGGACGTATGCCCGGGCGATCCAGTCGACCAGGGCGCCGCGGTGTTCGACATCACGCGCGGTCCAGCCGGCCTTACCCTCGATCACACCCTCGGGAATCTGATCGGCGACCATCCGCCGGAAGGCGATCTCACCGGGCAATCCCGCCCAACTGGCCACCGCGTGCACCTCGTCGACATGCCGGTACGGACCCGAGACACGCATGCCCGCGACGGCCCGGCCGTCCGAGTCCAGCGCGACACCGAAAAGTGTGGTGGAGCGACCGTCGATCACTTTGTCGTATTCGAGCGCTTCCTCGGTGCCGAACTGGCGGTAAACCTCACGAGCACCGTCCATACACCGGCGCCACAAGCGGAGATCCGCCTGCGGCGGACCGATCACGAATGTGTACCCCGACTGCGGATCCGTAGATTGGAACATGCCGTCACCAGGCCCTTCCGCCGGGACGAGCGAGACCGGTTCGACTGCCATAAAGTTCCGCTCCACTAATGCGCTGAGGTCGCGCGATCCTCCTGTGTCCCCGCCCGATACGGCCGTGCATCGGCCATGCCCGGCACGGGCACCTAGGGGAGTATCCGTCAGCCAACTGAAATTGTCCAGGCAACCGCAAATGCCCCGAAACCCAAACGTGGTTCCAGTAATCCCCCCGGTCAAACCATTGCTATCAATCATGAAATACAACGACAAGACCGGTTGGTACCCATTGGGTTAATAGTGAGCAATCACACCAGGATGGAGATGAAAAGCTCCAGCTCGGTCGTGCCGTGCCAGATCTCGATCTCCTCGCGGTAGGCGCGGGTGATCTCGGCGGAAGCGGTCGCGTCGTCGACCTGAGCCCAGACGTCCTCGGCCGGATCGTGATAATCGCCATTGGGCCGAAAGCGGGCGTAGACGCCCTTGGGCACGCGGATGAGGACGTCGCCGACCGGTACGTCGTCGGGACCTTTGTACTCGTAGGAGACCAGCACGTTGTAGTTGCCGGCGGGGTCGGGAACGTAGACGGTGGCCAGCGGGCGCTCGGCGCCCTCCCGGTCACGCAGGCGGTCGCGCAGGAACTCGATGAGCTCGCTGTTGGAGACCTTGAAACTGGGGCGCACCCGCGGAACCACCAGGCCGCCGTAGACCCCGCCGGGCCGGACCACGATCGAATAGGTCATGACGGCTCGACCGCCAGGTACAAATCGATCTTGTACGCGTGCGGGTAGGTCTCGAAGTCGCCGGTGTGAATGCGCTTGATCTGCTTGTGTTCCTCCGCGTAGGCGATCTGCGTCCACAGATCCGTCATCACCTGGGGGAAGTTGCCGACCGAGGAGAAGCGGGCGTAGGTGCCGCGCGGCAGGCGGGCCACCACGTGGCCGCGGGTCACCTCGTCGAGCGAGCCGCACTGGTAGCCGACGATCTGGGTGTTGTAGGTGCCGAGCTCGGCCGCGTAGTCGGTGTAGGCCGAGGCCAGCGGACCACCGAGTTCCTGGTGCAGGACCGCGGCCCAGGCCACTTCCAGATCGTGGTCGCGCAGTTCACCGAGGGCACGTTTGGGACTGCGCACCGGCAACCCGGCAACCCACGTCTCGTCCCGCTCGACGATCTCGAACTGCATTGGATGGAAACTCTCTCGAGGTGTGGTTCACAGCCAGTCGGCCAAGCCTTCGCCATGCTATCAATCAGCCCGGACCGTACCCGGCGACACGACTGAGGTGCTGGCCTCCCCCGCGCGCGGGCGCGTCGCTCACCCGTCGCGGCGGCGGTGCGGGCGGGCCATCGGGGCGTGCCAGTGCCGGAACAGCGCGATCAAGCGCAGGCCGACCGCGCCCGCCCCCGCCAAACCGCCGGTCCAGTATGTGTATTGGCCGTAGTGCAGCAGCAGCGCCGTCGCCACGGAACCGAGCAGGGCCGGCACGGCGTACAACTCGCCGTCGCTGAGCACGCTGGGGGTGACACCGGCCAGGACATCGCGGATCACACCGCCGCCCACCGCGGTCACCAGGCCCAGCGCCGCCGAGGAGGTCGCCGACATGCCGTGCTGGAACGCGGTCACGGTGCCGGTCACACAGAAGATGCCGAGGCCGATGGCGTCGGCGATATTCAGCGGGGTGCGGACCAGGCGCACCGGCGGATGCCAGAAGAAGATGACGGCCGCGGCCAGCAGGGCGACTCCGGCATAGGAGACCTGGACGAAAGCCAGCGGCGGGGTGCGGCCGATCACCAGATCGCGGATCACACCGCCGCCGGTGGCGGTGGCGACCGCGAGCACCGCGATGCCCACCACATCGAAGCGGCGACGCACCGCGAGCAGCGCGCCCGACACTCCGAATGCGAACACGCCCAGCAGGTTTCCCACACTCTGTGCCGCGTCGACAGGGGTACCAAGTTCGACGAGATCACTCACCTGTGGCCCACTTCCGTTTCCATCGCTAACTTTCGGCTACCGGCGCACAGTATGCCCGGCCCGCCACACCGGCACTCCGCCGCACGGTCGGTGTGGCTTTGTGGTTGAGTCGCCCCTGTGTGCCGCACAATTGCCCAGCTAGAAGCGGAACTTACCGCGTGTCGAGACTGCCCTCGGCTGGTGGCATGGCGCGAGCAGGTCGCACACGAGAAGCGGGCCGCTTTCAGTGACGAGAATTACTGGGGCAAGCCTGTTCCCGGCTTCGGTCCCGCGGACGCCCGGCTGCTGATCGTGGGCCTGGCGCCGGCCGCGCACGGCGGTAATCGCACCGGCCGCATGTTCACCGGCGACCGCAGCGGCGACGTCCTCATCGCCTGCATGCACGCCGTCGGCCTCGCCAACCAGCCCACCAGCGTCTCCGCCGACGACGGCCTGCGACTGCTCGGCACCCGCGTCACCGCCCCCGTGCACTGCGCCCCACCCGACAACAAACCCACCCCCACCGAGCGCGATACCTGCCGCCACTGGCTGACCACCGAATTGACCCTGCTGGCACCCACCCTCCGCGCGATCGTCGTCCTCGGCGGCTGGGGCTGGCAAGCCCTCCTGCCCGCCCTGGCCGAATCCGGCTGGGCCATACCCAAACCCAAGCCCCGCTTCACCCACGGCACCCGAATCGAGCTGGCCCCAGCCGTCCCCGGCCGCTCCCCCCTCCACCTGTTCGGCACCTACCACCCCTCCCAGCAGAACACCTTCACCGGCCGCCTCACCCCAGCCATGCTCGAGCAGGTCCTCACCGACGCCGCCCACGCCGCCGGCCTCCCCGTCCACCGCCCCTAGACCCGGCCGACCGCGGCCGGCAGGTCGATTCGGCTGTCCACGTCCGGCATTCAATGAGGTCACCAGCCCCGCAGCGGGCGACTCGGCTCGACTGACCGGACTCGGCGTCCAGCGAGATCGCCATCACGAGCCGGACGGCACGATTCGACTGTCCCGACTCGACATCCAGCGAGATCGCCATCATCGAGCCCGGCGACACGATTCGACTGTCCGGACTCGGCATTCACGAAGGTCTCCGGCGATGGTGCGGGCGGGTGCATCGGCCAGGGGCACGGCACTCTCGGTGGCGGGGTCGCCGGACCGGATACGATGCGGGCGTGAGCAGGGCCGATGACGAATCCGACCGGGAGGAGGCGGCTGCCGATGGGGCGGCCGGGGGTGTGAAGGTGCGCCGCAGCCGGGCCGGGACGCGACAGCGGCTATTGGACGCGGCGTTCGAGGCCTTCGCCGAGGAGGGATTCGGCCGGTGTTCGGTCGAGCAGGTGTGTGAGCGGGCCGGATTCACACGGGGTGCGTTCTACTCGAACTTCACCTCGCTGGAGGAATTGTTCCTGGCGATGTGGGAGCAGCGATCGGCATCGATGCTGGCCGAAGCGGCAGCGATGCTCGATACGCCCGGCGGAGTGGGCGGCGATCCGCGGCGAGCGGTCGAGCAGGTGCTGGCGGCAGTTCCGGTGGATGACAAGTGGTTTCGAATCACGTCGGAATTCACCGCGCACGCCCTGCGCAATCCCGCGTTGCGACAGGTGATGGTGGCGCGAGAGGAGGCGATCGCCGCAGCACTCACCCCTGTGGTGGTCGCACTCATGCGCCGCAACGGCCGACGTGTACCGGATCCGGCGGCTCTTGGCCGGGCACTGGTGGCAGTGCACGACGGCACGCTGGGCCAGTGCCTGCTGGAACCGGACAACCCGGCAGTACGCGAGTACCGCCTCGACCTGTTCCTGCGAGTACTCGACTCCTACAGCGAGCCCATCTGAAAGCTCGGGCCGGCCGCTCATGAGCGAGCCCATCTGAGGGCTCGGGCCGGCGCTCACGCCTGAACGGAGTTCGGCGATGCCCTGGTCGCCGTGCGCCTGCCCACCCCTACATCCACAGAAACCGTCTCCAACCAGCCGATTCGTCGACTCCCCACCCCACCTGCTAAAGTTCTCCAGCGCGGGCCGGAAACGTCCCCGCGGGGCTATAGCGCAGTTGGTAGCGCGTCTCGTTCGCATCGAGAAGGTCAGGGGTTCGATTCCCCTTAGCTCCACAGAACGGCAGAGCCGCAGGTAGATAGCCTGCGGCTCTGCCTTTTTCGTGACAGTGCACGAACCGGGGGTGGTCATGGTCGTGCGTTCCATAAGGCGCTGACCGGCAGGGCGCGGAATTTCGGTCCGAACGGGAGGGTTTCGGTACCGGTGTAGAGCACGTATCCGGCGAGGAGGTCGTCACCCAGACGTTCTGCGAGGTGGCGGAGCCCGCGAAAGTCCTCGGCCTTGACGGTGGCGGCGGCTTTCACCTCGATGGCGATCACTTCTCGGCGGTTGTTCTCGAGAATGATGTCGACTTCGACGTTGTCGCGGGTGCGGTAGTGGAACATGCGGGCTTCCTGATCAGACCAGGTGAGCTGGCGGGCGAGTTCGGCGGCTACGAAGCCCTCCAGCAGTGGCCCGAGCGGGCCGTTCACGGCCCGCAGCGCGCGTGGGTCGATGCCGCACAAATATGTCGCGATGCCGGAATCGACCATGAACACCTTGGAGGTTGCGACGGCCCGGGTGGTCAGGTTTCGCGACCAGGCGGGGATGCGCTTGATCAGGAAAACTTCTTCCAGCAGGCGGAGATAGCGGGCGACGGTGTCCTTGGGCAGACCGAGTTCATTGCCGAGGGCGCTGGGCACCAGGAGTTGACCGGAGCGGGCCGCGACGAGGTTGGCCAGGGTGAACATCTCTGCGGTGCGTTCGATTTCGGACAGTTGCATGACGTCTCGGTTGATCAGGTCCGCGACGTAGGAGGAGAAGAATCGGGAACGCCGTTGCCCTCTCGTGCAACGGCTTCGGGGAAGCCGCCGCGTGCGATCCGTTCGATGTAGTCATCGCGATTCTCGGTCCCGTCATGCCTTAGCTGTGGTCCGCGCTCGAAGGCGGAATCGATGAATCTGTCCGGCGCGCCGTCGATTTCGCCTTGCGAGAGCAGCCAGAGTTCGATTGTCTCCATGCGTCCGGGAAGGGCGTCGGGAACGCTCCGTAGTGCCATGACGTGAGCCGATCCGGTCAGTAGGAACCGGCCGGGTCGTCCATCAGCGTCGACGGTCTCTTTATCGCCAACAGCGGCTCCGGCGCTCGCTGTACCTCGTCGATGATCAATAGGGAATCGTCGAGGACGAACTGCGTGGGGTCGTAGCCGGCTGCCTGTCGCGTCTCGGGTTTGTCGAGGCTCCGCCAGGTCGCGCCGATCTCCCTGCCTATCCGGGCGACCAGCGTGCTCTTTCCGCACTGGCGTGCCCCGTTGACCAGGACGACGTGAGTATCTGCCAGTGCTTCATGCACGGCCGAGTGGGCATGGCGGGGAAGAATTCGACCAATCGGCGATGACGAGAAGGACGAGGTCACCGTATTCTGTGCGCGTTTTGCCGCACAACATATGCGCGGTCTGCCGCAACCTGCGTGCGCGTTCAGCCGCTGAAATCGTGCGCTTCTTGCCGACCCGGGACCGGCTGCAAGAAGTGACCGGGGCCGGACCTGGTCGCTGAAACGTCGGGCCGAAACGGGGTTCTCGGTCAGGGGTGAGGCAGTATCTTGCGAAGCGCAACTGTTTCACATCGAGTATCGGGGAATACTCATGCGTCGTACCCTTGCCCTCGTCGTGCTCACCGCCGCGGCCCTCACTGCCGGAATGGGTTCGGCCGCAGCCGAATCGCCGACGCGCTACGAGGGTCACCGTGCACTGACGCGGCTGGCATGATCGCGGGGTGGACCTACGATTCGGTATTCAGTTGGCGCCGACGGTGACCGAGCTGCCTCAGCTGCGCGCGATGGCCAGGGTGGCGGACCGGGAAGGCCTGGATCTGCTCGGCATCCAGGATCATCCGTACTCCGGCGGGCTGGCCGACACTTTCGCGGTGATCGCCACCGTGCTGGCGGAAACCGAACGGCTGCGGGTGTTTCCGGATGTGGCGAGCCTGCCACTGCGCGGGCCCGCGATGCTCGGGAAGCAGGCTGCGACCTTGGATCTCCTCAGCGGCGGACGGTTCGAACTCGCCTTGGGCGCGGGCGCTTTCTGGCCGGCGATCGGCGCCATGGGCGGCCCGATGCGGTCGAATTCCGAAGCGCTGCAGGCGCTCGAGGAGGCCACCTCGATCATTCGGGCGATGTGGCATCCGGGGACGAAGGCGAAAGTCGAAGGCACGCACTACACCGTGAAGGGCGTGCAGTCCGGACCCGCGCCCGCGCATCCGGTCGGGATCTGGTTCGGCAGCGTCGGCCCCAAGGCCAACGCGCTCACCGGGCGCATCGCCGACGGCTGGGCGGCGCCCATCCCGCACTACCTCCCGTATGAGAAATGGCAAGCGACACAGGACATCATCTCTGCCGCCGCCATCGACGCGGGACGTAAACCGGGCGACATCACCCGGATGGCACAGCTCGTCGGAACGATCACCGACACTCCGGGGCCGGTCACGCTCCGCGGCGAGGAACCGATTCGCACCGACGCTGCGGGCTGGGCCCGCATTCTGGCCGATCTCGCCACGGAAACCGGCTTCGACACCTTCGTGTACTGGCCGGAGTCCGCCGACGATACCCAACTCCACCGCTGGATCGGTGACGTCGTTCCTTCCACCCGCGCCTTGTGCGCCTGACCATCCAGGGTGCGCCGATTCGAGTAGGTTCGCATCAGCTCCACTCCCGAACGATCGCCCGTGATCTCGGCAGAGGTCGCGGGCGATCGTCGTTTTCGATCTGTTCGAGCAGAACTCGGCGAATCGCACTTCGATCCCGGAGGTCGCCGGCGACCCGATGGAATTCACCGAGCCACAACACCGACATCGGGCATGGTTCCTCCGCCAAAAGTCGGTCGTTTGTCCGACTGTAAGATAGGTCGCGTCGAGGTGGCGTGCAAGAGTTGTGCGAAGTTCGTCGGCCGGCGGAGCGAGGAGAACCCGTGGTTTACGTCAGAGCGTCCGAACGCGAGGAGCAGATCGTCGCGGCGGCCATCACCACGCTCAGCGAATCGGGCGTGCCGGCCACTACGCTGCGCGCGGTCGCCGCGCAGGCCGGGCTCGCGCTCGGGACGCTGCACTATGTGTTCCCTACCAAGGACAAGCTGCTGCGCGCGGTCATCACCACGCTCATTCGCGACATCTCCGAGGCCCTGCGGGCGGAACTCGAACTCGACAAGGGCGTCGAGCACGCCCTTCGGCATGGCGTGACCAGCTTCTGGGAAAGGTTGGTGCGCAACCAGATCGGACTGCAGATCATGCAGTACGAACTGATGGCGTACTCCGTGCGCAGCGACGCGGGCGGCAGCCTCGCGCAGCTGCAGTTCGAGCGCTACAGCTCGGTCGTCACCGAGTTCTGCGAGCAGGCCGCCCAGGCCGCGGGCGAACGGTGTGCCGTCGGTTTCGACACGCTCGGACGCCTGGCGCTGGCCCAGGTCGACGGGCTGATCCTGCAATACATCTCCAGGCCGGATGACGACCGAGCCCGGCGGGACCTGAACCAGGCTCTGGACATGCTCGTCCTGTTCGCCGACCCGCAGCCGATGGCACGGAGTACCGCGCGGCGAACGAGCGCGACCGACACCGACGCCTCATAGCTGTTCGCTGCTTCCGCTCCACCACCTATTGCGTCCTGGGTCACACTCGACCTATCGTAACTCGTACGGTTGTCCGACTTAGTTCGTGAGGAACCGCGCTCGGTTCGAGAGTCGACCTCGGCGGCCAATGGATCGGGCACGGGCATCATCGTTTCGAAGACCTCGCCGCAGAGTTCGGCACGACCGTCTTCGCGATGCACACCCCCAAGCGGCCCAAGATCGTCGACGGCGACAAGACCATCAAGAACTTCGCCGTCTACGATCGTCCGTTCTGGCGCGAGAACGGCCACGCCGAATCGCTGATGCTCTCCGATCCCGGCATGGCGGTATTCGATACCTCGACGCCCGGCGGGCCTGGCCATCTCTGCGTTCTCATCGCGGGCCCCGAGGCGCGGGGGCTCGATGGTCTCACCGCCGAGGCGCGCCGCGCATTGATACTCGGCGCCATTGCCGCACAGCTGGGCTCCGACGTGCTCATACCAAGGGGCTGGCACGAAAAGTCTTGGCACCAAGACCGATACGTCGGCGGTGGTTACACGGCTCTACCCGTCATCGGTCACGACGAGGGGTACTTTCCGGCATCCGCAGCACCGGTGGGCAACATCCACTGGGCCGGCAGCGAGACCGCGAGCGAACACGCCGGATACATCGAGGGAGCAATCGAATCCGGCGAACGGGTCGCAAGGGAGATCGCCGAAATACTCTCCGCCACAAGCGGAGACGACGCAACCAGCTCCCCGACCAGTTCGTGACCACCGCCCCGCCCTCACGCGAGAAGGCGAGCCAATTCGATTGCGCGGGTGAGCTGTCGGCCGGTCTCGACAACCTGTTGAACCAGTCCCAACCGCAGCGTCTGGTCGGCGTCGAACGGATCTCCGGTCAGCAGCCAGCGCATCGCGTTGCCCCAGCCGGCTTCCCGTGGCAACCGGCAGGTGGCGCCGCCGAGAGGGGAGATCCCTCGTTGCACTTCCATCTGAGCGAATTGGGCGTTGGCTGCGGCAATTCGGATGTCGGCTGCCAACAGCAGCTCGATTCCGATGGTCATCCCACTCGCCGAGCGAGGTCCTCGGCGACGACCGACCGATGGTCATCGGCCACCAAGCCTGACGCTCATCCAGGCAACGCGCGGTCGGTCGCCACCAGGCCACCGAGTGTCCGACCGTCCGGCGCCATGCGCCCACCGACACGATGAGCTCGGCAGCACGATGCAGAGGAAATCTCATCGCCCACGCCACCGCCATCACCACCAAGAATCCCCAGGTCGATGAGCTGGGGATTCTTGCGTTTCACACCCCTTGCCCAGGGCTGGCCGTCGAGTACTGAACGGCCGGCGTCGGGTCGGCGACTTGCTTGCCGGAGCGGAATTTCCAGTAGTCCACGGGTTTACAGGCCTTCGGTGAGGACTGCTTGCCGTTTCACTACTCAGTGTTACTATCTACTAGTAGTCAGCGTAACTGAGTAGTTCGAGGAGGTGATCCGTGGGCAAGCAGATGACGGAGCTGCTCAAGGGCACATTGGAAGGCATTGTGCTGGCGATCCTGTCCGTGCGGTCGGCGTACGGGTACGAGATCACGGCGCGGCTGCGGGAGCAGGGGTTCTCCGATATCGCCGAGGGCACCATTTACGCCCTGCTGATCAGGATCGAGAAGAAGGGCCTGGTAGACGTCGAGAAGGTCGCCTCGGAGAAGGGGCCGCCGCGCAAGGTGTTCACCCTCAATGCGCAGGGGCAGGACTATCTCGACGAGTTCCGCAGGAGCTGGAACTTCCTTTCCGAACGGCTCGAACAACTCCACGAAGGCGGCAAATAGTCATGGATATCTCGAAACTCACCGCGAAGGTGATCGGCGACCTCGGCGACAAGCGACGGTGGCGGCAGTACAAGGAACGCGCACGGCGGCTGCCGGTGAACTACCGCACGGCAATCGACGCGTTCGAGCGATACCTGATGGTGTACGGGCCGGGCGGCAGCGTCGCCATGTTCGAGGACCTCGCCGATCTTTTCGAACAGAGCGCGGCCGATCGCACCCCGATCCGGGAGGTCGTCGGCGACGACCCGGTGGAATTCATCGAGACGTTCGCGCGGAACTACCAGGAGGACGCGTGGGTCAACCGCGAACGGAAGCGGCTGGTCGACGCCATCGAGCGCGCCATGGGCGACGACACCGGCAGCTGACCATCGCAGCCTGAAGGGAGAGCAACCCGATGGGGAAGATCGTTCATGTCGTCCACCAGTCCCTGGACGGCTACATAGAAGGGCCGAACGGTGAATTCTACTGGCCCACCATGGATTCCGACGTCGACGCGTATTGGCGCGGACTCGCCGACACGGCGGGGACCTTCCTCTACGGCCGGGTCACCTGGGACTTCATGTCCGAGTACTGGCCCCGCGCCGAGCAATGCGCATTCCATCCCGGCGACGCCGACTTCGCGCCGGTCTGGCTGGCCAAGCCGAAGGCCGTGGTGTCGCGCACGCTCGACAGTGCGGCGTGGAATACTCGCGTGTTCGCCGACTTCGGGTCCCTGGCCGCTGCGGCGGGTCGTGAGCAGGGGGACTTCCTCCTGTGTGGTGGATCCGAACTCGCGTCGTCGTTGACTCGCGACGGATTGATCGACGAGTACCACATTTTCGTGCACCCGGTCCTGTTCGGCGGCGGCAAGCCCGTTTTCACCGATGTGAATGTCGGTGCGGCACTGCGATTGACCGAATCGCGGGTACTGGACAAACAAGTCGTTCTGCTGCGCCACGAACGGCTCGAGACATCGAATTCACCGGGATGACCAGCGCGACCCAACCGATCAACGCCACGCGGAACGCAGCGTGGTCGAATGGTCGACCGGGCGGGCCCCACCGCTGATGCGGTCCACTAGTGCGGGGTCATGGCGGACTCGACGGTACCGTGATTCGCTTCGAATGCGCCGACGCCGCTAAGAAATCGACAATTTTGTGCGCGGGTCGGTGATGGAATCGTCAAGAGCCACGGGGCGTCTTCCGGGTGGATATCCAATGGGAGCTCAGGCCATGTCGAAGCTGGAGGCAGGTTATGGGCATCATCGGCAGGGAAGTCTGCCTGTCGTCGTTCCATGTGCAATGGTCGCCGGCGGAGGAGGTGTACATCGCGCGCTCCGACCAGCACCCCGGTCTCGCCGCTCGCGATGAGTGGTCCTCCCTCGCCGCCGTCGACACCCTGATCGATCTGATCGAACGCCGAGGGCGGCACGAGGATTGGTCGGGGCGGCCCGCCGCGTGAAATACGCCGGGCCCGGCTCCTATCTCTCGATCGAGCAGTGTTCGGGGCGCGCCGACGACTACGAACGAAAGCGCCGGACACCCTGCGGCCCAGGCAGGCCAGGATGCCGGCCCCGGCCTACACCTCGATCTGCGAGCCCATGATGACCGTGCGTTCCCGGGGAAGGCCGAAATATTCGGCGGCGTCGGCGGTGATGTGGCTGGTGGCGATGAACAGGCGTTTGCGCCAACGGGCCATGGTGGGTTCGGGGCCGGGGCGGAGTTCGATGGTGGACAGGAAATAGGAAGCCCCGGCCAAGTCCAGGGGGCCTTCGGTTTCGGCGGGGTCGAGCAATGCGAGTGCGGCTGGGACATCGGGGGTTTCCATGTAGCCGTAGCGGGCGGTGACGTGGATGATGCCGTCCTCGCGGTAGTCCAGGTGGTCGATGGTGATGCGCTGGTCGACCGGAACCCGCGGGACCGGTTCGATTTTGATCGACAGGAATACGACCTGCTGGTGCCGTACATGGTTGTGCTCGACGTTGGCGCGCATGGCCAGGGGAGCGGTTTCCTTGCCGCGGTTGAGGAATACCGCGGTGCCGGGGACGGTGACCGTCGCCGGCTTGCCCTCCTGCAAATGGTCGATGAACACGCGCAGTGATCCTTCGCGCTGTTCGCGTTCGGCCGTGACGATCTCCCGGCCGCGCTGCCAGGTGGTCATGATGGTGAACGCGGTCAGGCCGATCAGTAGCGGCAGCCAGGCGCCGTGCACGAGCTTGGTGAGGTTCGCCGCGACGAACAGCAGGTCGACGATCAGCAGCGGGGTCGCGGCGAGCGCGATCAGCCACATCGGCGTATGCCATTTCGCCCGTGCGACATAGAAGAACAGCAGGGTGGTGATGGTGATGGTGCCGGTCACCGCCATACCGAAGGCGAAGGCCAAAGCGGCCGAGCTGCGGAACGCGAACACCAGCGTCAGGACCGACACCATCAGCAGCCAGTTGATCCACGGCACGTAGATCTGCCCGATGGTCGATTCGGAGGTGTGCGCGATCCGCAGCCGCGGTAGGTAGCCGAGCTGAGCGGCTTGGGCGGCAACGGAATACGCGCCGGTGATCACCGCCTGTGAGGCGATGACAGTGGCGGCGGTGGCCAGGATGACCATCGGCAGTCGTCCCCAGCCGGGGACGAGCAGGAAGAACGGGGCGCTGGCATTGGCGGGGTCGTCGAGGATCAGTGCCCCCTGTCCCAGGTAGCTGAGCGCGCACGCCGGGAAGACGAGGAACAGCCAGCCGCGGGTGATGGCGCGCCGGCCGAAATGCCCCATGTCGGCGTAGAGCGCCTCGGCGCCGGTGACCGCGAGCACGACCGCGGCGAGTGCGAAGAACGCGATTCCGAAGTGGCCGAACAGGAATCCGAGCGCATAGGTGGGTGAGAGCGCCTTCAGGATTTCCGGATGCGCGGCGATGCCGGTGACGCCCAGTGCGCCGATGGTCACGAACCACACGATCATCACGGGCCCGAACATGCGGCCCACCGCCGCGGTGCCGCGCCGCTGTACGAGGAACAGCCCGATGATGATCACCGCCGTGATCGGCACGACCAGCTCCGCGAGCGAGGGCTGTACCACCTTCAGACCCTCGACGGCGGACAGCACCGAGATCGCCGGGGTGATCATGCTGTCGCCGAAGAACAGTGACGCACCGAAGATTCCGAGCGCCGACAGCGCGAGCGCGGTACGCCGCCCGCCCGGCGCGACCCAGCGCCGCAGCAGCGTGATGAGCGCCATGATGCCGCCCTCACCCTCGTTGTCGGCACGCATCGCCAGCAGGACGTAGGTGACGGTGACGATGATCATGACCGACCAGAACACCAGCGACACGACACCGAACACGTTGTCGCGGCTCACCGGAACCGGATGCGGGTCACCGGGATCGAACACCGTTTGCAGGGTGTAGATCGGGCTGGTGCCGATATCGCCGAACACCACACCGAGCGCACCGACGATGACCGCCAGCCGGGCCGTGTCGTGCGCGGCGGATATGCCCGGTGTCGACTGCGTCGCGGGGGTGTCACCCGTTGCCCCCGTAGGTCGCTGCTCGGTCACAGTGGTACCTCCTCCGAGCGGGCGGCCGTGCGGATGCCCGCGAATCGTGCCGGACGTTACCGTCTCGCAGGCACAACGCCCGACACGCCCTCATCCCAGCGCGGCAGTCACCACTGCAACGGCCGAAACGGGTCTCGGCCAACGCGATGTCAGGCTCGAGACGTCGCGGCAAGCCCTCCCGCCCTGCAGCGGCGCAAGCTCAGCACTCGGCCGGCGGCTCTTCCCAGGACCGAGTGATGCTCTGCAAGCCGGCCACCATCGTGAGGAGTCCTTCTTGCGGCGGTGTTCGACAGCGCTCGTGCGACCGCCTCGCCCCGGTCGGTCAGCCGCAGCGGCCCGGGAATCGTCCGGGGCTCGTCCCAACTGCCGTGGCCATCGGTGGCGAGGAGTCCATGCGCCGCGATCAGACGGAGAGCCGACGCCTGGCACAAATCTCCGCAGAAGCGCTGTATTGCAACCGGATTCGGACAGTATGTCGAGGATCACGACGACATGGCAATGAGTTGCCAGCTCGTCCATCCGCATCGGGTCATCGTGATCGCCGACCAATCGAACCATCTCCTCGTTGCCCGGAAATCCTCCGGACGGAAGATGGAAGATAGCCGCGTCCGGGCAGTGGCAACAGGCTTCGACGCACCCTCAGCGACTCCGACCTCACCGAACTCATACCCCGGAAACACCGCGACGGGGCGGATCGGGTGGGTGGTGAATCCTTTTCGCGGTTGGTTGCTCTTATGGGGGTGCGGGCATCGAGGTCGGCACGTGGAGGAAGGGGTCTCATGACCGTAGTGGTGGTTGCCGTGGTTGTTGCGGCTGTGTCGGTTTGTAGTTGCGTGCTGTTCCTGCGTAATCGGAAGCGGTCGCGTGGGTAGGGGCGCGCCGGCCTCGTGGCCTGCGGCGGACATTGTGGTCGCGGCCCAGGGCGGGGATGAGGCGTCGATCGCGGCGTTGGTTTCCGGTGCGCATCCGCACGTGCGGCGGTTCGCGTATTCGCTGTGCGCGAGCAGCCAGGATGCCGAGGATGCGGCGCAGGAGGCGATGATCGTGCTGTATCGCAAGATCGGAACTCTGCGGGCCACCGGTGCGCTGGCCTCCTGGATGTTTCGGATCGTGCGCAACGAATGCTTGCGGCGAGTCGCGGACCTGGCCCGCCGCTCCGAAACGAGTGCCGAGGCGTGCACCGCCTCGGCCGAGGACGACGTGCTGGCCCGGCTGGAGATCGAGCGGGTGGCCGCGGCCATCATGTCCTTGCCCCCCGATCAGCGCCGGGTACTGATCATGCGTGACGTTCAGGGCCTGCCGGGAAGCGTGGTAGCCGAATCGGTCGGGCTGAGCACGGCGGCGATGAAGTCTCGGCTCCACCGTGCCCGCACCACCGTGCGCTCCGAGCTGGATGCCTGGAGGAAGGCGGCAGCGGAATGAACAGTCGTCTCACCTCGGGCGAAAGGTCTTTCGCCAGCAAGTCCGTTCCTGCCCATCTGGCGCGAGGAGTCATCGGATTCGGGCTGCTCGCCGGATCGGTCACCCTGGCACCGGTTTTCGGCATACCGAGTCTGCTACTGCTGCCGATCGGTGTCCTGGCCCTGCGCGGCTGTCCCATGTGCTGGGCGATCGGCCTGATCCAGACGATCTCACGAGGACGCCTGCAACGCTCCTGCACCGACGACGCCTGCCACCTGACCCGCGTCGAGCGGAACGTCAGGCGCGGGCCGCGCGCACCGACACGGTGATCGCGGCCGCGACCACGATCGCGCCGGCGGCGATGAGAGCCGTTGCCGCCCAGCCGAACCAACTCACCGCGGCCGCGCCGAACGCGGTACCCGCACTGCCGCCGACGAAGTACACCAGCATGTACGCGCTGTTGAAACGAGCTGTCGCGGCCGGATCGATGGCGAGCACGGTGCTCTGATTGGCGACCTGCGCGGCGAACAATCCGGCATCGAACAGGCCCAGGCACGCCAGCGTGACAACGGTATTCGACAGGCTCGTCGCGAGAACCACGGTCGCGGCGGCCGCGAGCCCGAGCCCGGCCAGGATCACCCGGCGCGCCCCGACCCGATCGGTCCAGGCCCCGGCGACCCGTGTCGCCACGATGCCGAGCAGTCCGGCGCAGGCGTAGAGCCCGATGCGCTCGGCGGAATACGAGAACGGAGGTTCCGACAGGGCCACCGCCAGACCGGCCCACACCGCACAGAAGGCGAAGAACCACAACGCACCTCGCCCGGCCGCCAGCCGCAACACCGGGAACCGCGCGTACAGCCCCGGCAGACCGCGCAGCAACCCCAGGTAGCTGGTGCCGGCGTTCCCGGTTTCGGTGGGCAGCACCGCGCGCGCCGCAACCGCTACCACCGCGCAGGCCGCCGCCAGCAGAAGCAGCATGCCGCGCCACCCGATGGCATCGGCCAGCCACCCGCCCACGATGCGCCCCGATAGAATTCCCGCCGAAATCCCCGCCGTGACCACGCCCAGCACGGTCGCCCGCCGCGCCGGTTCCGCGAATCGGCCTGCCACCGAACTCAATTGGGCCCCGACCGAGGAGGCGGCCCCGATCACGCCGATGGCGAGGCCGAGCAGCCACGGTGACCCCACCGCCGCCGCCCCGGCCAGCGCCACCCCCAGCGCCCAGAACTGCGCCGCCACCACCGTCCGCGGCGCCACCCGATCCACCAGCGGCACCAGCAGCGCGAGCCCCACCAGGTACCCCACCGGCCCGCACGCCAGCGCTCCCCCGACCTCGGCGAGCGATGCCCCGAACGACCCGGCCACCGCCGCGATGGCCGGCTGCAGCGGATAGATACTGGCAGTCCCCAACGCGGCCGCGACGGCCATGAACCACACCACCGGCGTCCGCAGGCCCGTAACCCGTTCAACGGCAATCAGTTCCGATTCCATACTTCCGACGCTACGAACACCCCGCCCGTGCGGCTGGCGAGAATCGGACATCACCGTCACGTCGGCAGCGGCGTGGTGGCAATGTGTCAGCGCACTCCTTCTACTCCGTTGCGGGGATGTCTGTTTCGCGATGACTGTGGCGTTGGGCAGGTGGTCGGTGACGGCACGTCATCGGCCGGCGTCGGTGTCGATCTGCTGGGCACGGCGCAGCAGGAGGGGGTCGTGGGCATTGATCAGCAGCAGGTCGGGGGACTGTCTGGCCCACAGCTCGGCGAGGCGTTCGTGGTTGGCGCGAACTGCCTTCATGTCGTGTGCGACACAACGTTCCATCGCGGTCAGGGCTCGTGGCACCGGTGTGAGGCCGTCGAGCTGGCCGTGGTGGTAGAAGGAGTCGCCGGCGTGGAAGATCCATCGTTCGCCGGTGTCGACGGCGATGGCGGCGTGGCCGCGGGTGTGGCCGGGCAGGCTGATCATGACGAGGCCGGGAGTGATCTCGGTGAGTTCCTCGGCGGCGGCGAAGCCGTTCCAGGGATCGCCGTCGCCGGGGGTGTGGCAGACCAGGGTCGGGTGGTGGTCGCGGTGGGTGGGCAGGTAGCGGGCCTTCTCGGCGAAACCTGCCGGCTGCCGGGCGGCGTTCGCTTCATCGGCGGTGAGATGCACTCTGGCCCAAGGTAAGTCGGCGAGGCCGCCGGTGTGGTCGGCATCGAAGTGGGTCAGCACGATATCGCGGACATCACGCGGGTCGAAGCCGAGACGTTCGATTTGCCGAATGGCGGACTCGTTCTCATCGAACCTGGGGCGCACGTAGAAACGTGCCGGTCCGAATCGGGCTGCGGGGTCGGCGGCATCGCGCAGCCCCAGCCCGCTGTCCACCAGCACGAGGCCGGTGCGGGTCTCCAGGAGCAGGACGTGACACACCAAACCTGCGGGGGTGCATGGGGGATGCATGGTGCCGCAGTTGAGGTGGTGGACTTTCATCCCAGCGCCTCGAACATCGCCGTCATGGCTGCGGGATCGCCCCCGATGAGGCCGGCGTCGATGGCCTGGATCGGATTGCTGCCGTCCCAGTTCGCGGCTGCCATCCGGACCAGGTCGAAGACGAGCCGCTTGGTGCCGCCGACATCGGAGATCTCGATGACGGTGCCGGGGTGATGCTCCGTCAGGCCGACGGGCAGGGTCGCCGCGGCGTCGAAACCGAGATTATCGGGGATCGGCAGCACCAGACGGGGGTGGCACAGGGCATAGTCGGCGAAGGCTCCGGCGGTGATGCCCATGACTCGGGTACCGACGGGCAGGTGCGGTGCGAGCAGGCTGGAAGTCTCGACGACTCCGGCGACCTCCAGGCCGGCGACGAAGGGCCCATCGCCCTGCGAATTGGTGGCGTAGCTGCCGTCGAGGGCATAGAGGTCGGCACGGTTGAGAGCGGCGGCCATGACCTGAATGCGGATGGCGCCCAACTGCTCTGGCAGCTCGCGGTCCTCGCGGACCCACTCGGTTCCCTTGCCGCCGATGAGTGCACGCATTGTGGTCTTCTCCTTGCGTTCGTTCGAGGTCATGGCGGGAGTCAGTCGCCCAGGTCCGGAGGTGTGGTGTTCAGCAGGCGCGGGTCGGGTTCGCCGCCGGTGGTGGCGGCTCCGGCGAGGGCTCGCGCGAGGGTGAGCAGGTCGCGGGGTTTGCGTTTGTCCAGCCCGCCCAGCAGTTGCTTGAGGACGGTGAGCTGGTCGAAATAGATCCGCTCGATCGCCAGGTGCTCGTGCTCGTCGAACACGAAATAGGCCGTCATCCTGGTCCGATGAGCCGACCCGGTGGGCGGGATCTTGCCCAGCGGCCCCAAATGGGTTCCCAGCAGCCAGAATTCGACGATCACCGCGTCGTGGCTGTGGCGCAGGGCGATGATCTCGTGGTCCTGGTCGGGGAACGCGACGCGGGTGTCGCGGTAGTAGTCGCGGACCTCGGTGTCACCGTCGTGGACGACCATCGGTGCGATCAGCTCGTAGTGCGGGTGCGGGAACGTCGACAGCGTGGCGTCCCAGTCCTGGGCCACCTCGTCGTGGAAATGATCGAGGACCAGCTTCTCCCGAGCACGCAGCACGGCTTCGGGCGGCAGGGTGAATCGTGAAGACATGGTTGGTCTCTCCTCAACGCTGAGGGCCATGAGTGAGGTGGCCGTGGTGGAAGGTGGGGTGGGTACCCGGGTTGGTCCAGACGCCGGTGAGTTCGCTGGACGGGAAGAACTGCAGAAAACGTGGGTCGGCCTGACTGCGGTCGGCCAGCGTCTTCTCGAGGATGATCGAGTTGTACTGGTCGGCAGTGGTTTCCATGGTGTTGGCGTTGAGCACGATCTCCTGTCGCCATTCCCGCGCCCCCCGCGCCGGCCCCGGCAATCGGGAGTGTTCCGGGGTGAGCGCCTCGGCCGCGATCACGTTCTCGCTGCTGACCCAGATCCCGGTCGAGGTGTTGACCACCAGGCTCTGATTGCCGAACACGTGCCCGGGAGTCTTGACCACGGCGACACCGGGCCCGAGGAACACCCAGGATCTGCGGCGCTGGATCGGGACCACCGTCCATCAGACCAACCTCGACACCAGCACACCGGCGGCGATCTTCCCCAACGCCAACGTCATCGTGCAACGCGACGAGCTCGCGGGTGGTGATATCGACAGGACCGCCCACGACGTGCGCGAGATCGGTGACAGTGTCGATACGGGTTCCAACGGCCGGTAGATCGACCACATCGGAAGGGCCCCAGGGGAAACGCATTCCGGACTCCAATATCCACAGCGTGGGTTTTATGCAGTCGTGACGATATACCCACAGTGTGGATTTAATCAAGGGTGTACGGCAGAATGGCCGCATGACCAGCCCAGCCCCCTCGACGCGCCGGGGACGGCCCCCGAAAGGGTCCGGCCAGCTCACCCGGGCGGGGATCGTCGCTGCGACCCTCACGGTGATCGACGGCGACGGTATCGACGCTGTCGGAATGCGCGCGGTCGCACGCGAGCTCGGTGTCGACCCGAAGAGCCTGTACAACTACGTGGACGGCAAGGACGGGCTGCTCGACGCGGTGGCCGAACATCTGCTGGGCTCGATCGAGCTGCCCGCCCGTCGCGGTGATCTCCGTGGTGACCTGCGGGCCATCGCGGAGGCGTTCCGCGATCGGGCTCTGCTGCATCCCGCGGCCGCCGCGCTGGTGCTCACGCGGCAACTGGCATCGGTGGAGGGCCTGGCACCGATCCAGGCCGTCCTGGAAGCACTGCTCGCCGCAGGCTGCGATCCGCGGGAAGCGGTCCATCTGATGCGGACGATGGTGGCCGCCCTGATCGGTACCCTGCTGCGCGAAGTCAACGCCGGTCCCACCTACGGAACCAGCGACATCGCCGGGATCGCCGCGCGCCAGGCGACGCTCGAACAGTCGGGACTGCCCGCCGTCGCGGAAGCCGCTCCCTACCTGGCGCGATTCGACAAGCAGGAGGAATTCGACTACACGATCGATCTGGCGCTCGACGCGGTCATCGCCCGCATCGACGGTCCGGCGCGAAGCTCCCGGTAGCCGGCAAAATCTCAGCCCTCACACGGATCCGAGATGAGCGAGGGCTGCCTCGGCGGCATTGGCGCCGCACATGCCGTGGGCACCCGGGCCGGGTGGGGTCGCGGCGGAGCAGATGTACATGCCGGGGATCCCGATCGCATACGGGGACAAGGTGATTCGTGGGCCGAAGACGAGCTGGCGGATGTCCTTGGCGCCGGTCATGATGTCGCCGCCCGTGAAGTTCGGGTTGAGGGCAGCGAATTCGGTGGTCGGGCTGACGGTGTAGCCGATGACGCGGTCACGGAAGCCGGGAGCGAACTGCTCGATGCGCCCGATGATCGCCTCGGTGGCATCGCCGGTATAGCCGTGCGGGACATGGGCGTAGGCCCACACGGGGTGGACATCGCCCACCGAGCGTTGCGGATCGGCCAGATATTGCTGGCCGACCAGGACGAACGGCCGCTCGGGCAGCCGACCGGCATGGATATCGCGCTCCGCGGCGGCGACCTCGGCGAACGGACCGCCCAGATGGACGGTCCCGGCGCGGCGGGCGTCCGGATTGGACCAGGGCACCCCCTCCGCGACCGCGAAGTCGACCTTGAACGCACCCGGTCCGCGCCGGAATCGCCGGTACGCGTGGGAGATTCGCGACGGCAGCCGGTCGCCGAGGATCTCGGCCACCGATTCCGGGGCCAGGTCGAACATGGTGAGATCGGCCTGCGGCAGTTGGATGGCCGTCTCGATCCGGATGCCGGTCTCGATCTTGCCGCCGAGGTCGGCGAGCAGGGCCGCCAGCGCGTCGGCGATGGCCTGCGAGCCGCCGGCCGCCACGGGCCACCCGTAGCGGTGCCCGGCGGTGAGGATGCCCAGCCCGATGGCCGAGGTCATCGGCAGGTGCAGCGGCCGGAAGGCATGCGCCGCAACGCCTCCGAACAGCGCTCGCGCCTCCTCGGTCCGGAAGATCCGGGCCAGCGTCGAGGCGGGTAACGGGGTCGGTGCGCCGAAGCGGGCCAGGGTCAGCGGGTGCCGGGGCACCCGCAGCAGGGGTTGCAGGATGTCCTCGGCCAGGGCGTCGTAGCGGGCGGAGGGCGCGCCGAACAACGACGTCCACCGCTGCCCGTCGCGGCCGAGCCCGGCGGCGGTGCGCTCGACCGACCGGTGCAGGACGCCGGCCCGGCCGTCGGCGAGGGGGTGCACGCAGTCGATCTCCGTTGTGCGCCAGGATAATCCGTATCGATCGAGTCCGAGTTCACGCAGGAACGGCGAGCCCGCGGCCATCGGGTGGACCGCCGAGCAGTGGTCGTGCAGCAGTCCGGGAACGATGGCCTCGAGGGTGCGGGTGCCGCCCCCGATCTCCTGGTCGGCCTCCAGGACGGTGACCCGAACGCCCGCCCGGGCGAGGGCCACGGCGGCGGCGAGTCCATTGGGCCCGCCGCCGACGACGGTCGCGGTGGTCATGCCAGCGCTCCGTGGCCGTGCTGCTGCTGGTCGCGAATCTCCGCCGGGGCGGGCACTGCTGGCTGCGGCCGGGTCCAGGTGACCGCCAGCGGGATCGGGCCGTTGGGCAGCCACGGCTGCTCCGCCACGGCCTCGGCGACCTTCCAGGTGCCCCGCTCGATCACCCCGAGCGCGGCGTCGATGACCTGGTAGTGCTGCACCGTGCTGCCCCACGCCTGCGATTCCACCCAGACGACGATGGCCTCACCCGGTTCGAAGCGGGCTTCGCGCTGTACGGCGGCGATGAAGTCCGCATTGTGCAGGTGCCCGTCGCCGAAGTTGAAGCCGATCACCGAGTTGCAGAGGAATTCGCCCTCGCGCACGGTGCGGGCATCGATGTCGGGCAGGTTCTTCAGCAGCACCGAGAACAAGCCGCGGCCCTGGCTGTGCATGGTTCGCCAGGCGACGACCTGCTGCATGGTCACCTCGGCCCACGCCG
Source organism: Nocardia sp. NPDC059228 (assembly GCF_042754245.1). Classification (NCBI taxonomy): domain Bacteria; kingdom Bacillati; phylum Actinomycetota; class Actinomycetes; order Mycobacteriales; family Nocardiaceae; genus Nocardia; species Nocardia sp. NPDC059228. The sequence goes on along the minus strand of NZ_JBHZAL010000003.1, from coordinate 269,851 downwards.
GCTCGTAGCCGAATTCGACGAACTGGTCGATTTGGTTCTTGGCGGAGCGCGTCACCCTATCCAGTTTGCCCTCCGCGCCGGGGGCGAAGGCCCACACCGCCGAGGCCCAGTTGCCGGCGTACTGCCGCATGGATGGCAGGAACGACACCTTGTCGGGCCGGAAATTGCCGAGGATCGGGAAAATCAGCAGTCCGGCGATCAGACCGAGTGCCAGCCACGGCGAGGAGAGGTCGAAGACGCCGTAGCCGTGCCAGTTCGGGAAGCCCAGGAACAGGAACACCGTCGCGTAGGCGAAGAGCACGTTCCATTCCAGCGGCACCGCCAGCGGGAAGGTCGACACGATGAACAGGTGGAAGATCACCATCACCGCGACGGCCGCCAGGGTGAGCCAGCGGTTGGTGGAGAACAGCAGCACCAGCGGCGTGATCACCTCGACCGTGGTGCCGCCGACGTGCGCCATCACATCGGCGATGCGGGACGGGCGCAGATCGCGCGGGAAGTCCCGGTAGTGCGCGCGTTTGAACCAGGTGAACGGTACCGACGGGCTGTTGCTCACCATCGGCGGCACCACCTGCGAGAAGTGCTTACCGAACTTGGAGACACCCGCGCCCACCCACACGACGACGATGAGCAGTTTCAGCGCGATGATCATGTCGACGAAGGGCAGCACCGCGAAGAAGAACAGTGCGGGCAGATACTGTTCGCCACGGGCGGCCAGGAAAATGGTCTTGTCCCGCAACCCGTTCAGGACGAGCAGCACGATCGGCGCGATGAGCAGCGCCGGATTCACCAGGCCGGAGGTGTTGCCCGGTACCGCCGCCGACAGCGAATCACTGTGCACGCCAGGCGAGAACAGCGCGACCGCCACGCTCACCAGCAGCGCGATGTAGAGCGTGATGTCGAACCAGCCGCGCCGGTCGCCCGCGGTGAACGGCACCCAGGTCCACGGCCGCAGCCGGATGGTGCGCGGCCGCGCCCAGAACCGGATGCCGCCGGTCATGGGTTTCACCTTGCCCGCCAACGGACCCCACGATCCGGCGATGCCGATGCTCTCCAGCAGGACGGTCCACAGGATGACCTTCTGGTAGACGATCGGCTGGTTCCACCACTCGCTCACGTGCCAGAACGCGGGCAGGTGCGAGGTGGTGGTGGCGACGACGATGCCGCCGAGGGCGTACAGCACGATCAGTTTCAGGATGTAGATCGTGTGCACCATGCGCGGTGAGCCGAAGCCGTGTTCGGCCCAGTTGACGGCCAGGATCCGCATGCGCTCCATGAGCGGCAGCCGCAGGAAGTGCTCGGGCTCCACGGCGGGCAGATCGGGTTCGATGAATCCCATGACGATGCTCCTTGCTGAAAAGTGGTGGGAATCAGAGCGTTTGCGCGTCGAGACGGCGCAGCGCGGGTTTGTCGATCTTGCCGACCGCGTTCTTGGGCAGCTGGTCGAGAATCGAGATGGCCACCGGCAGTTTGTATTTCGCCAGTCCCCTGCGGGCGTGCTCTCGAATGCCGTCGGCGTCCAGGGCAGCGCCGGTGGTGAGGGCGGCGAACAGGATCGGCTGTTCGCCGTAGACCGGGTCCGGCCGGCCCACGACAGCCGCCTCGGCGATCTCGGGCAGCTGGTAGACGACTGTCTCGATCTCCTTGGGGTAGATGTTCTCGCCGCCGCGGATGATCATGTCCTTGGCCCGGTCCACCAGGACCAGGTAGCCGTCCTCGTCCAGCCGCCCGATATCACCGGTGTGCAGCCAGCCGTCCAGGACGGTGGCGGCGGTGACATCGGGCCGATTCAGGTAGCCGCGCATGACATTCGGGCCGGAGATCAGGACCTCACCGACCTCCCCCACCGGCACGTCGTCACCGTCCGGACCGAGGATGCGAATGCGCTGGCCCGGCAGCGGCAGACCGACCGTGCCCGGCTTACGCAGTCCGGCAATCGGATTGAGTGTGCTGGCACACGTGCCCTCGGACAGGCCGTAGCCCTCCACGACCGGGATGCCGTAGCGGGCCTCGAATTTCGCCAGCACCCCGATGCTCGCCGGGGCGGCCCCGCAGATGGCGAAGCGCACCGACGAGGTATCCGGGTGTACATCCGCGGGCCGGTCGGCCAGCATGGCGTAGATGGTCGGCACGGCGGAAAAGTATGTGGGCCGCGCCTTTTCGATCCGGTCGAAGAAGCTGCCCGCATCGAACCGGCCCGCGACGGTGGTGCGCCCGCCCGCCAGTAGCGGGGACAGCACGCTCACCACGATCCCGTTGACGTGGAACAGCGGCAGGACGAGCAGGCTGTGGTCACTCTCGTTGAGATCCAGCGCGTCGATGACCATGCCGCACATGGCGAGCAGGTTCGCGTGGTCGAGCATGACCCCTTTGGGCCGCCCGGTGGTGCCGCTGGTGTAGATGAGCAGGGCCAGCGCGCCGGGGTCCGTGTCGATCGGCTCGATGTCGATACCAGGGCCCGCGAGCAACTCGCCCAGCGGGATGACAGCGCACCCGGGGCCATCGAACAGCGCATCGGTGACCATCACCTTCGCGCCGGCGTCGGCCACCTGGAAGGCGATCTCGTCGTCGACCAGCGCCGGATTCACCGGTGTGACCGCCGCGCCCAGCCGCCACGTGGCGAACAGCGTCACCACCAGGTCCGCGGTATTGGGCAGCCGCACCGCGACCACGTCGCCGGCGTCGACACCGTGGCCGCGCAGGGTCGCGGCGGCCCGCTGCACCGCCGCGAGGAACCGGGTGTTGTCGAGATCGGCCCAGTCGTCGGCGAGGGCGGGGGCGGTCGGCCGGGCAGCGGCCCTGCGATCGGGTAGTGCCGGGAGGTTCATGAGTTATGTCCTTGGTGGAGGAAAAGTGATGGCGACCACGGTAGAAATCGCCGGCCCCCGCGCCACCGTCGTGCGTGAACGAAGTTCCGGGCCGTATTTGTCGCCGGGAGACAACCCGCTCGGCGAATCCGCGGCCACCGCGCGGTCCCGGATCTACGGTGGAGGGGTGACGGTTGCGCGGCACGACGGCGACGTCGCGGTGGGCCGCTATCTGGAAGCGATCGCCGCCCGGTTGAACGCCAGGGTGACGCAGGTGAGCGCCGCCATTCGCGACGCACTGGAGGACGACATCGTCGTGCTGCGGGGCGATACCCGCACGGTGGAGTTGCTCGGCGCGAGCGTCGAAGCCAATGTGGACACCCTGCTGCACGGCGTGCGCCACGACATTCCGGCGGACTGCATCCAGGCCCCCGGCGCGGCCGTCGAGTACGCCAGACGTCTCGCGCAGCAGGGTATTCCGGTCAATGCGCTGGTGCGTGCCTATCGGCTCGGGCAGCGCCGGATGACCGAGATCGTGTTCGCCGAGTTGCACGCCATGGACATTCCGGCGGCCGAGCGGGTCACCGCCATCGAGCGCATCACGGCGATCCTGTTCGAATACATCGACCGTATCACCGAGCAGGTCGTGTCGATCTACGACGACGAGCGTGAGCGGTGGCTGGAGAGCCGGAACAGCCTGCGCGCGCTACGCGTCCGCGAATTGCTGACCACCCGCAAGACCGTCGACGCGGACGCCGTGTCCACGGCCCTCCGGTATCCGCTGCGCTGGCATCACGTGGCGCTGGTGCTCTGGTATCCGGACTCCGAGGACGACGAGATCCGCCGCCTGCAACAGTTCGTCCGCGAGCTCGGGCAGGAGCTGGCCGTGGAGGCGAATCCCCTGTTCGTCGCCACCGATCCGGCCAGCGCGTGGGCCTGGCTGCCCTATCGCGCGGATCCTGGCGATCTGGTCGCGCGCATTCGGGCCCGGGTCTCCGCCGAGCCCGGCCCGCCCGGTATCGCCATCGGTCCGGCCCAGCCCGGCCTCGCCGGCTTCCGGGCGTCCCATCGGCAGGCCGAGCGCGCCCACGGTGTAGCGCTCGCCCGCGGACTGCCGAATCCGGTGCTGGCCGCATCGGAACCGGGTCTCGCGGCAGCGGCGCTGCTGGGCGGCGATATCGGCGAAACCCGCGAGTGGGTGGGCGAGGTGCTGGGAAATCTCGCCTGCGACACCGACAATGACGAACGCCTGCGCGAAACCCTGCGCGTATTCCTGCGCAGCGGTTCGAGTTTCAAGGCGGCGGCCGGTGAACTGGATCTGCATTTCAATTCCGTGAAGTACCGTGTCGGCCGGGCCATCGAGCGCCGCGGCCGGCCGATCACCGGCGATCGGCTCGATGTCGAACTCGCCCTGCTGGCCTGCCACTGGTACGGCCCGGCGGTGCTGCGACCGCAGGGCTGAGATCGCGAACGGCTGCCGCACGCGGAGGACAAGACCGGAACTCATCTTCGTCTCCGCGACACAATGGCAGCGGCGCGCCGGCGGCCTACCTTTCTCGCCATGAATTCCCCCAATCCCACGAGGAGTGACTCATGGTGACCAAGTCCGACCACGCCGCCGAACCCGCACAGGCCGACGAACTGGCCGCACCGCTGGATCTACTGCTGACCGGCTCGGCAGTCGGCATCGGCCGTCGGATGCTGCCCAACAATTCCTGGAGCAGGCTGGCCGTGCACCTGGCCCGGCGGCCCCGTGTGGTGGGCGGGCGGGTGTCGGCACTGCGGCACGAGCTGACGGATATCGCGCGCGGACGGTCCGAACGGGCTCCGGCCAAGGCCGACAAGCGCTTCGCCGATCCGGCCTGGCAGAGCAATCCGATCCTGAAGCGCAGCATGCAGGCGTATCTGGCCGCCAGCGACACCGCCGAGGAACTGCTCACCGATGCGCATCTGGACTGGAAAGACGAGCAGTGGATGCGCTTCGTGATCGACAATGTCCTCGAAGGGGTGTCGCCGAGCAACAATCCGCTGCTCAATCCGCTGGGCTGGAAGGCGCTGGTCGACACCGGCGGGGCGAGCGCGGTGCGCGGGCTGCGGCGCTTCGTCGGCGATATGGCCCGGGCGCCCCGGGTTCCCGCCATGGTGGAGCCGAACGCCTTCACGGTGGGCGAGAACGTGGCGGTCACGCCGGGTTCGGTGGTGCTGCGCACCGAAGTCTTCGAGCTGATCCAGTACACGCCGCAGACCCCGCGGGTGCACACGGTCCCCTTGCTCATGGTGCCGCCGGTGATCAACAAGTACTACATCATGGATATCGCGCCGCACCGCAGCATGATCGAGTACTTCCTGTCGCAGGGCCAGCAGGTGTTCGCCATATCGTGGCGCAATCCCTCCGCCGCGCAACGGGATTGGGGTTTCGACACCTACGGCCAGGCCATCATCGACGTGCTCGGCGCCGTCGAGACGATCACCGGTTCCGAACGCACCCACCTGCAGGCGTCGTGCTCCGGCGGCATCCTGGCGGCCATGACCGCGGCCCACCTCACCGAGATCGGGGAGGACCACCGGCTGGCCGGGCTGACCCTGATGGTGACCGTCCTCGACCAGGCCCGCGCCGGATTCGCCGCGGCCGCCATCGACGAGGAGACCGCCAAGACGGCCATCGCGGTCTCCCAGCGCAAGGGCTACCTGGACGGCCGCTCGCTGGCCGAGGTGTTCGCCTGGCTGCGGCCCACCGATCTGGTCTGGCGGTACTGGGTCAACAACTATCTGCAGGGCCGCGCGCCCGCGCCCTTCGACGTGCTGTTCTGGAATGCCGACACCACCCGCATGACCGCCGCCCTGCACCGCGACATGGTGCTGATGGGTGTGCACAACTCGCTCACCGTCCCCGGAGGCGTGCACATGCTCGGCACGCCCGTGGACCTGTCGCGGGTGACCGTGGACACCTACGTGGTGGCCGGGCTCGCCGACCACATCTCGCCGTGGCAGGCCTGCTATCGCAGCGCCCGGCTGCTGGGCAGCAAGGATTGCCGATTCGTGTTGTCCACCAGCGGCCATATCGCCGCGCTGGTGAATCCGCCCGGAAATCCGAAGGCCGCCTATCGCGTCGGCGCGCCCGACGACGCCGATCCGGCCGCATGGGTGGACAACGCCGCGCAGCAGGCCGATTCGTGGTGGCCCGACTTCGCGCACTGGCTCGCCGAACGCAGCGGACCGGACCGGGACGCACCGGCGACGCTCGGCGCCCCCGATCTGCCGGCACAGGACCCGGCCCCCGGCACCTACGTGCTCACTCACTGAAAGGCATACCGTGACAACACGACTCGACTCACCCGCCGACCTGATCGGCCTGACCGGACAGCAACTCGGTACCACCGAATGGATCGAGATCACCCAGCCGCAGGTGCAACTGTTCGCCGACGCCACCGGCGATCACCAATGGATCCACACCGATCCGCGGCGGGCCGCCGACGGGCCCTTCAACGGCACCATCGCGCACGGTTATCTCACGCTCTCACTGGCGCCGGCGATGATCGCCGACGTCCTCGAGATCTGCGACCTCACCGCGGCGCTGAACTACGGCCTGAACAAGGTGCGCTTCCCCGCGCCGGTGCCGGTGGGGTCCAAGATTCGGGCGGTGGTGACGCTGACTGCCGCCCAGCGGAAGACCTCCGGCGTGGAGGCGGTGTTCGGCCTCACCTATGAGATCGACGGCAGCAACCGTCCCGCCTGCGTCGCCGACGTCGTGGTGCTCTACCCGTGAGCACGCGCCGATGCCCGCCAACGACGTCGAGCAACGGCTCATTCCCGTACTGGGACAACAGATTCGGGTCCGGGTGCACCGCGGTGCTGTGCAACGGGATCGGGGCCGCGTTCCCGATAGGGCACACAGCGGTGCGAATCGACCGCACCGCCCGCGCCATCAGCAGAGGACGCGGGCGGCATTCGTCTGCCGGAGTGCGGATTACCTGGTGGGTTCGGGGTGGGTCGTCGGGGTGTGGATGATGTCGAAGTAGACGGTCTTGTCGTCCGCCGTGGGATAGACGCGGTAGGTGAAGTCCTTGTCGTTCAAGGTGACGATGTCGACCACGCGGGTGAATTGTTCTTGGCCCGCATCATTTTTCGCGACGATGGTGCGAGTTCTGCCGTCCGGGGAGACGGACCAGTCGCCGTGCATTTTCGGGGTGTCGTCGAGGTTGAACATCGTGAAGGTGCCGTCGGCCTTGAAGTAGGCGAAGCCGACGTAGTTTGTGACATTGTCGTCGGTGAGGGGGACCGCGGCGCCGTGGGCGTCGGTCGCGGAGGTGGTCTCCCAGGGTGTGGCGGCCAGCATGGCCGCGGGCGAGCCCGGCGTGACCGCCGCGGATGTCGAGGTGACCGCCACGGATGCCGAGGTGGGCGCCGCACCGGAGGTGGTGGTCGGGATCGGCTCGCTGCTGTTGCTACTGCAAGCGCCGAGCAGGCCGACCGCCGCGAGGGCCATGGCAAGAGTCGCGATCTTTTTCGTCATCTCTTTACCTGTCATCGGACTCACTGTAGTTATCCGCTGGCGAGACTCCGCTCGACGAAACGCTGGCAAGCCTGCACCGCCGCGGCGAGGTCGAAGGCGTCGGGCGCGATGAGGTGCTGGGCGGCGACGCCGCGGGCCATGCCGGTCAAGGCGATCAGGCCACCAGGCGGGGGCAAGACGGCAACCCGTGAACCGAAACGACATCCGCCCATGTGGATCGAGACCCACACGGGCGGATGAAATCCGGACTCAGTGCCGCGGCGGCGATTCCGACCGGTTCATGGACCGGACTCGCATGTTCAGTTACCTTGGGCCGCAGCCGAAATCGGCTGCCACTTCCGCCAGGTCTCGAGCCGCGACTCATAGTCGGCGGTGGCGATGGCCAGCGGGACCTCGCCGAGGAACAGACGCAGCGGCGGCTCGTCGGCGTCGACGACGGCGAGGATCGCGGCGCCGGTGGCGCCCGGATTGCCGGAGCGGACCGCCGAACGCTGCGCGGCGCGGGCCGCGCGGGCGGCGTCATAGGCGGGGTTGGGCGTGGCGTGCCGCGAGGACGGCCCGGACCAGTCGGTGGCGAAGCCGCCCGGCTCGATGAGCGTCACGTGAATGCCGAAGGGCGCGACCTCCTGGGCCAGCGACTGGGACAGACCCTCGAGTGCCCACTTCGAGGCGTGGTAGGCGCCCAGATTCTGGAAGGCGGAGATGCCGCCGATACTGGAGACCTGCAGGATGTGGCCGCTGCCCTGCGCGCGCAGGATGGGCAGCGCGGCCTGGGTCACCCACACCGCGCCGAACACATTGGTCTCCAGCTGATCCCGGAGCTCCTGTTCGGTGAGCTCCTCGATCATGCCGAACTGGCCGTAGCCGGCATTGTTCACGACGATGTCGAGGCGTCCGAAATGGTCGGCCGCCTGCCGCACGGCGGCGAAGTCGGCCGCGCGGTCGGTCACGTCGAGCCGCAGCGCCAGGAAGGTCTCCGGATACTTGGCGACCAGCTCGTCGAGGGTGCTCAGATCGCGCGCGGTACCCGCGACCCGGTCCCCCCGCTCCAGTGCGGCGAGCGCCCATTCCCGCCCGAAACCCCTTGATACACCGGTGATGAACCACACTTTGCTCATGTTCTCCGACCCTAGACAGCTGGAGTGCACTCCAAGCAAGGGCCGAGACGGTCGCGCGGGGATATATATGCCGATTCCGCCACGCGCGCATATTGCGAGCCGGGTCACAGCTGTGGCAAAGTGAGCTCGGCAATATTGAGACTGGATAGTCTCACAATGGGGATCAGGGTGAGGAAGTGGGTCGATGAAGACCAGACGATTGACCGGGCGGTTACTGCGGCTCGGGACGATGTCCATCAGTGCGCTGGTGGTGACGGGGCTGACCGCGGGACCGGCGCCGGCCGATCCCGCAGCGCCGGTCCTGCCCTCGATTCAGCCGGCGCAGATCCTGCCGCTGCCACCGGAACTCGATCCGGGCTTCTACCAGCCGCCCGCCGACGTGGTCGCGGCCGCCGCGCCCGGTGAGATCATCGCCGCCCGGCAGGTCAACCTCGCCAACTTCGGCCTGATCCCGCTCAATGTGGATGCCTGGCAGGTCTCCTACCGCTCCAACAACGGTCGCGACGAGGCGATCCCGGCGGTGGCCACCCTGATCAAGCCGCGCGGGGTCGCGCCGGCGCCGCGCAAGCTGCTCTCGGTGCAGATCGCCGAGGACTCGACCCAGGGATACTGCAGTCCCTCCTATGCGCTGCAACATCTTTCGGCCGCGCCGTTCGTCGGGCAGATCGTCGCGCCGGCCGAGTTCCTGTTCGCGCAGGCCGCGCTGCAGAAGGGCTTCGCGGTGGTGATCCCCGATCACGAGGGACCGAATTCGGCCTATGCGGCGGGCCCGCTGGGCGGCCGCATCACCCTCGACGGCATTCGCGCCGCCACCTCCTTCGCGCCGCTCGAGGTCGGCACGGGCGCACCGGTGGCCCTCTACGGCTACTCGGGTGGATCGATGCCCACCACGCACGCCGCCGAACTGCGCAAAACCTATGCGCCGGAACTGAATATCGTTGGCGCGGCCTCCGGCGGCACCGGCGCGGATCTGGGCGCGACCCTGCTCATGGCCAACAACCAGGCGACCGCGGGCCTGGTGCTCGGCGCGGTGCTGGGTTTGTCGCGCGAGTACCCGGACTTCAACACCCTGCTCGATCAGAAGCTCAATCCGCTCGGGCAGTTGCTGCGAACGCTGAAGGCCCCGTTCTGCGTGCAGTACCAGACGGCGTTGCTGCCGTTCCTGAACATCACCGGCATGATCAATTCGCCCGACCCGCTCCAGGAACCGGCGGTGCAGGCCATGCTCGAGGACACTCGTCTGGGTAAGAGCCTGCCGGAGATGCCGCTGTTCATCTGGCACTCGCACTGGGACGAGATCCTCCCGCTGCCCTCGACCAACCAGCTGGTCGACACCTACTGCCAGCAACCCGACGCGCAGGTGACCTACACCCGGGACTGGGCCAGCGAGCACATCCTGGCCGAGGTCACCGGCGGCCCCGCCGCGCTCATGTGGCTCTTCGATCGGCTGAACGGCGTTGCGGCGCAACCGGGTTGCTCCATCACCGACATGCCGTCCATGCTCGGCACCCCGGGCGAGCTGCAGACCCTCGGCGACACCCTGGGCGAGACCTTCGCCTCCTTCTTCGGCAAGCCCATCGGGGCCTGATCGACCCGGCCCATCGGGGCCCGGCCGACATGGGCGATGCGGGCCCGGTCCAGACGTAGCAACGTGTCAGCTACCTTGGACTGGGCAGAAGAAATCGACTTCGTGGAGGGTGAGCATGCTGCATACAGATATCCCCACGCGCGGCGAGATTCTGGCGCTGGCGTCGACCACCGGACCGTGGTGCGTATCCGTCTACACCCCGACCGAGGCGGACACCCCGACCCCGGACAAGAACCGGGTGGCCTTCGAGAACCAGGCGAAAGAGGTGCTCGACCGGGTCACCGACAAGCAGGCCCGGATCACCCTGACCGACGCCTTCGCCGACCTCGTCGACGACGAGGACTACTGGCGCTTCCAGTCCCGCACCCTGGCCGTGCACGCCACACCCGAGGGCATGCGCACCTACCGCCTGCCCAACCGGCTCGAACCCGGCGCCACCCTCGGCGACCGCTTCTACATCAAGCCGCTGCTGCGGGCGGTGACCTTCCCGCAAACCGCCTTCGTGCTGGCCCTGTCCGAGAACGCGGTGCGGCTGGTGGAGGTCGCGGCCGAGGGTCCGGCCGCGGAGGTGGCGGTCGCCGGACTCCCGACCGATCTGAACAAGTACCTGGATCTGCCGCCGCTGGGCCGCAGCCCGCACGGCCGCCTGCAGGGCAGCGAGGGCCGCAAGGTGCGGGTGCGGCAGTTCTGCCGGGCCGTGGACCAGGCGCTGCGGCCGGTGCTGGCCGGTCACGACATCCCGCTCATCCTGGCTGCCGCCGAACCGACGGATTCGCTGTACCGCTCGGTCGACAGCTACCCGCTGCTGCTGGCCGCGGGCATCCCCGGCAATCCCGAGCACCTCTCCGACGGCGACCTCGCAGCCCGCGCCCGGCAGTTGCTCGATCAGCACTACGCCGCCGAATTGGCCGATGTCCGAAGCGAATTCGAGAAGCGCCGCAGCGACGGCCGCGGCGTCATCGATCTCTCCGACATCGCCCGCGCCGCCACCTACGGCATCGTGCACACCCTCTTCGTCGATATCGACGCGTCGGTTCCCGGCGCCGTGACCCAGGACGGCGCACTCGCCGCCGCCACCGGAGACGGCGAGGCCCCGGGCGTCCTCGACGAAATCTCCAGGCGCGTGCTCCTTTCCAATGGCCGCGTGCTGGCCGTCCGCGGCGACGACATTCCCGACGGCGCACACGCCGCGGCGATCCTCCGCTACGCGCCCTAGTCCCAACCGGTAACGCCGGGATCACACCCGTCACCCGTACCCGACCGGTCCGCCGGAACCGGGTGCGGGTGACCACGTTTTCGCTGCTCCAGGACCTGCGCCGGGCCCCGGCCCAGGTCCTGGTGCGATAACGACTCATTCGATCAAGTAACGTTCGAATCTCCTGTGACGACGTCTCCGGTGGTAGACGGCCCGGACGCGCGCAGGGCCTGACAGTTCACTTGTCGGGGTGAGATGGGGATTCGGGCATGGATATTCGTGGCTTCATGAAACGACATAAGATCGCGTCGGCGGTGGCGGCGCCGGCGACGCTGGGCGTGGCGGTAGCGGTCGCGGCCACGTTCGCGATCACGTCGTCGCCGGACTCGAAGCAGGCCGATCCGGCGCTGAAGGCCTCGGTCACGGAATGTCACGACATGGTGACCATCTCGGTGGCCGGGCGCAACGACTCGCCGCAACAGGGCACCACGAAGATGCTGGTCGACGCCAATGGCAACGAGCTGCCCGCGGCCCTGTCGGACGACTACCAGAGCCACTGGGTGGATCCGGTGGTGAACGCGCCCGGCGGATCGGTCGACTCCAATTCGTACTGGGCCGTGTACGTCTCCTATCCGGCGAACCTGAACAGCTACGAGGACGCCGTGAACACCGGTGTCGCCAACACCGAGCAGGTGATGCGCGACATCTCCGCGGCCTGCCCCAACACCAAGTACGCCATCGTGGGCTACAGCGAGGGCGCGGACGTCGCGCGCCGGGTCGCCATGGATGTCGGGCACCAGAGCGCCGGGGCGGACGGCAAGTACGGGATCGTCGATCCGGGCAATGTGGCCGGTGTCGTCATTCTCGCCGACTCGGGCCGGACAGCGGGTGAGGGTCCGTTCCCGGGTGCGAAGGACCCCAGCCATCCCGACAACTTCAACCAGAGCTATCAGACCGGCAAGGACGTCGCCGGCGGTCAGGGCGCACTGCCGGACCAGTCCGGTGACTTCGGCGCACTGAACGGCCGGATCGCCTCCTTCTGCTCCGACGGCGACCTCACCTGCGCCGCGCCGAAGAACATCTCGTTGCTCCAGCTGGCCATCAATGTCGGCCGCCAGATCAATGCCGACCAGATGCAGAGCGACGGCCTCACCCCCACCACGGGCATCGATGTCGCGATGGTGCTGGGAAAGATCGCCGGTGACGCCTTCGCCGACATCGCGCACAACCCGGGCTGGTGGACGAGCAAGGAGACCTTCCTCGACGTCCTGCTCAAGGTCTCGCAGCCGGGCTACAAGCCGAATCAGGACAACCCGACCCCGGTGGCCGCGGATTCGATTCAGGCCGAGACCATGTCACCGCTGGCGTACCTGCCGCAGAAGGTCTTCAACGAGGTCGTCGGTCTGATCACCACCAACCAGAACACCATCCCGGTGCTCCTGAACGACCCGTACAACCTGACCCTCGGCCCCAACGGCACCGGTCACCACTTCGACTACTGGCGGGATTCCAACCCGGACAACGGCAAGCCCCTGACCTCCGCGGAGTACGCCGCCGCGTGGCTCACCGAGCTCGCCAAGGAGGCCCAGGCCGGCCAGCTGAACCCGAAGACGCTGACCCCGACCCCCACCACCGCCCCCAACGTGCTGGCCGCGGCGCCGAAGAGCGCCACGTCCGGAACCACCACTCCCGCAACCGGTTCCACGACACCGGCCGCCGGAACCACCACCCCGGGCACGACGACGCCCGCCACCACGACGACGCCGCCGACCACCACGGTCACCCCGGACGCGGCTACCCCGGCGACGACCACGCCGCCGGTCACGACCACCCCGCCGGTGACCACCACGACGGTTCCGGTCACCACCACTCCCCCGGTGACCACCACGACACCGCCGACCACCACGGTCACGCACTGACCCACCGGCGAAACGAGCATGCGCTGGGGCGCACCCGGAAGGGTGCGGCCCCAGCGCATGCTCGTTTCCGAAGGAGCTCGCCGGTTCCGGCTCAGCGGATGGTGAACCAGACCAGGCTGCCCAGGCCTGCGACCAGGCAGTAGATGGCGAACGGGGTCAGGGTCTTGGTCTCGAAGTAGGCCGTGAGGAACTTGACCGAGATATAGGAGAGGACACCCGCGACCACACTGCCCGCGAAGGCCGGGCCGAGGATGGCGTGGTTCTCGTGCTTGAAAAGCTCCGGCATCTTCAGCACGCCCGCCGCCAGGATCACCGGCGTGGCCAGCAGGAAGGCGAAGCGGGCGGCGTCCTCGTGACGCATGCCCTTGAACAGGCCCGCGACGATGGTGCTGCCGGACCGGCTGATACCGGGGAAGAGGGCGGCGATCTGCGCGGCGCCGATCAGGGTGGCGTCGCGCATGCCGAGGCGGGACAGCCGGACATCGGAGGCGCGGGCCGGGTCGGTCATCGGGAGCACGACGGTGTCCTCCATGGAGAGGTCGCCGGTGCGGCCGGTGGGGCTGGCGAGCTGGAACTCGGGTTCGTGTTCACGCTTGCGCATGAGCTCGGCCGACAGCAGCACGAAGCCGTTGATCGCCAGGAAGATCGATGTCGGAACAGGCGTGCCGAGATAGTTGCGGACCGCCTTCTCCAGCAGCAGGCCGGCCAGGCCGACCGGAATCGTGGCGATCACCAGCAATACGCCCAATCTCGCTTCGGGCGTTCGTATTTGGCGTGTCAGCGCCACATCCCACAGCCCCTGAACGATGCGCACCCAGTCCCGCCAGAAGAAGATCACCAGGGCGAGCGCGGTGGCGACGTGCATGGCCACCAGCAGCGCCAGATACGGGGAGTCCTTCGCGGACATGCTCAGATCGTCGGCCCATTTACCGCCGACCCAGGCGGGCAGCAGGATGCTGTGGCCCAGGCTGGATACCGGGAAGAGCTCACTCACCCCCTGGAGCGCGCCGACGATGATCGATTCCAGGTAACTGATGGCCATTCGAATTCCTGTCGGGGGCGGTGCGGGGATCCGAACACCCCGGGCCGATACACGGGCATTGCGTGATCGCGCCGGGGCAGCTCGCTTGGCGAGGCTACTCGATGCCGTGTCGGCGTGCGCACACGTGGTGGATCAGCAGAGGATGCGGCAGGATGAGAACGATCGGTATACCGACGATGGGCGGGAGACGGAAATGCGAGCGGAACTCACGGAGTGGATGTCGAGGGGGAGCTACTTCGACTTCGACGGGCATCGGATCTTCTACATCCGGGAGGGGAAGGGACCGACGCTGCTGTTGATCCACGGCTATCCCTTCAACTCCTACGACTGGCATCGCATCTGGCCGGATCTGACCGCCCACTACGACGTGATCGCGCCCGACATGCTCGGGATGGGCTTCTCCGACAAGCCCATTCGCCATCACTACAGCGTGCTCGAGCACGCCGATATGCACGAGGCCCTGCTGCGGCGGCTCGGCATCGGCGAAACCCTGCTGCTGGCACACGATCTCGGCGTGAGCGTGGCGCAGGAGCTGCTGGCCCGCCGCCTCGACGGCACCGCGGCGGCCGACATCCGGGCCGTGGTGTTCCTCAACGGCGGGCTGTTCGTGGAGGCGTATCGCCCGCGCCTGGTGCAGAAACTACTGGGCACACCCCTCGGTCACCTGGTGGGCCCGCTCATGACCGGCGGGGTCATCGCGCCCGCGGTGCGCGAGGTGTTCGGCCCGGACACCAAGCCCACCGACGACGAGATGCGGACACTGCAGGAGGTGCTGTTCTACGGCAACGGCCGCTTCGTCAATCATCTGGTCGGTCGCTTCGTGGCCGAGCGCACCACCTACCGCGACCGCTGGGTCGAACCGCTGCTGCGCAAGGAGATTCCGATGCGGCTGATCAACGGCCCGCTCGACCCGAACTCCGGTGCGCACATGGTGGCCCGCTACCGCGAACTGGTCGCCGACCCGGATGTGGTGAGCCTGGACCGGATCGGGCACTGGCCGCAGCTCGAAGACCCCGCCGGGGTATTCGATGCGGCGCACGCATTCCTGCGCGCCGCGAATTCGACCTAGACGCAATCCATTTGCGCGACGCGGAGCCCGGCTGCGTGGAATACTTCCGCGATATGCAGTACAGGGGATTCGACAATCCCGACGCCGGCGAGGATCCCGAGTTAGCTCAGGCCCGCATCTTCCTGGACGAATTGGAAAGGCATGTAGTCAAACTGACCCGGCGATTGCAGACCGCACCCACCCTCGAAGCCCGGCAGTCGATCAGTGCCGAACTCTCCACGGTGCGCCGGTATGTGGATCGCATTCACCACAGATTCCCGGGAATTGCCGTCGCGAATCCATTTCGCGGCGCACCACCCGGAGCACCCGCGCTCTAGGCCGGCTACCGGGCCGGATTCGATTGCGGCTCGACCGGCAGGCCTCGATTGCGGTTCACCGGGCCAATTGCCACTCACCGGGCCAGGTGTGCGCGCCAGCGTTCGGCGGAGCGGACCATATCCAGGCCCACCCGCTCGAGATACTCGCTCATGTCCAGCAGCCGCACCCCGGCGGGCGTGGCCGAACCCAGTGCGTCGGCGCCGTCGCGCGCCATGGCGGCCAGTCGCTCGTTGGTACGCGCACCCGCGAGAGTGGCTCGGTACCAGGCGGATTCGTCGATCACATAGCGGTCGCGACGACTGCCCGGATCCCGGTCCCGCCGGATCAGCGCCTGCTCCTGCAGGTAGCCCACGGCCGCGGACACCGTCGCGGGACTCACCCGCAGCCGTTATCCTGTTCATGACGGCATCTCCTCATTGCCATCGCTGTGAACGCAACGTAGCGTTCGCCCTCATTCGAACGAGCTGCCCGGGGGCGAACGGCGGACGAGGACAGCCGATTCAGAGCCCGGTCAGATCGGCGATCACGCTGAAGTCCATGACATCCGTCCCCGCCAGGTACACCGGCTGTGTCGTGTGCGCCCCGCGCACCCGTACCTCGCCGCGCGGACCCCCGTAACTCACCCGCGCCGATTCGCGCTCGATGACCCGCACATCCAGGCTGCGCGCCGCCTCCGCCAGCGAGGCGAACAGCAGCAGGCCCTCGTAGCAGGATTCGCCGATATTGTTCAGCGCCGGGGCCAGCTGCCCGTAACGGGCCGTGTAACGGCCGCCGAACGCCATACCCTCGTGTGACACCAGACTCTCGAAATAGCCACAGGCCGTGAACAATCCGCGCGCGCTGTCCGGACCGCCCGCGTACAGCACGTCCTCGCCGATCATCATGCTCAGCCGCAGCCGCCCGTCGTCCAGCCCGGCTGCCGCGAACGCCTGATTGAAGGCCGCGCAGTCCGCGCCGACCATGAACACCAGCACCCCCTGCGCGGGCGAGCGCCGGATCAGGTTCAGGGCAGCGGTGAAATCGCGGCCGCCCAGCGGGACGAACACCTCGCCGACCACGTCGATATCGGTGCTGCGGACGAATTCCCAAGTGGCCCTGGATGTTTCACGCGGCCACACGTAATCGTTGCCGACGACGCACCAGCGCCGCACCCCCAGCTCGGAGCGGAACCAGCGCAGCGCGGGGAACAATTGGTGGTCGGGCGTCTCCCCCACCATGTAGACGCCGTCGGAATCCTCCCCGCCCTCGTAGAAGGTGGTGTAGACGTAGGGCACCCGGCCCGCGGTGTGCGGCGTGATCACCTTGCGGGCATTGGACAGGTGCCAGCCGACCACCCCGTCGATCATGCCCAGGCTCACCATCCGGTCGATCTGCGCGGCCAGCACCGGCAGCGGCGCACCGGCGTCCACGGGGTGCAGCCGGACCGGCCGGCCCAGAATGCCGCCGACGGCATTGACGTCCTCCACGGCGAGCGACGCACAGGCCTCACAGGACGGCCCGAAGATGCCCGCGGGACCGCTCAGCGGCACCACCAGCGCGAGGTCCACCGTGGCCCGGCGCGACCGGAAATACCGTCGCGTCATCGAACATCACCACCGTCATCGCCGCCTGCGTCCGCCCGGTACGGGGCGGTACATGCCGAAGGGGCACGATAGTACCGTTTCGCCGCGAACCGGGAAATCGCTACAGCCCGGCCCCGCCCTATAGTGACCCCGGTGAACAGTCCTGACGCGCGCGAGCTGATCCTGCTCGCCGGTGAGCGCACCATCGCCGAACGCGGACCGGACGCCGCCCTGCGCGATATCGCGGTGGCGGCGGGACAGCGCAACAACTCCGCGGTGCATTACCACTTCGGCTCCCGGGACGGGCTCATCGCGGCCATCATCGAACGGCATCAACCTGCACTGGAATCCCGGCGCACCGAACTGCTGGCCGAGCACGAGGCCACGGGCGCACCGGACAGCGTGGCCGCGCTGGTCGCCATTCTGGTGCGGCCCATGTTCGACGTGCCCTACGCCGAGGGGTCGACGCACTACGCGCGATTCCTCGAGCAGGCGCGCGCGCATCCCGCCGTGACCGGACCGAACCTGCACGAGAAGCGCTGGTCCGCAACACGAGTCCTGGTGGCGCGGCTCTACCGCGCCATGCCCGACATCACCCCGGCGCAGCGCCGATACCGGCTGCAGGCCATGACCACCGTCATGTTCGCCCTACTCGCCGACTACGAACGCCAGGACCTGCCCACCGCGGCCGAGCGCGCCGACGCCCGGGACAGCATCATCGCCATGATCGTCGGGCTATTGACCGAACCGGTCGGTCAGGACGTCGCGGTCCGGGCATCCGAGTCGAAGCCGCCGGGGATCTCGTAGACCATCCCGCTGAAGGTGATGCCGAACAGCCGCCCGGCCGAGAAGCCCTGGCCGCCACGGCCGTACTGCACCTCACTGGTCAGCTGTGGTCCGGAGCCGAGCACGCAGTACTGCCCCGGCGCGTCGATACGGACCACCTGACCGGACGAATTGAACGGCAGCACCGGGCGTTCCAGCGAATCCAGCGTCAGCCCGTCGGGCGCGGCGAGCAAGTCACCGCCGGACAGGTCCAGCAGCGACTGCGGGGCCCACGGGGCATTGGTGGGGATCCGGCTCACGCCCGGGTTCACGAAGGTGCGCGACACGTAGAGGTACGAGTCGTCCGGGTCGAGCACCGCGCCATTGGCGCTGGGGAAGCTCGCCCAGTTCGGCTGCACCACACCGTTCGGCACCACCCGGCCCACCAGGGAACCGAAATCATTGGTGGCATAGACGGTTCCGTCGTGCGCCACGTCCATGCCGTCGGCCGCCGAGAGACCCGTCGCGAAGGGAGCCACAGCCCCGGTGTCCGGGTCGACGGTGACGATCCCGGCCTGCCGCAACGCATCACCCACGAACACCCGGGGATCCGCGCCGTAGCCGACCAGCAGCCGGCCGTCCGGCAGCCAGGCCAGCGCGCCCGCCCCGCCACTGGGCACCTTGGCGATCGGCACCGCGGGCGCACCTGGCGCGTCGATGCGGAAGACCTGCCCGCTGACCAGATCGGTGACGAACGCTCGCCCGGCGGGGTCGATGGTCAGCCCCTCGAGCGCGGCACCCGGGAGCGCGGCCACCACCGCGGTCGGCTGTCCCGCGCCGGGACAGACCGGCGCGGCCGAGGCCGGCGCCGCGGCGAAAGACGACAGCGCCGCGCAGGCGAGCATCGCGCCGGCGAGCGCAGCGGATTTCCTGATCCCCATGTCGTACCTCGTCCATGTCGGCCGGTAAATCCCAGCATCGTATGACGTATCAGGGGCCCGAAGGGTTCAATTGTGGCCGTGCCCGGGATTTCGATTCGCCCCAGTCGCCATTGCCACCGCCTCGCCGCCGGTCTCGCGCTGGCAACCTCCTGGACTTTCGTCCATATCTCCGTGATTCACGCGGATTCTGTTGCAGCACAACAACTTCCAGTAACCGTCCCGAGTATTCAGCATTGGACGCCGACCGGATCGGACGAGCCCGAATTCATACTCGGCTCCGAACCCCGCATTATCGCCGACGCCGGCTCCACCGAAATCGCGGAACACCTTGCCGAGGACCTGATCCGGGCGGGAAAACCGATCTCCCTGACCACGGGTAGCGACCGGCCGGGCGATATCGTGCTGCGCACAGGCGATATCGACGACCCGGTCTCGGAGTCGTATCGCATCGCCGTCGCCGATCGGCTCACCATTACCGCCGACAGCCCGACCGGCATCGTGCACGGCACCCAGACCGCCCTGCAATGGCTGCGACAGACCAGCGCCCTGCCCCGCGGCGTCGCCGAGGACCGGCCGGACTACAGCGAGCGCGGGCTCATGCTCGACACCGGGCGCGAGTTCTTTCCCGTCGACTGGGTGAAGGCCCGCATCCGCGACGCCGCGTACCTCCGGATGAACCTGGTGCAGCTGCATCTGTCGGACTCGCAGGGCTTCCGGCTGGCGAGCGTCATGCACCCGGAGATCACCTCGCCCGAGCACTACAGCGCCGACGATATTCGCGAAATTGTCTCCTATGCACAGTCTTTCGGTATCGATATCGTGCCCGAAATCGACATGCCCAGCCACATGAACGCCATCCTGGCCCAGCATCAGGACCTGGTCCTGCGCCCGGCCCGCACCACACCGCAGGACGCGGTGCTGGACAGCGCGATCGGCGGCGGTGTCGGCGGCAAGATCGATCTCACCAATCCCGCTGCGCGCCAATTGATCAGCGACATTCTGCACGAGTTCGTACCTCTGTTTCCCGGGCACTACTGGCACCTGGGCTGTGACGAGTACATTTCCGACTACACGCGTTATCCCCAGCTGGGTGACTACGCCACACGGACTTTCGGCCCGGGAGCCGCACCCGGCGATATCATCATCGACTTCGCCAACTGGGCAGCGGATCTCGTCGAATCGCTCGGCAAGACGCCGCGGGTCTGGAACGACGGCTTCGACCATCCTGGAGTCCTGACACCGAAACCCGAACTGGTGGTGCAGTACTGGTCGGCCGGCGCCGGTGGGCTGCCGTGGCTGCCCGGCGGTCGCACACCCGCCGACTTCACCCGGGACGGGCATCCCATCCTCAATGCGGCCTTCACGCCCACGTACTTCACGACCGGCGGGCCGGCCGCGGCGCTCAACGCTCCGCCGGAACTGCTGTGGGCCTGGGACCCGGGGCTTTTCGTGAACGGGCAGCGACTGCCCGATTCCGATCGCCCGCTGTTGCGTGGCTCCATGCTCTTCCTCTGGTGCGATGATCCTGCCGCCCTGGCTCCGGAGCAGATCGTCGCTCCGCTGCGGGCCCGGCTGCCGGTCATGGCCCAGCAGTTGTGGGCGGGCACCGGCGGGATCGGGTATCCGGACTTCCTCGGCCGCGCGTCCGCGGTCGGGTGGTCCTGATCAGAAGCGTCTGGCTCCGGCCATCGGCATGGTGGTCAGCGGTGAGACCTTCACGCCGGAACCGTAGTCGCTGGCGTGGATGACCTTTCCGTCACCGAGATACAGAGCGGAATGGCCGCCGCCGTAATAGGAGACCAGATCACCCGGTTGCAGATCGTCCACCGACACCGGCGTTCCGGCGGCCAGCTGCGAATAACTGGTACGCGGCACTTCGACTCCGGCCTCACGATACGACCACTGCACCAAACCCGAGCAGTCGAAGGTATCCGGGCCATTACCCCCCATGACGTAGGTCGCGCCGAGCTTGGTGCGGGCGGCCTCCACGGCGCGTTCGCCGACGGTCTTCTTCGGCATGGCCGCGGGTACCGGCGCACGGGGCGCCGCGGGATCGGTCACGCCGGGGATTCCGACCAGCGGGGGCAGGCTGCTGGGCACCGCGAAGGTGCCGAGACCGGCCACCACCACCGAGCGGGATTCTGGAGCCGGAATCCCGGGGTACAGCGGTATGGGCGAAAGCGCCTGGACCGGAATCTGATCCGGTACGGGGTCGGCCGGGGCGATAGTGATATGTCCCGGAATCCCGACCATGCGCGAGGCATCCGCCCAGCCGACGGCGGAGGTCTCGCCGACCGCGGGCTGCGGCGCGATATCCACGCCCGGCGGTGCGATATCCACGCCCGGCAGCGTGATATCCACACTCGGCACGGAAGCGAGGCCGAACTGGGTCGCGATCTCGGTGGGAATCTTGATCTCGGTGGGAATCTCGATCTCCCCGATACCGGGGACCGAGACCGGCGCTGCGTGCGCGTGGCCCGCTGTGAACAGCAGGGCTGCTCCGAAGGCTGCCGCGCCGAGGACTCCTGTCGCCAGGGTCCGCAGGCTCAGCCGCGGTAGCACTCGAACCTTCTGTCTATCACCGTTGGTTTCCATGAGCGGTCGTCCTCCGATCAAGCCGTGAAAGCTATTCGGTTTCCGTCCATCACACTCGAACTCTTCGGTCCTGCAGCAGATCCGAGAGTGCATATTTCGCCCGAATTGCACGGGGTGCAACAAGTGACATGCGTGTTATCGATAACGAAACAGTAACCATTGACGGCTGTGTCCAATTGGACACAGCCAATTTTCATCGAATTCGACGACATCGCGCGAGCCTTCACGAGCCCGGACGCGCGACCGTGTGAGACTGATCGACGGAAAAACAGCCCTCCCCATCATCAGGAGGATGATCGATGACCAAATCCGGTGCGCTACCGAATCTTCCCGAGCCCCTGGTTGTCACACTGGGGAATCTCAAGGGCGGCGTGGGTAAAACGACCTCCGCCTTCTTTCTCGCCTCGTATTTCGCCACGGTGCACGAACTTCGGGTGCTCGTGATCGACGCCGACCCGCTCAGCCAGACCGGTTACTCCTGGTATCGGCGGCTACAGCGGGCCGAGGTCGGCATTCCCTTCGAATTGCTCGCCTTCCCGTCCCGGCACGTGAACGACTGCATCACCGACAATTCCGCGAACTACGACGTGATCATCGTCGACGCCGGCGGCGAATCGGCCGACATCTTCAAGGCCGCCGTCACGGTGAGCGATGAGCTCGTTCTCGTCACCAGCGTCAGCCCGTCGGAGGTCAAACGCGTGCCCAGTACCTATCGCGCCGCGGAAGAGGCGGCCGCCGAACACGAAAAGGCCATTCGGGTGCGGGTGCTCATGACCAAGGTTCCGGTCACCATGAAGAACGGCGTCAATGTCTCCACCGAATACCGCACGCAGCGCGCCAATCTGGAGGACGCCGAATACGACGTATTCGAATCCTATGTGAGCGCCTGGAAGTGGTACCGCGAAGCCGCCGACGGTGAAGTCGGCGACGGCGCCGAGAATCCGATCGAGGATCTCGGCGAATACCGTTCCGTCGGTGACGAATTGATACAGCCCTATCTGGAGGCCGCGCAGTCCGGTCGCATGCCGGCGGAGGTGTCGGCCTGATGCCGCCCCAGCGCCGCAAGAGTTCCATCGGCGGGGGCCTGGGCCGCAACCCGCTCGCCGACGAGGCCGAGCACACTCCCCCGGTCTCGCCGCTGCGCGACGCCAAATGGCCGCGAACCCCGAAGCTGTCCCAGGCCGCGACCACCGTGCTCATGGCGCCCGCCAAACCCGCACAGCCGGAGGCGGACTCGGCGATATCCGCACCGGAACCAGCGCAGTCGACACCGGCTCGGGAGACGGCCGCACCCGCCCCGGCACCGCCCGAACCCGTGGCGACCGCACCCGAACCGGTTGCCGCCCCGGCCGCTTCGGCACCGCCCGGACCCGCACCGGTCCGGGCGGCCGCCCCGCCGGAGGTCGAGCCCGCGCCGAGCGTGCTAGACCTGCCGCTGCCCAGTGCGGGTGGCGAGGGACCGCTCAGCCGGACCGAAGCCGATCAGCTCGAGCTCTGCGAGTCCTCCATCGACGCGCTGCGGGTGGCCTTCTGGACCGCCGGGCGCGCCCTGCAGATCGTGCGCGACGGGCGCCTCTACCGCGCCGATCACGCCACCTTCGACGAGTACGTCGAGAAGCGGTGGGACATGCAGCGGTCCTACGCGCACAAGCTGATCCGGGCCTGGCCGCTGGCCTCCCGCCTGCACCCGCTCGCGCCCGCCATCAACGAGGGACAGATCCGCGAGCTGCTACCGGTGGCCGCAGCCCACGGCGAGGACGCGGCGGTCACCGTCTACACCACACTGGCCGCCGACGTGAAGGTCACCGCGGGCAAGCTGCGCGAAGCGGTCGCGGTGCTGCCCGACGATTACGACGAGGCCACAGTGGTGCAGCGGCTGCGGGCGTGGCTGCGCGGCGACCTCATCGAAGAGCAGGCGCAGACACCCGATCTGTTCAGCTCGGTGGAGTCGCGCCTCACCGCGCTCACCCAGAAGGTGGTCAAGGGCTCCACCGACCATCCGGTCGCGGCCCGCGAATTCGCGGCCAAACTGCGGACGCTCGCCGAACTCATCGAGCGCCAGATTCCGCTTGCCGGGCGAATGCCCGACACCGAATAGCGTCCGCATCGTCACAGCGCTACTCCGCATCGTCGAAAGGGCCCGGCCGAGTGCCGGGCCTTTTCGATGTCCGCGCTCACCGCCGCGAATTCGATAGGAATGCAATCTTTCTGAAATAGTAAAAACCTATTAAGGCGGGGCTTTGCCCGCACGGCACGACTTTGCCCGCACAGCAAAAAGGCTCCCCGATCGCTCGGGGAGCCCTCACACTGTGTCCGGTAGGTCTACTCGCCCACCACGCGGCGTTCGCGGGCGCCGGCAGCGCGCTGGCGGGTGGCGCGGGCGGCGGCGGCATCGAACAGCTCCAGATGCTCGAACAGCGGGTCCTCGTCATCGGATTCGACCAGGACCGCCCGGCGCAGCTGGGTACGAGTCTGCTCGCGATCCGGGCGTGGGCGTTCGCGGCGGCGCGACTCCTCTTCGTCGTCCTCGTCGTCCTCGGCGCGCTTGCGGGCCAGGCGGGCGGCGCGGCGGCGGCGGATGTCCTCCTCGATGCGGACCTGTCTGCGTAGGTAACCCAGGTACGCCACCAGGACCGTGCCGGACAGGGCGCACAGCCACCACAGCACCGCCGAGACGGCGAGACCGGCGGCGGCCAGGATGAGGGTGAACAGCACCAGGCCCAGCACGGCGCGCTGACGGAAGGTGTAGCGGGCCGCCCGGGCGGCGGCGTCGGCCTCGGGATCGAAACCGCCGCGGCCACGGCGGGACGGCACGAAATCCGCGTCCTCGTCCTCGGATTCGAGTTCCGGTTCCGGTGCCGGATCGGGCTCGCGCAGCGCGGGGGTGCGGGCGCGCTGGGGCGCCTCCCGCCGTTCTTCGCGCTCGGCCTCGCGGTCGGCGTCGTCTGCCACCGCCCCATCGTTCTCGGGTTCGCCCTCGGCCGTGGCGGTTTCGGGGAGCGTCTCGGACTCGGCCGGCTCGGACTCGGATTCGGATTCGGCCGCGATATCCACCGCCTCGACACCGTCGGCCGAATCCCCCTCGGGCCCGGGCACTTCGGCGGGCGGCGTCTGCGCTTCGGCGATGGGCGCAGCCTCGGTGTCGACTTCCTTCTCGTCCGATGCAGCTGCGTCGTCCGATCTGGTCATCCGATCCTCCGGATCCTCGCTCGGGTGCTGAAGCTTTCTGCGAACCGGCACGTAATCCGGGTCGGTGTCATGTCCGGTCGCCGGACCTTTCCTGGTGCGCTGTGCGGCACCACCGCGATGCAGGATCCGCGTGGAGAGCGCGGCGTCGGTGTGCTGCCGTATACGAGGATGGCGGTTGGCCAGCATCGGAAACAGGACGAAGACCCAGAGCACCACCAAACCGATCCACAAGATCGAATTCGGCATTGCTGTCACACCTCCGTCCCGCCCAGCTCATAGTCCCTTCGACGTGCACCGCAGCGCCTACCGGTGGGTACCCAGACGCACCACCGGAACCCGTAGGTTAATTCCACACCGGGGTAATTCCCCACAGGCGCGCCGACCACACAAGTAACACTAGTAACAGCCGACCCCTCGGTCGTTCTCCGGGTCGGGCCCCGGAAACCCGATTCGGCGGGGCAATTCTGGTGAGCCGCAGGCAGAGGCGGTAATCGGGCCGCCGAAATACACAGCGAGTTATCAGTCTCTGGCGGCGCGTCCGGCGCGAATCAGCCTGTCCACCACCGTTCCTGAGACCTCTTCGACCGTCATGCCGACCAGCAGGTGATCGCGCCAGGCCCCGTCGACATCCAGGTAGCGCTCCAGCAGGCCCTCCTCGCGGAAGCCGACATTGCGCAGAACCGCCTGGCTGGCAAGGTTTTCCGGCCGCACCGTGGCCTCCACCCGATGCAGGCCCACCTCACCGAAGCAGTGGTCCAGCCCCAGTGCCAGCGCCGCGGTGGCCACGCCCTGCCCGCTCAGCTCGCTCGACACCCAGTAGCCGATCCACGCCGAACGCAATGCGCCGCGCACGATATTGCCCACCGTGAGCTGCCCGCTGAACACGCCGTCGACCTCGATGACCAACGGGATCATGGCGCCGCGCCGGGCCTCGGCCTTCAGCGCCGACCACAGCGCGGGCCAATTGCTCGAGTGGTTGCGCGCCTCCCACGGGCCGCGGCCGGTCGGCTCCCACTTCTCCAGATAATCCCTGTCCCGGATGCGAATCCGGCTCCAGGCGGAGGCATCACGCAAACGGATCGGACGCAGCGTGACGATGCCCGCGGCGACCCGCACCGGCCCCAGATGGGCCGGCCAGCCCGGATGCTGGGCGGTCCGGAAGACATTCATCTCCACGCCTCACCCTCGCTGCGCAAGGAACGCGACCTGCACCTCGTCACCGGTGCGCACCTCGGTGACCTCGGGATCGATCACGATGAGGCTGTTGGCCTCCGCCATGGTCGCCAGCAGATGCGAGGACGCCCCGTTCGGGCCGCCCAGCGGCTGCACCAGGTAGTCGCCGGTCTGCTCGTCGCGCATGAGCTGCGCGCGCAGATACCCGCGCCGGCCCGGAATCGAGGCGATCGGCAGGATGGTGCGCGCCCGCACCATGCGCCGCATGGGATGGCGGCGGCCCAGCGCGATCCGGATCAACGGACGCACCATGACTTCGAAAACCACCAGCGCGCCAACCGGATTCGACGGCAGCAGGAAGGTCGGCACCTCATCGCGGCCCAGCAGGCCGAAACCCTGCACCGAGCCCGGATGCATGCCCACCCGGGTGATCTCCAGCTCGCCCAGACCCTCGAGGGCCTCGCGCACCTGCTCCGACGCCCAGCCGCCGACCGCGCCCGCGATCACGACCACCTCGGAGCGAACCAGCTGGCCCTCCACCACATCTCGCAGCCGCTTGGGATCGGAGCTGACGATGCCGACCCGGTTCACGTCCGCGCCCGCGTCGCGCGCGGCGGCGGCCAGCGCGTAGGAGTTCACGTCGTAGACCTGCCCCGGTCCGGGGGTGCGGTCGATGTCGACCAGCTCGCCGCCGACCGACAGCACCGACAGCCGCGGCCGCGGATGCACCAGCACCTTGTCCTTGCCCACCGCGGCCAGCAGACCCACCTGGGCCGGGCCGATGATGGTGCCCGCGCGCACGGCCAGATCGCCGGGCTGCACATCGTCGCCGATGCGGCGCACGTAGTCACCGGAGCGCACCGACTCGTAGACCTTCACCCGGGCCCGGCCGCCGTCGGTGTTCTCCAGCGGCAGCACGGCATCGGCGAGGGTGGGCAGCGGCGCGCCGGTGTCCACGCGCACGGTCTGGCGCGGCTGCAGCCGGATCGGCTGCCGCGATCCGGCGGCCACCTCACCCACCACCGGCAGGCTCAGGTGCACCGAATTACCGTCCTCGTCACGGATATTCGCGCCCGCGCCGGCCACATCCACACTGCGCACGGCGTATCCGTCGATCGCGGCCTGATCGAAGCCCGGCAGCGGCCGCTCGGTCACCACGTCCTCGGCACACAGCAGTCCCTGGGCCTCGCTGATCGCGACCCGGACCGGCCGCGGGGCCACGGCCGCAGCGGTCACCTTGATCTGCTGATCCTCAACCGAGCGCATGCCGCCCTTCCGTTGTCTCGCCCGCCGCCGTCGACGTGTCGCCCGCCGGGCCGCCCACGCGACCCCGGCGCCTGTCCTTCACTTCTGCCCGTTGCGGCTATTCGTACGAGGTCAGCTGGGGATTCCAGCCGGACCCGAGCCGCTGCTCGAGCCACTCCCGCAGGGCGGGACCGTATTCCTCGCGTTCCAGAGCGAAATCGACCGCTGCTCGAAGATAACCGCCCGGGTTCCCCAGATCGTGTCGCGACCCACGATGCACCACGACGTGTACCGGGTGACCCTCGGCGATCAGCAGCGCGATGGCGTCGGTCAGTTGCAGCTCACCGCCCGCGCCGGGGGTGATGCGGCGCAGCGCGTCGAAGATGGCGCGGTCCAACAGGTATCGCCCGGCCGCGGTGAAGGTCGACGGGGCGTCGGCGATGGCGGGCTTCTCCACCATGCCGTTGACCTTGAGCACGTCCTGCGGGCCGCCGGGCAGCTCCTCGACGTCGAAAACGCCGTAGGCACTGACCTCTTCCTTCGGCACGTCGATGGCGCACAGCACCGAGCCGCCGTAGGTGCTGCGCACCTTGGCCATCAGCTCGAGCACGCCGCCGGGCAGCACGAGGTCGTCGGGCAGCAGCACCGCGATGGCGGACTCGTCCGCGTCGAGCACCGATTCCGCCTGTGCCACCGCGTGACCCAGGCCCAGCGGCTCCTCCTGCACTACCGAGGTCACGTCCAGCAGCGCGGGCGCCTTGCGCACCTTCTCCAGCAGATGGAACTTGCCGCGCTCGGCCAGGGTGCTCTCCAGCACCAGATCCTCGACGAAATGTGCGACCACACCGTCTTTTCCGGGCGAGGTCACGATCACCAGCCGGTTGGCGCCGGACTCCGCGGCCTCGGCGGCGACCAATTCGATGCCCGGTGTGTCGACCACCGGCAGCAGCTCCTTGGGCACCGTCTTGGTCGCGGGCAGGAACCTCGTGCCGAGCCCCGCCGCGGGAACCACCGCGGTACGGAAGCACGACTCGGCTGCGCCGCCGTTCGACGACTCGGCTCCGCCGCCATTAGCTGTCATGAATTCACCCTATCCATCCGTCACACGCCCGAGACCGGCTCAGGGCCGCCTCGATATCCCCGAGAGCCTAAGGGGCGGGAGCGCCGGGAGCGCACCGAACGCCGGACCGGAGCGGAACTGGCAGACCGACCTGTTCATTTCATTTCAAGTTCGCCGCACTGTGACCTCTCACGTACCCAACGGTTGTTAGCTGACACGCATGACCGATCGTGAGGATTCCCACAGCCCCGATTCCACCTCGGACAACCCGGCCGCATCCGCCGCGAACTCGCCCGACGCCGCGCGCGGCCTGAGCCGCCGCCGGCTGTTCGGCGCGTCCGCGGTGGCCGGGCTGGCCGGGCTCGCGGTCGGCGCCGGCGGAGCGGTCACGCTGCGCGGCGGCGCATCGAACTCCGAGGCGTGGCCGCGCTCGGCCGAACTGGTGACCACCCCCGACCGCGCGGCCGCGCCCCGGGTCGCGGGCCTGCACCTGCAATTCGGATCCGACGCCACCCGCGAGGTGGTGGTCAGCTGGCACACCACCGGATCGGTCACCAAGCCCACCGTGCGCTACGGCACCGCCGACGCCGGCTTCGGCAAGAGCGTGCAGGCCGAGACCCGGACCTACCGGGATGCCAAGTCCGGCACCGAGATTCAGGCCCACCACGCCCGGATCACCGGCCTGTCCCCCGACACCGACTACGTGTACGCCGCCGGGCACGACGGCGCGCCGCCCGAACTCGGCACCATCCGCACCGCGCCCGCGGGCCGCGCCAAGTTCCGATTCACCAGCTTCGGCGACCAGGGCACGCCCACCGTCGGCAAGATCGTCGACGGCAAGGCCCTCAACGACAACCTCGGCTCCCAGTACGCCGGCGACGTCACCTCGGCGGTGGAATCGCTGGCCCCGCTGTTCAACCTGGTCAACGGCGACCTCTGCTACGCCAATATCGCCACCGACCGCATCCGCACCTGGAACGACTGGTGGGCCAACAACTCTCGCTCCGCCCGCTACCGGCCCTGGATGCCCGCGCCCGGCAACCACGAGAACGAGCTCGGCAACGGACCCATCGGATACCAGGCGTTCCAGACCTACTTCACCGTCCCGGAATCCGGTAGCGAGGACCACGCCAAGGGCCTCTGGTACTCGTTCACCGTCGGCGGCGTGCGGGTGATCGCGGTCGCCAATGACGACATCTGTCTGCAGGACGGCGGCAACTCCTACGTCAGGGGCTACTCGGGCGGCGCCCAGAAGCGCTGGCTGGAGGGCGAACTGGCCCGGGCTCGGGCCGATAAGGGCATCGACTGGGTGGTGGTGTTCATGCACCAGGTCGCCATCTCCTCGGCCGACAAGTTCAACGGCGCGGACCTGGGCATCCGGCAGGACTGGCTGCCGCTGTTCGACAGATACCAGGTCGATCTGGTGCTGTGCGGGCACGAACACCATTACGAGCGTTCGCATCCGTTGCGCGGGGTGACCGGGTCCGAGACGCTGACCCCCAGGCCCGCCGACACTCGCAAGGACGTCGTCGACACCAGCGAGGGCACCGTGCACCTGGTGATCGGCGGCGGCGGCACCTCCTCGCCGTCGAATCAGCTGTTCTTCCCCGGCGACAAGTGCCGGGTCATCACCGCGGTCGGCGAGGTGGATCCGGCCACCGGCAAGAAGGCGCCGGTGTACGTCCTCGAGGACGCGCCCTGGTCGGCCTTCAAGGACGCCGAACACCCTTACGGTTTCTGCGCTTTCGACGTGGACCCGGGTCAGCCGGGCGGCAACACCACCATCACCGGCACCTACTACGCCCTCACCGGGCCGACCAGCGATCTGAAGGCCGTCGACACCTTCACCCTCACCCGGCCGCGCTCGGACCGCTGACCCACCCGTCCTAGGGTGGAAGCGTGACCGACGAGCGGGACAAGCGCGCCTGGCGCGAGGAGATCCTCGCGCGGCGCAGGGCGCTGCCCGCCGCCGACCAGGAGCGCGAGGCGGCGGCACTGGCCGCGGCGGCCGGGGCGCTCGCCGCCGCGGGGTGGGTGTGCGCCTACGTGCCCGTCGGCGGTGAGCCCGGCTCGCTCGCCATGCTCGACGCGCTGCGGGCCGCCGGGGCGCGGGTGCTGCTGCCGGTTACCGGCGAACCCGGTCCGCTGGAGTGGGCCGAGTACACCGGTCCGGCGGGGCTGCGGCGCGGGCGGTTCGGACTTCGGGAACCGGAAGGCGCGCCGGTCGCGAATGGGATCGCGAAGGCCGCGGCGATTCTGGTTCCGGCATTGGCGGTGGACCGGCGCGGGGTTCGATTGGGGCGCGGGGCCGGTTATTACGATCGAAGTCTGAGCGCCTGCCGCGCCGACGCGCGATTGATCGCGGTGGTGCGTGACGACGAACTCGTGGAGCGTTTGCCGGAAGAGCCGCACGACCACCGAATGGGGTGGGCACTGACCCCGCTCGGGGGCCTGCGACGGCTCGCAGATCGGGTCGGGAATTGACACCCGATTGGCAGCGTTGGCACTGCCAGCTGTAGAGTGCTAATTCGACGAAGAGCGTGGAGGTTTCCCGATGCCTACTTACTCGTATGCATGCACCGAGTGCGACAACAAGTTCGACATCGTGCAGTCCTTCTCCGACGGCGCGCTGACCACCTGCGACCAGTGCAACGGCAAGCTCCGCAAGCTGTTCAACTCGGTCGGCATCGTCTTCAAGGGCAGCGGGTTCTACCGCACCGACAGCCGCAACGGATCGACCTCCTCCGAGCCGGCCAAGTCCTCGTCCACCTCCTCGGAGAGCTCCAGCTCCACGGCCTCGAGCTCCTCGACCTCGGCCGCGTCGACCAGCGGCTCCAGCACCTCCGCCGCCTGATCCGAGTTTCTCCACAGGCTTTTCGTTATCCACAGCCCGGGTTCCGCCCGGGCCTGTCGGTACCGGGGCGACCGTACGCTGCCCCGCATGACGCGACCGTATCGAGCCATCCTGCACGAGTTCCGTAGCCGCCTGATCTGGGCGGACGCGGTGCTACTGCGGCGGGCCGGGGCGGTCGCGCTGCTCGTTCTGGCGGGGTTTCTGGCCGTGCGCGCCGACCCGGCGGCCGGACACACCCCGGTCCTGGTCGCCGCCCGGGATCTGCCACCCGGACAGGTGCTCGGCGACGGCGATGTGCGGGTCGCGGCACGGGAGACGGCGACCCTGCCCACCGGCGCCGTGCGGGAGGCCGCACGGCTGCGCGGAGCCACCCTGGCGGGCGCGCTGGCGGCGGGTGAGATCGTCACCGAGGTCCGGGTGGTGGGGCCGCGGCTGGCGGCGGTGGCGGCGCAGTCCGCCGATGCGCGCATCGTCCCGATTCGCTTGGCGGACAATGCCGTTGCCGAAATCCTGCGGGCCGGGGACCGAGTGGACGTGGTGGCCGGCGAGGACTCGGGCGGCGGCGGGCGTCCCGCGCGGCTGCTCGCGGCCGACGCGGCCGTGGTGCTGGTGTCGGGCACGGAGAACCCGCGCGGGCGCACCGACCGGATCGTGCTGGTGGCATTGGATTCCCGGCGGGCCGCCGCGGTGGCCGCGGCCTCGCTGCGGACGGCACTCACCGTCGTGTTCCACTGAACCGGCCCGCGGGTGAACTAGCATCCCGTATACCCCCATTACTGCGTTCGATCCCTCAGGTAGAGGAGCTTCCGCAATGCTCAAGGGTTTCAAGGATTTCCTGATGCGCGGCAATGTCATCGACCTGGCGGTGGCCGTGGTCATGGGTACCGCCTTCGTCGCCATCGTCACCGCGTTCAGCGACGGCATCATCACCCCGCTGCTCGCCGCATTGGGCGGCACCAGCCAGCTCGGCCTGGGCTTCCAGCTGGTGGCCGACAAACCGGCGACCTATGTGGCCGTCGGCCCGATCATCACCGCGGCCATCAACTTCGTGATCATCGCGGCGCTGCTCTACTTCGTCCTGGTACTGCCGTACAGCAGGGCCAAGAAGCTGTGGGGCACCGTGGAGGACCCGGTCACCGACACCGAACTGCTGACCGAGATCCGGGACCTGCTGGCCGCGCGCAGCGCCGGTGGCAAGCACGAGATGTGAACGGGGACATAGCAATATCGGATCGGGATACAGCAAACGGGCCCGGCGCGAAAAGCGCCGGGCCCGTTGCCATTACCAGCTAGCGGGTTTTACCCCAGGCTGAAGGGCTGGCCCCACAGGGTGACCCAGCTGATGACGTTGTCGGTCTCGACCTCGACGCTCACGAAGGAGCGCGCCTGGGCGTAACCGGCACAGCCGTTCAGGCCGATGGTCTCATCCGACCAGGTCACCGAACCATCGTTACCACTGAACTTGTTGCGGGTCTTGTGGATTTCCTTGCCGTAGTCATCCGGCATTTCCTCGTCGAGGATGTAGAACGACTTGGCCTGGCCCGGACCCAGGGTCAGGTTGGCGCCGGAGTTGACGCCGGCCTGCGGGGTGACATTGCCGGAGTTGTCCCAGCTGGCACCGCCGGTTGCGCCACCGTTGACATTGCCGCCATCGATGGTGACCTGGCAGCCCACCACGTAACCCGGGTAGATCTTGCCGCCGGTGGCAGTGGTGTCACCGGAGATGTGGACCTGCGCCGACGCCGAGACCCAGGCGTTGCGGTGCACGGGGGTGGCACCCATCGACGGGCTGATGTTGGCGGACTCGCCGACCAGCTTCACCGTGACAACGGTGCCGTCGGAGAGGGTCTGGGTGATTTCGCCGCCCGGCAGCGGCACGAAGGTGTCGGCGTTCGCCGCACCGGTGGAGAACAGGCCAAGGGCTGCGGTGGCGACGGCGCCCACACCGGCCACCCGCGCCGCGGTCTTACGGATGTTCATTTCTGGTTGTCCCTCAGAGTTTGAATTCGCTTACGCGAGAAAGGATTTGGCGGGCGGAGACCACTCAGCCGATGCTGAACGGCTGGCCGTACAGGGTGGTCTTGGAGTAGTTGTCGCCGATGACCTCGACGACCGTGTACGCACGCGCCTGGGCATAACCCGCGCAACCCTGGATCTGGATCTCGGCATCCCGGTACTCCACGGAGTAGGTGCCCGACTTCGGCACGTCCTTGGAGTCGATCTGCACGAACGCCACCTGTCCGGGGCCGAGGTTGACGCCGATCGATCCGCCGACGCCGGCACTGTTCAGGCTGACGTTGCCGGAGATGCCGGCCGAGATCGCGTCCTCGCCGATGCTGATCTGGCAGCCGACGATGTAGCCGGTGTTGATCTGCGAAGTGCCATGCGTGGACGAATTATTCGAGCCGGGGCCGCCGACCGGGCCGTTGTTCGGGCCGACGGTGCCGTCCGGCGTATCGATCACCGCGGAGGCAACACCGCTCACCCACACCACACGGCCGGCACCGTTGGCTGCGAGTGACGGCGACACAATGGCGTGCTCGCCCGTCCGGGTGATGGTGACGGTGCCCGCCGGGTTCACCTTCTGGCCGTCCGGCAACGACACGAAGGTGTCGGCATTAGCGGCACCAGTGGAAAAAAGGCCGATGGCCACGGCTGCAGCCGCGCCGACGCCCGCAAAGCGGGCCGCGGTACGCACACCGTGGGTGCGGTTCTCGCTCATACTTCCCCTCATCAGGTTTCAAGCAGTTCAACCTCGACCACCGAGGTTGAAATGGGACCCTTCCGAATCCCCGGTTGAGTTTGTCGCCACATTGTTGCCGCCGTGTTACTGGCCACAAATTCTTATGGCGTAGCGACGGAGGGCACTTTACATCACAGGAGTGGGCTCTGAGACGTGAGCGAACAGAGTCGACCACTGATCAACACAAACCCGCAGGTATGTCGAGAAAGTCGCGGATAGCAAAAGGGGCCCGGAGCTAATCACGACGGGCCCCTTCGGATTCCGCTGGGCGGAAACTGATCAAACGAAGGTGACCTGACCGGGGCCGAGGTTCGGGCCGACGGCGGATAGTCGGGTATGAATACGTCGCGAGCGCGACTCGACCGCGATGCGGCAGCAGACTCAGCCGTGATGCGGCGGAACTTGGGAGCGCAGCCAATCATCGGAGGATCGGCCGGATTCGGGCTCGGGAGTGCGCTCGTCCGTGGTCGTGGACGGCAGCTCGTCACCGAAGATGCGCGCCAGCCGGGCGCGCTCGGCGGGTGTCAAACGACGAGACCCCGCCCGGCGCTCGGCCGGACGGGGTGGTTCCGAGGTCTCGGATGACCCTGAGGTCTCGGATGACTCGGAAGGCTGCTCGGCGTCGATCATTCCGACAGACCGGACAGTTCATCGATGACCCGGCTGGCCAGCGGGCCCAGGGTGGCCATGCCGTCCCGGATCGCGGCGCGCGAACCCGGCAGGTTCACCACCAGCGTGCTGCCCGAGACCCCGGCCAGACCGCGGGACAGCCCCGCGTCCAGCGAACCCGAGGCCAGCCCGGACGAACGCAGCGCCTCGCTGATGCCGGGCAGCACCCGGTCCAGCACCTCCTCGGTGGCCTCCGGGGTCACGTCACGCGGCGACATGCCGGTGCCGCCGACCGAGATGACCAGGTCGACACCACCGATCACCGCGGTATTGAGCGCATTGCGGATCTCCACCTCATCGGCCTGCACCGACACCGAGGCGTCCACCAGGAACCCGGCCTCGGTGAGTAGTTCGGTGACCAGCGGACCCAGCGAGTCCACCCCGCCATGGGCGGTTCGATCGTCGACGACCACGACAAGAGCACGGCCCGCGACAGCGGTATCGATTTCCATGGTGCTCACCGTAGCGCCCTTGTCCGACAACAGCTCCCAGCCCCCGTCCCCGGTGACGCGAATCGCCGGGGTCGGTTCTCTACCGCTCTCGTGAATCATCATCGGCCGCCCTCCGCAGCTGCCTCGCCGAGGGTGACCTCGACGGTCTTGGGGTTCTTGCCCTGGTCGTCGGTGTAGGTCACCTTGACCTTGTCGCCGGGCCGGTGCGAGCGCACCCCGGCAATCAGCGAATTACCCGAATCCACAATCTGATCATCGATTTTCGTAATGATCGCGTTCTTCGGAATGCCCGCCTTGGCGGCCGGGCCGTCGGGCGACACGTCCATGACGCGCGCGCCGTTGACGTCGTCCTGCGCCCGCACGGTCACCCCGATCTGGGCGTAGGTGGCCTTGCCGTTCTTGATCAGCTCGTCGGCGACCCGGCGCGCGGTGTCCACCGGAATGGCGAAGCCGAGGCCGATGGAGCCGCTCTGCGCACCCGCCGACTCGGCGGTGCCCATGGTCGCGATGGCGGTATTGATGCCGATCAGCTTGCCGCTCATATCGACCAGCGCGCCGCCGGAATTGCCCGGGTTGATGGCCGCGTCGGTCTGGATGGCGTCGATGACGGTGCCCTGCGAGCCCGGCTCACCGCTGGTGGAGACCGGGCGGTTGAGCGAGGACACGATGCCGCTGGTCACCGTGCCCGCCAGGCCCAGCGGCGAACCGATCGCCACCACGCCCTGGCCGACCTGCAGGTGCGCCGACTGGCCCAGATCGATCGGCTGGAGACCGGTCTTGCCGGTGACCCGGATGACCGCGATGTCCGACACCGAATCCGCGCCGACCACGGTGGCCGGGGCGGTCGTGCCGTCACTGAAGGCCACATCCATCTTGGCGTTCTGGCCCGCGCCGCTGACAACGTGGTTGTTGGTGAGGATCAGGCCGTCCGAGGACAGGATCACGCCCGACCCCTCTCCCTCGGCCCGTGCGCCGGCGACCCGGATCATGACCACGCTGGGTAGCACCTTCTGCGCCACCGCCTGCACCGAACCTTCCGGCGCGGGCGCGGTCTTGCCATTGCCGAGCGGCTGATCGAGCGCGTTGGTCACCGTGGAGCGGGTGTCGTTGTGGTGGGTGGCCAGCGCGCCGACCGCGCCGCCGATCCCGCCGCTGAGCAGCGCCAGCACCACCGCACCCGCGACCAGACCGGTGCGCCCGGACCGCTTGGGCGCGGGCGCGCCCGCGTAGGGCATCCCCGGCGCGCCCGGCATGCCCGGGCCGCCCGGAATCACCTGTGTCGGATGCTGTCCGGTGGCGTACCCGGCCCCCGACGCCACGTACGCCTGCCCGTACAGCCCGGCCGGAATCTCCTCGGTCGGATGCTTCCCAGCCCCGTACTGCGCCGAATAGGGCTGTGCCCCACCGAAAGCCGCGCCGTAGGCCGGGGCGCCCTGCGGCGGACCGTAACCCGCGCCGGGCAGGATCTGGGTCGCCGGGTCCACGCCGTAGGCGGGGCCGCCGGCACCCGGATGGCCCGGTGCCGCGGGACCCGGAACCGGTTGTCCGGCAATGCCGGGACCGGGTCCGGACGGGACTCCGGAGCCCGGTCCCTGGACGGCACCGGTGGAAAAGGATTGCGCCGCACCGAATCCGGCGGGAGCCGCGGAGGCGGGGGTGGCCGATCCGGGAGCCGCGGCCCGTTCGGCGGGGGCTGGATGGCCCGACTGCGCAGGTGGCGTCATTCCGCCAGGGGCGGGTGCGCCCGGCTGCGGGGCGGCGAAGCCGTCGAAGGGCGGGGATCCGGCCTCGGGGGTGGCCGAGCCTGCGGGGTCGCGCTTGGGCAGGCCGGAGGCGGTGGTATCCGGGGCGTCGCCTTCGGGCTCGGGGCCCTGCCCGCCTGCGGGGGATACTGTCGAATCCTCGGTCATTTCTCGTTTTCTCCTCGAGTCTCGTCGCCAAGCCTGGCGGTAACGACTGAGAGTGGACTGAGACCGTGCTTGCTTTTCGCCGAGCTTTCCGGCGCTCAGTCCGGCGCCGAGTCGGGCAGCGGCGGTGCGCCTTCTCCAGGCAGCACGATACGGATCAAAGCGCCGCCGCGGTCGGAAGTATCGATGTTGATGGTGCCACCGTGTTTGGTCACCACCTGCTTGACGATGGCCAGCCCGAGTCCGGAACCGGGCATGGAGCGCGAGGCGGTGGTCCGGTAGAAGCGTTCGAACACCAGTTCCCGCTCGGCGGGCGGAATGCCGGGCCCGGCGTCGTCGACGGCGAACTCCAGCAGCCCGCGTCCGCTCTCGCGCATGGCGACGAAGACCTTGGCGCCCTCGGGGCTCCATTTGGCCGCATTGTCGAGCACATTGAGCAGTGCGCGTTCCAGTCCCGGTTCGTCGCCGTAGATGAACCAGGGGCGCAGCTCGGCGTCGAATTCGATTCCGGTGCGCCGCCGCCGGACTCGTTCCAGCGCCCGCTCGGCCACGTCGCCGAGGTCGATCTGCTCGTAGACGGTCTCGGGCGCGTCCTCGCGGGCCAGGTCGACCAGATCGCCGACCAGCGTGGACAACTCCTCGATCTGGGCCATCACGTCGGAGCGCAGTTCGGCCATGTCCTCGTCGGGGATGCGGGGCGCGCCCGGCCGGGAGGAGGCGATGAGCAGTTCCATATTGGTGCGCAAAGAGGTCAGTGGCGTCTTCAGCTCATGGCCGGCGTCGGCGACCAATCGGCGCTGCCGTTCCCGGGATTCGCCCAGGGCCCGCAGCATGGTGTTGAAACTGTCGGTGAGCCGGGCGAGTTCGTCGTCGCCGGTGACCGGGATGGGGGTGAGGTCGTCGGTGCGGGCGATGCGCTCGGTGGCGGCGGTGAGCCGGGCGATGGGCCGCAAGCCGGTGCGGCCCACGGTGGTTCCGGCCGCCGCGGCCACGATGACCCCGCAGCCGCCGACCACGAACAGCAGCCAGGCCAGCCGGTCCAGCACCTCCTTGGTGGGCTGCAGCCGCTGCGAGACGACCAGGGTGGATCCGGAGTGCGTGCGCCGCGCCAGTACTCGCTGATCCTCGACGGTGCGCAGCGAGAAGCCGATCTCGCCGCGGGCCACCGCGCGCTCCTGATTGCCGATGGGCGGAAGCGTGGTCTGCGGGGGCACGTATTGCGACTGATCCGGGAAGACCAGGGCGACGCCGACATCGCTGGAGTACAGCCCGGCGAACACCAGCGACTGGAAACCGAGGCTGTCGAGGTTGTTGTCGATCATCACCGAAGCCCGCGCCC
This sequence comes from Nocardia sp. NPDC059228, assembly GCF_042754245.1. Lineage (NCBI taxonomy): Bacteria > Bacillati > Actinomycetota > Actinomycetes > Mycobacteriales > Nocardiaceae > Nocardia > Nocardia sp. NPDC059228. The sequence continues at coordinate 231,788 of NZ_JBHZAL010000003.1, read as the reverse complement.
GCAGTTGCGAATCCACGTCCGCGTACAGCGAGCGCGCCACCATGGCGTAGGCGGCGATGGAGGTGAAGGCGACCGCGACGGCCACCACGGAGGCGGCCAGCAGCGTGACCCGCCAGCGCAGCGAGACCGACCGGGTCAGCGGCATGGGCGGCCGCAGCTCGGCCGACTCCGGACGCGACCCGAGTCCGGCGACCACCGGCCGCCGGGGAACGGTTCTTCCCACGAGCACGGCTCCTACGGCGGGGTCTCGCGCAGCACGTAGCCGACGCCGCGCACGGTATGGATGAGACGCGGTTCACCGTCGGCCTCGGTCTTGCGGCGCAGATAGCCGATGTACACCTCGAGCGCATTGCCGGAGGTGGGGAAGTCGTAGCCCCACACCTCCTCCAGAATGCGGCTGCGGGTGAGCACACGACGGGGGTTGGCCATCAGCATTTCCAGCAGCGAGAACTCGGTGCGGGTCAGGCTGATCTGGCGTTCGCCGCGGGTGACCTCGCGGGTGACCGGATCCAGCGACAGGTCGGCGAAGGCCATGGCCTCCGAGAAGGCGTCGGCCGGATCGCCTGCGGTGCGGCGCAGCAGCGCGCGCAGCCGGGCCAGCAGTTCCTCCAGGGCGAAGGGCTTGGGTAGGTAGTCGTCGGCGCCGGCGTCCAGTCCGGCGACGCGTTCGGAGACCGAATCCCGTGCCGTGAGTACCAGAATCGGCAGATCGTCGCCGGTGCTGCGGAGCCGGCGGCAGACCTCGAGCCCGTCGAGCCGGGGCATCATGACGTCCAGGACGAGGGCGTCGGGTCGCTGACTGGCGGTCTTCTCCAAGGCGTCCAGACCGTCGACCGCGAGGTCGACGGTGTACCCGTTGAAGGTCAGCGAGCGACGCAGCGATTCCCGGACCGCGCGGTCGTCGTCGACTACCAGAATGCGCATGGCAACCAGTCTGCCCACAGCGACTGAGAGGTGACTGAGAAGGTCCCCTTCGACACGCCGGACGAGTGAGGCAGATGACCTGCGCGTTTCACGGAGGGCCGACGCCAAGTGGTTGCGGTGTCACCCAAATTCGCGCGAAACTCGTTGCGGGAAGGCCGCATTCGGGAACTAAACCTCAAAGTCCTACGAATTGCCGTTGGACAGCTCACGCGGTATGTTGCAGGCCGTAAAAGAAGACCCTTAGTTGGTTCCGCGCGGGTTCGACCCCAAAGCCGTACAACCGCATACGTACCCGAGGGTCAATCGTGAAGCGGAGGCGACGGAAGCGGGATGGAAGCAGCACCCCGGTCCTGGCAATTCAGCCTGTCCAACTGGCCCGTTACCCGCAAAGTCGGGATCGTGCTGGTGCTCCCGGTGCTCCTCGCCGCGACGTTCGCGGTACTGCGCATCAACAGCGAATTGCAGACCATTTCGAAACTGAGCGCGGCGAGCGAGCAGATGGACGTGCTCCGCCCCACGATCAAATTCCTCGTCACCAGCAACGAACTCGCGGTCGCCGCGATCACCGGCGGCAATCAGGACGTCGACCCCGACCTCGACGCCGCCACGGCCAAGTTCGATCAGGCCGAGGCCGAACTCGAAACAGTCCTCAAGTCCTCGAACGCCGATCCGGGTGTCACGAAGGAACTCGGCGCCTCCATCGCCGTCGCCAAGACCATGCGCAACAGCCTGCGCACCAGCTCCCCGCAGACCATCGGCGATCAGGTCGACGAGGTGCAGACCCGGGCGCAGAACGCGCTCGCGGGCGCGCCCACCGTCGGCGACCTCCGGGTGCAGCAGTCCTTCCTGCAGTTCGGCGCCGCCGAGACCGCCTCGCGCCTGCTCACCCAGGAGCGGATCATGCTCGCCGCGCCCGGGGCGGGTTCCAATCCGGCGCTGCGCACCAAGCTGCTCACCGCCATCGGCGCCGAGATCACCATGATCGAGGTGTATCGCGGCATGGCGCCGGACGCGGCGCAGAACGCGAACACGCTGAAGGACAATGCCGGCGCGCGTGTCGGCATCCTGATGCAGAACGTGCCCGATCCGGGCAGCCTGCCGGCCATGCAGGACTCGTTGCGCGGCAGTGCCGACGCCTACGAGAAGGAAGTGTCCACGGTCGCGAACTCGATGGACTCCAAGCTGGCCGCGCTCACCACCGAGGCGCGCAACAACGTGCTGCGCGACACCTCCATCGTGATCGGCATGCTGCTGGCCGGTCTCGCGCTGGCGCTGGTGGTGGCCCGCTCGCTGGTCGTCCCGGTCCGCCGCCTGCGGCGAGACGCCTTGCAGGTGGCCCACATCGACCTGCCGCAGGAGCTCGAGGTGGTGCGCGCCGGCGGCGCGACCCCGGAGATCTCGCCGGTCGACGTGCACACCACCGAGGAGATCGGCCAGCTGGCCCGAGCCGTCGACGACATCCACTCCCAGGCCCTCCATCTGGCCGCCGAACAGGCGCGACTGCGCCTGCAGATCGGCAACATGTTCGAAACCCTCTCGCGCCGCAGCCAATCCCTCGTGGAGCAGCAGCTGTCGCTGATCGAGGAGCTCGAGCGCGACGAGGACGACTCCGAGCGCCTGCAATCGCTGTTCCGCCTCGACCACCTCGCCACCCGCATGCGCCGCAACGGCGACAACCTGCTGGTGCTGGCCGGAACCGCGCTGCGCCGTGGCCATCTCGCGCCGGTGCCGCTGTCGGACATGCTGTGGTCCTCGGTCTCCCAGGTGGAGGACTACCAGCGCGTGGAGATCGGCACCGTGCCCGACGGCATCGTCGCCGGTGAGCCCGCCGTCGACATCGAGCACCTGCTGGCCGAGCTGATCGACAACGCGCTGCGCTACTCCCCGCCCACCACCCCGGTGGCGGTGTCGGTGGCGCGCGCCGTGGACGGCGGCTACCTGATCGAGATCACCGACCGCGGCCTCGGCATGAACGCCGAGGACCTGCAGGGCATCAACGACCGCCTGGCCTCCGGTGGCGAGGTCAATGTCGAGACCGCCCGCCGCATGGGTCTTTTCGTCGTCGGCCGCCTGGCCAAGCGGCACAACATCACCGTCAGCCTGCGCCGCACCTCCGCCATGGTGCAGCAGCCGGGCATCACCGGCAGCGTGCACCTGCCGGGCAGCTTGGTCTCGCCCGCGCCGGAGCGCGTCGGCGACCCCACCGGTCAGTACCCCGTCGCCTCCCCGCTGCCGGTGCCCCCGGCAGCCCTGGCCTCCGGCCCGATCGCGATGCCGTCCGGGCCGATTCCGGTACCGTCCGGCCCGATTCCGGCGCCCTCGGGCCCGATCACGGGCCCGCAACCCGTGCTCGCCCCGCCGCGGCTGACCCCGGTGCCGAACCTGCCGGAGCCCGCCCCGGCCACCACCACCGCGCGTTTCACCAGTTCCGGCCTGCCACAGCGCAAGCCGGGCCCCGACACCGGTGAGCAGCCGATCGTTCCCACGTTCGCCGAGCCGCCGCCGGTGCAGGACCGGTTCTCGGACGGCTTCACCGACGCCTTCACCGAACCCGAGGACGCGCGTGCCTACAGCGTGTCCGCGCTGCGGCCGGAACCGGCTGCGCCGCAGCAGAGTCCCGCGCCGGTGCACTACTGGGGCGAGGCGCGCACGCCCGAGCCGGAGCCGGCTCCCGAGTCCGTCTGGATGCCCGAGACCGTCGCGCCCGCCCCCGAGCCGCAGATCGCGGAGCCGGCGCGGGGCTGGAATCCGAACGGGCCCGACACCGGCAGCTACTTCGGCAACGGGTACAGCGCGTTCGGTGACAACGATCGGCCCACGATCCCGGCCGCCGACACCAACGGCGGCACGAACGGCGACGGCCGCACGAACGGCAACGCCGACACCAATGTTCGCGGCGACGAGGCCGCACCCGCCGCCACGCGCCCGGTCGCTCCCCCGCCCGGCCTGCGTCCGGTCGGCGCGGCCCCGACCCCGATCTATCAGCGCATGGTGTCCGAGTGGCTGGTGGAACCGGCCGACGGAAACCAGAACGGCGCTGCTTGGTCGTCGAGTTCGGACAGCGGCTGGGCCGCGGCCGAAGAGGCGGCCAATCCGACCACAACCAGTCGCACCGAGGGCGGCCTGCCGATTCGGCGACCCGGCGCCCAGCTGGTGCCCGGTGCCGTCGCCCAGGAGGACGACGGCAGCGGCCGCAATCCGGACGAGATCCGCGACAGCCTCGCCAGGCATCTCAGCGGCGTCCGCTCCGGGCGGGCCGACTCCCAGTACAACGACGGAGGGCATGCATGACCGACACCCAGCGCACCACCACCGATGAGAATCTGAACTGGCTGGTCACCCGCTTCACCCGGGAGGTACCGGGCGTTTCGCACGCCGTCCTGGTCTCCGCGGACGGTCTGCTGCAGGCCACCAGCCCGCACCTGCCGGCCGACCGCGGTGAGCAGCTGGCCGCGGTGACCGCCGGTCTGGCCAGCCTGTCCGCCGGGGCCGCACAGCTTTTCGAGGGCGGCAAGGTGATGCAGTCCATCGTCGAGATGCAACGCGGCTACCTGCTGGTCATGAGTGTCGGCAATGGCTCGCACCTGGCGGTGCTGGCCAACAAGCAGCACGACATCGGCCGCATCGGCTACGAAATGGCCCTACTGGTCGACCGGGTCGGGTCGGTGGTCTCGGCCACCGCCCGCACTGCCTAGATGAGCTGCGCATGACCAATCCCCTTGGCGGCGGCGGTAACCGGCCACCGACCACACGTGTTCGTCCCTACGCGCTGACCTCCGGCCGCACCGAGCCGGCGGTGGAGCTACCGCTCGAGGCGGTCGTCGAAACCCTGTCCTACACCGCCCATTTCGACTGGCCCGCCGGTGACGTGCGCACCGAGATCCTGCGACTCGGTACGGCGCGGCTCTCGGTCGCCGAGATCGCGGCCCATCTGGGCCGGCCACTGGGTATGGTGCGGGTCGTCATCGGCGATCTCGTCGTCGCCGGAACCCTGCGTGTGCATTCGACTTTGAGCGATCAGGCGACCTTCGACGAGCGCCGGTCACTAATGGAGAGGACACTGCATGGACTCCGCGCCCTATGACGGCGGAGGCTACCCCGGTGGCCCGCACGGGGCCCCCGGGTACACGACCGGGCAGTTCCCGAACCTGGCGCTGCAGTACCCGCCGCGACCGGGTGAGGAGTCGCGCACGGCCTCGACCAAGATCGTCGTAGCCGGCGGTTTCGGCGCCGGCAAGACGACCTTCGTGGGCGCGGTCTCGGAGATCGTGCCGCTGCGCACCGAGGCCATGGTGACCGGCTACTCCGACGGGGTCGACGACCTCGCCGCCACGCCGGGCAAGGAAACCACCACGGTGGCCATGGATTTCGGCCGCATCATCCTGCCCGGCAACCTGGTGCTGTACCTGTTCGGCACGCCCGGGCAGCGGCGGTTCTGGTTCATGTGGGACGACCTGATCCGCGGCGCCATCGGCGCGGTGGTGCTGGTCGACACCCGCCGCATCGAGGACAGCTTCGCGGCCGTGGACTTCTTCGAGGCCAAGTCGCTGCCGTTCCTGATCGCGGTCAACCGCTTCCCGGACGCGCCGCGCTTCCCGGTGACCGAGCTCCGTGAGGCGCTCAGCGTGCGCGAGGGCGTGCCGATCGTGGACATCGACGCGCGCGATCCGGCCGAGGTGCGCCGGGCACTGGCCGCCGTCACCGAGTACGCGATCGAACGGCTGACGGCCGCACAGCGCGAAACCGCGCAGCACGGTTAGCGGTTCGCGCGTCCAGGGTCGCAGCAGACGAAGACAGAGGTGTCGGGATGATCTACTTCTCCATGGGCTACTGGGTGCTGGCGCTGGCCTTGATCGTGTCGTTCGCGGGCGCGGCGTGCGGTCTGGCCTGCATTCGCCAGTCCACCAAGTCGGTGACCCAGCGGTTCCGGATCGTGTGGCTGTTCGTGGCGGCGGTGTCCATCGGCGGCGTCGGCGTCGCCATGCCGGTCTTCGTGTCGATGCTCGGCTTCGACGTGCGGGGCAGCCAGCTGCGCTACGACAACGTGTCCATCACCCTGTTCTCGGTGCTGTCGGCGGCCACCGTGTTCGCGGCGCTGCTCGTCAACGGCCGGCGGCTGGTCTGGTGGCGGCTGCTGGTGGCGGCGGCCGTGATGGCCTTCGGTTTCGGTGACGTCCACCAGTTGCTGCTGGGCGCCATCCGGATTCAGGGCAGTGTCGATCGCAGCCTGGTGTCCTCGGTGGCGGTGTACGTGATCGCCTTCGTGCTCTCGGCGTTGATGCTGTGGTTCAGCCTGTGGGTCGGCTCGGTGCCGATGGTGCTGGCCGGCGCGGTGCTGTACGCGATCCTGGTGATCGGCATGCACTACGCCGGGCTGACCGGGCTCGAGGTGCACGTGGACCCGGCCGCGCCCACTCCGCACGGCAACGTGCTGTTCAACTTCTTCGTGCCGACCTTCATCATCGGCACGCTGTCGCTGGCGATTCCGATCACGGCCATTCTGGTCGCGCCGGACCGGCGCGCGGCGCGGACCCCGATGCGGACCGCGGATCCGCAGGCGGCGCACGGCACTTCGCTGCAGACGGCCTCGCAGCAGGCCGCGGCGCAGCAGGGTCCGCGGCGGCCGGAATCGGTGCGCTGAGCGTTCTCCGGATCAGTCTGCGGCTGCGGGCGGCTCGGCGGTGGTGGGATCGAGCAGGCCGAACAGTTCACCCTGCGGCGCGGCCATGATGGCCATCCGGCCGAAGGGTCCGTCGGTGGCGGACATGAGCACGGTCGCGCCCAGCTCCACGGCCCGGGTGAGGCCGGAGTCGATGCCCTCGAACTGGAACCAGGTCAGCCAGTAGGGCTGGGCGGCGGCGACACCGTTGACGCTGTCGTCGTTGATGCCGCCGACCGACTCGGTCCCGCCGGGCGGGGTGAAGGTGGCATAGCGCATGGCCTCGTCGTCGAATTCGGTGAAGATGAAGCCGAAGACCTCACCGTAGAAGGCCTTGGCGGCCGCGAAATCGCCGGTGTGCAGGTCGTTCCAGACGTAGGCGCCGTGTTCGTTGTACACCGCCGCGCCGTCGTGCGCGCGGGCCTCCCAGACCGCGAAGGGCGCGCCGGAGGCGTCGGCGGCCACGAACATGCGGCCGGACTCCAGCACGTCGAAGGCCGGCACCAGCAGGCTGCCGCCCGCCGCGGTCACCTGCTCGGCGGTCTTGTCGGCGTCGGCGACCGCGAGGTACGTGGTCCACACCGACGGCACCCCGCCCTCCGGCTTGGGCCCGATGCCCGCCACCGCCTGCCCGTCGCGCAGGGCCATGAGGTATCCCCCGGCGTCCTCGCCGCCGCCTTGCATGTCCCAGCCGAAGAGCGCGGCGTAGAACTCACCGGCCTTCGCCGGATCGTCGACCTGACAGTCGACCCAGCACGGTGTTCCCGGCGGCCAGGCCTCATTGCGTATCGGCATCGGTCATCACCTTTCCGCCTCTCCGCGACTTCAGCGCCCGGCTGAGAGCCGTTGACAGGCATGCATGCGGAGTGAAGTTGAGAGCCAACCCGACTCTGGACGTCCCCGGCGAGTTACCCCGATCGTGCGAAATCAGTTGTCGCGTTCGCTCATAGCCGACCAGTCAACCACCGCAATCCGGCACAGTCGGCGTGTCCGCCGAATTACAGTGGGAACCATGCGTTTCGGGCTGGACTACGCCGCAGGTCGTCCCGCGCCGAGTGCCATCAGGGCGGCCGGATACGACTTCGTCATCCGTTACCTGTCCGAGGGCGGGCCCACCCTGCCGGGCAAGCTCCTCACTCCCGCCGAGGCGGACGGCCTGCGCGCACAGGGCATTTCCATCGTCTCCAACTGGGAGACCACCGCCGCCCGCATGCTCGACGGCTACGGCGCGGGCGTCACCGATGCGCGCGCCGCGCTGGCCCAGGTGCTGCGCTGCGGGGGCCGGGCCGACCGGCCCATCTACTTCTCCGCCGATTTCGACGCCACCCCGCAGCAGCAGGCGCCCATCGACGCCTACCTGGACGGCGCGGCCAGCGTCATCGGACGCGCGAATGTCGGGATCTACGGCGGATATTGGCCGGTGAGCCGGGCACTGGACAGCGGGACCGCGACCTGGGCGTGGCAGACGGTGGCCTGGTCCGGGGGGAATATCGATCCGCGTATCGCCCTCTATCAGACCGGCGAGCAGGTCACGGTCGACGGCGTGCAATGCGATGTGAACCAAACCGACCGAGCCGACTTCGGCCAGTGGGATGTGGAAACGGAGGAACCCGACTTGACTCCCGAACAGGACGAGGTGTTGCGCGACATCCAGACACAGCTGCGCGGTCCCGGTCTGCAGGGCTGGCCGCAGCTGGGCACCGATGCCCAGGGCCGCGACCGGACGGTGGTGGACGGGCTGGCGGCCGCACTCGCGCAGATCGACGAACTGCGCACCGAGATCAGCGATCTGGAGACCACGACGGCCGAGCTCAAGGACGAGGTGGCGCGGCTGTCGGGTCAACACCGCTGGCCGTTCCCCTTCTCGCTGGTGGAGGGTCCGGCCACGGCGATCGCCGATCAGCTGGCAAAGCTCGAGCAGTTGCTGCCCGGAGTGCCGCTGCCCGGCTGGGGCACCGGCCCGAACGGCCATCCGGCCGCCGCGGGGCAAGCTCCGGCGGAGTAGCAGCCGAAAGTGGTATCCGACAGTTGATTTGGCCGATTTGTCGGATTTGTTCCAGCACCCGGCCGGCGACCGACCGGACCGCGTGTTATTGCGGAACAGTGCGTGAACTGGCGTGAAAGCGAGCCTGAACGGGCCCTGAAGTGGCGATGAGCGGGTTCTTCTGTGATCAGAAGAACCCGCCCTCAAGGCACGAGAATACCGTCGCCAGGCTACGAGTTCACAACTTCGGGGAAACTTTTTCGCACCCACGCCACATTCGGACCACCGAACACGGTAGGGGCAAGACTCGAGCAGATACCCGGCGGGACAGCAACTTCGGGGCTATTGTCGGAATCGTCCGATCAGGCCGCGCTCCACCGCCCGCGCGAGCCGGCGCGGCACCTGGTACACCACTCCCCCGACCTCGACCGGAATCAGATCCGGCGGAGTCGCCTTCCACTGCGAACGCCGGCTGCGGGTATTGGCTCGCGACATCCTGCGCTTCGGAACGGCCACGGTCAGTTCTCCTCATCGCTGGTCGAATTGCGACTGCCGCGAACGCGTTTGCCGTAGCGGCGCTCGAACTTCTCCACGCGGCCGGCGGTGTCGAGCACGCGCTGATTCCCGGTCCAGAACGGATGCGAATCCGAGGTCACATCGACCACCAGCAGCGGGTAGGTATTGCCGTCCTCCCACTCGATGGTGCGAGTGGAGACCGCGGTGGAACGGGTCAGAAAGCACTTTCCCGTGCTCACGTCCTGGAAGACCACCGGATGGTAGTCGGGATGAATTCCCTGTTTCATCACTTCACCTTTCGTTGTCGCGAGTGGCGCCGTCCCCGGCGATGGGCACGGATCGGGTTGTGTCACACGGCTCTTCGTGCTGATCGCCGAACGGGTCCGGCCACAGCGCGACCCGTTCGGGCGCGAAGCGCACCTGCCGCAGTTCGTCCTCGTCCACCAGTGCCCAGTGCAGCGCGTGGCGGACCTCCTCGGGATCGGCGTCGGCGACCAGGATCACCAGCGAGGTGTGGCGGTCGCCGAAGTGCTCGTGCCAGCGCAGCGCGGCCAGCGCGCGCCGCTCCGGATCCACCTCGTCCAGTTCCCCGAATGCCATGGCCGCCAGCCACTTTCCCGCGCCGCCGACCCGCAGTCCGCCGCCCGCCGACTCCAGCCACACCACCTCGTCCGGCTGGGTGGCCAGCCACACCCGGCCCCGGGCGCTCACCACGCCGTCCAGCAGCACATCGATGGCCGAGTGCAGCCGATCGGGGTGGAAGGGGCGGTCGGTGGCGAACTCCACCAGTGCCACACCGCAATCCGGCTCTAGCGGCGGACCGCCGGCCAGCAGCGAGGCGTGCGGATCGAAGGGTGCCCCGCGGCGCGCCTCCGCGGGTATCCGGCGCAGCAGCCAGGTCAGGTCGTCCCCGCCGAGCGCGGGCGGCCCGGCCACCCAGGCGACAGGGGCGCGCGGGGCCAGCCGGGCCAGCACGGCGGCGGTGCGCTCGCGGTCCAGCAGGTCGGCGTCGCCGTCGAAAACCACCAGGGCATCGGCGAATTCGACCTGACCGACAGCCAGCTGCGCCACCGTGCGCTCGTCCTCCGCGGTGGCATGGCCGCGTTCGGACAGCGTCTCGTCGCCGGTGGCGTCGGCCAGCCAGTCGCGGGCGTCGACACAGGTGAGGACGGCGTCGATGCGCACGCTGCGCCCGGCCGGCCCGTCCACCCGGCCGACCACGCCGGTCACCGTCACGTCGGCGATGGCCCGGCACACCGCCTCCGCCTCGAAGGCCGGATCCAGCGCGAACACGATGCGCCGCACCGAATCCCGCTCGGCCAGCAGGCACAGGTAGGGCAGCAGGTCGGCGCGCAGGGTGCAGGAGACGCAGCCGTGCGCGAGTTCCAGCACGGTCGTGGTCTCCCGGCCGTCGATGCGGACGATGCGCCGCACCACGCCCTGGCGCAGCTCGCTCAGGTCGTGCCGGACCACGACCGTGCCGGGCTTCCCGCCCAGCAGGCGGGCGCCCCGCTCGACACCCTCGGCGGCGCGTCCGGGGAGTCCCGCGAGGACGAGCACTGGCTTGCGTTGGGACGGCACCGGTCCCCCTTTCGACAATGATTTTCAATTACCGAGGACCGAGGGTACCGTGGAATAGATTCGTTGTCGAAAACGATTGTCATGTACATCTACCACCGGAAGGGAGTGCCCATGTCGGCCATCTGCCAGGTCACCGGCCGCAAGCCGGGCTTCGGCAAGTCCGTATCGCACTCGCACAAGCGGACCAACCGGCGCTGGGACCCCAATATCCAGCGCAAGACCTACTACCTGCCCAGCGAGGACCGGCGCATCACGCTGACCGTCTCCACCAAGGGCATCAAGACCATCGACCGCGACGGCATCGAGGCAGTGGTAGCCCGGCTGCGCGCCCGCGGCGAGAAGATCTGAAAGGGAGAGCAATGGCATCGAAATCGACCGACATCCGGCCCGTCGTCAAGCTGAAGTCCACGGCCGGGACCGGCTACACCTACGTCACCCGCAAGAACCGGCGCAACGATCCCGACCGGATGATCCTGAAGAAGTACGACCCGGTCGCCCGCAGGCACGTCGACTTCCGCGAGGACCGGTGACGTGGCCAAGAAATCGAAGATCGCCAAGAACGAAGCGCGCAAACTCGTCGTGGCACGGTGGGCGCAGCGGCGGGCGGAATTGAAGGAGATCATCCGCAAACCGGCGAGCAGCGATACCGAACGGGCGGCCGCGCAGGCCGCCCTGCAGAAGCTGCCGCGGGATGCCAGTCCGGTACGATTGCGCAATCGGGACGCCGCGGACGGACGCCCGCGTGGTCATCTCCGCAAGTTCGGTCTCTCGCGCGTGCGCGTTCGCGCGATGGCCCATCGAGGAGAGCTGCCCGGTGTGCACAAATCGAGCTGGTAAGCATCCACGATTCGTGAGTGAGGAACCGCTGACATGGCAGTGAAGCGAGCACCGTCGAAGAAGGTCCGTGCCGAGCAGGCCCGCCGCCCGAAGAAGAATCCCCTGATCGCCGCCGGCGTCGAGACCGTCGACTACAAGGATGTGAACCTGCTCCGCACGTTCATCTCCGACCGCGGCAAGATCCGCAGCCGCCGCGTGACGGGTCTGACCCCGCAGCAGCAGCGCCAGGTCGCCGTCGCCGTCAAGAACGCCCGCGAGATGGCTCTGCTGCCCTTCACGAGCCGATAGCGATCGCCTGAAACGACGAAAAGAAAAGAGGCTCCGATGCTTTCGCATCGGAGCCTCTTTCTTTGATCCCAAAATCCTTGGCGGAGCCGCGATTACGGGATGGTCAGCACCTGGCCGGGCTGGATGAGGTCGGGGTTGTCGATGCCGCTGGCGTTGGCGATCTCCTGGTAGCGGTTGCCGTCGCCGTAGAAGCGCTCGGCGATGGCCCACAGGGTGTCACCCGGCTCGACGGTGTAGGTCTGGGCGGCGGGCGGCGGCGGGGGCACCTCCTCGACGACCGCGGCGGCCTGGGCCTGGACCGGCTCCGGTGCGGGGAGCGGGTTGTCGGTGTTGGTGCCCGACGACCAGACGGCGCCTTCGGAGCCGTACAGCACCACATTGCGGTCGGGCTGGACGACCAGACGGTCCACGTTCTTGCCATTGGTCTCGGTGGACCAGGCGGCGCCGTCCTCCTTGTAGAGAACGAAGTTGCCGTCGTCTTGCAGGGTGGCCCGGACGACGCCCTGGCCGTTGGTGCCGGTGGCCCATACGACATTGCCGCTCGGTTCGGACAGCACCAGGTTGCCATCATCTTGCAGAGTCAGGGTGTAGGCACCGCCTTGCAGCGCCTCTCCACGACCGAGTTCTTCGCCGACCTTCAACGAGTCGCCCACGGTGCGTCCTTTCGGGAGGGGGTGATCATGAGATAAGCCGATGGCGCGGAACTGCATTCGCGCATCTGTCACGACACTACCGATCCCGAGCCGGTCATCGCACGGTTACGCGCCGGTTCTGCGAAGATTTCGGCGTGTCTTCGCCAGAAATTCGCCAGGGGGCCGAATCCGGCGCGTGCGCCTGCTGCGCGGTCGCGGACACTAGGGTGTCAGCCATGTACGGGACACGGGGACGCCGCCTGATCGCTGCCGCCGCAGCCACTCTGATCGGGCTCACCATCACGGCGTGCGGAAGCACGGAAAGCACTGGCGACCAATCGAAGAGCGGCGCCGCCGCGACCAGCACCAAGACCACGCCCACCGAGGCCCCCAACGGGCAGATCGGACGGGCTTTCACGGCGGATCCGAGTATCGTGAGCCCACACGGCATTTCGTTCGACAGCTGGACCCGGGTCGCACCCGACCGGATCGCGGTCAACTTCCAGACCGGCTCCCCCGAGTGCTACGGCGTGAACGCCACCGTCACCGAAACCTCCTCGACCGTCACCGTCGACCTGAAGTCCGGCACCCTGCCCGACGCGGTCGGCAAGATGTGCACCATGATCGCCGTCTTCGGCACTCTCGAGATCCAGCTGAAGTCCCCGCTGGGTGATCGAAAAGTCCTCAGCGCCACCTAGTTCCCGACGCTGCGGCGGAGGCGGTCCGCGCACGCGACAGGGGCCCGGACCGATGTACGATCCGGGCCCCTGCCCCTGATGTCGTTGTCCCGCTACATGGCTCGCGTCAGCAGTGGCTCACGCTCAGTGCGCGAAGTGCCGGGAACCGGTCAGGTACAAGGTCACTCCGGCCTCACGGCACAGCTCGATGGTGTCCTTGTCACGGATCGAACCGCCCGGGTGCACGATGGCGCGCACTCCGGCGGCCACCAGGATCTGCGGGCCGTCCGAGAACGGGAAGAACGCGTCCGAGGCCGCCACCGACCCCTTGGCGCGGTCACCGGCCCGCTCCACCGCCAGCTTGCAGGAATCGACCCGGTTGACCTGACCCATGCCGACGCCGACGGCCGCGCCGTCATCGGCCAGCAGGATGGCGTTGGACTTCACGGCACGGCACGCGCGCCAGGCGAATTCGAGATCGCGCAGGGTGGCCTCGTCGGCGGCCTCACCCGCGGCCAGCGTCCAGTTGGCGGCGCTGTCACCCGCGGCGTCGAGGATGTCGCGCTCCTGCAGCAGCACACCGCCACTGACCGGACGCAGCTCCGCGCCCTTGCGCTGGGCCGGCTCGGCCACCAGCACGCGCACGTTCTTCTTGCGCTGCAACACCTCGACCGCGCCATTCGCATAGGACGGGGCCACGATGACCTCGGTGAAGATGTCGGCGACCTGCTCGGCCATCTCCACGGAGACCTCGCGGTTGGCCGCGATCACGCCGCCGTACGCGGAGACCGGGTCGGTGGCGTGCGCCTTGCGGTGCGCCTCGGCGATGTCCGCGCCGATCGCGATGCCGCACGGGTTGGCGTGCTTGATGACCGCCACCGCCGGCTCGTCGAAGTCGTAGGCGGCGCGCCAGGCGGCGTCCGCGTCGGTGTAGTTGTTGTACGACATCTCCTTGCCGTGCAACTGCTGCGCCTGCGCGAGCCCGACCGGGCCACCCTGGTTGGTGTACAGCGCGGCCGCCTGATGCGGGTTCTCGCCGTAGCGCAGCACATCCGCGCGCTGCCAGGTGCCGCCGATCCACTCCGGGAACTGCTGCGCGCCTTCGGATTCCGTCGCGACGGCCGGGACCGCCACACTGGTCATCCAGCTGGCGACGGCCACATCGTAGGTGGCGGTGTGCTGGAAAGCCTTGGCGGCCAACGCGGTCCGCTCGGCCAGGGTGAAACCGCCCTGCTGCACGGAGGCGATCACGTCGGCGTAGTCACCGGTGTTCACCACGACCGCGACCGACGGGTGGTTCTTGGCGGCGGCGCGCACCATGGACGGGCCGCCGATGTCGATCTGCTCGACGCACTCGTCGACGCTCGCGCCGGACGCGACCGTCTGGGTGAACGGGTACAGGTTCACCACGACGAGCTGGAAGGCCTCGACACCCAGCTCGACGAGCTGGTCGACGTGCTCCTCCTTGCGGGTGTCGGCCAGGATGCCGGCGTGCACCCGCGGGTGCAGCGTCTTGACCCGGCCGTCCAGGGTCTCCGGGAAACCGGTCAGGTCCTCGACCTTGGTGACCGGAATGCCGGCGTCGGCGATCTTGCCGGCGGTCGAGCCGGTCGACACCAGCTCCACGCCCGCACTGTGCAGACCGGTGGCCAGTTCGATCAGACCGGTCTTGTCGTAGACGCTTACGAGGGCCCGCTTGATCGGCTTGCGTTCACTCACCGGAGAACTCGCTCATCTGGGATAACTGCCTTTCGTCCATCGGAGACAATGCCTCGGGTAGCGACAGCGGCGACGACCTCCGCCAGCAGCCGGCGCTCCACGACCTTGATGCGCTCGTGCAGGGTGTCCTCGTCGTCATCGGGCAGCACCGTGACCGCCTCCTGCGCCAGGATCGGCCCGGTGTCGACACCCGTGTCGACCAGATGCACGGTGGAACCGGTCACCCGCACGCCGTAGGCGAGCGCGTCCCGCACCCCGTGCGCGCCCGGGAAGGCGGGTAACAGCGCGGGATGGGTATTGATGATGCGACCGCCGAAACGGTCCATGAAAGCGGGGCCGAAAATCTTCATGAAGCCCGCGGACACCACCAGATCGGGTTCGAAGGCGGCGACCACCTCGGTGAGCGCCACATCCCATGCGGCGCGGTCCGGGAAATCGCGCAGAGCGACCTTGAACGACGAGACATCGAAGGCCGCGGCGTGCTCGGTGGCGGCGCAATCGCGATCCACCCCGACGGCGACCACGGTGGCCGGATAACCCGGCTGCTGCGTCGCTTCCAGCAGCGAACGCAACAGGGATCCGGTGCCGGAAGCCAGCACCACGACGCTCGCGGGCGCGGTCGGCGGCAGCTGCGGGGCGGGCGTGGACGTCAGCGCACTACTCCCTGTCGATCGGAGCGGGATGGGACGGCGGAAACGAACCCGCCGCCTCAAGCCTAACGACCGTCCACTTGCTACTTGTCCGGCAGGTCTCCCTCTACCACTTCCGCGTCGACGATGTCGGGGTTGTCGGTGGATTTCACAGCGCCATCGGCGGCGTACTCGTCCTGGTCGTCGACCAGTTCGGCCTCGAGGGCGCCGTCGAGATCCTCGTCGCCGTACCAGCCGCCCTCGTCGTCGTGGCCGGCGCCGGGCTGGGCGTCACCGGCGGCCTCGTCGTCGAAATCCTCGTCGTAGTCGTCGTACTCGTCATCGTCGTACTCGTCGTCCGCGTACTCGGCGTCGTCGTCCGCGTAGTAGTAGTCGTCCTCGTACTCGTATTCGTCGTCATAGGCGTCGTCGAAGGCCGCGGGGGCCACCACGGCCGGGCCGCCGAAGAACCGGGCGCCCAGCATGCCCACGTATCCCGCGACGGCCAGCCAGACGAACACCAGCGCCGCGCCCACCGCATTCGGCGCGATCCGGCCGAAGGTGCCCAGCTCGCCCCCGGCCACCACGCCCAGCAGCGCCACCACGACGGCCGCCACCCCGGCGGCGGTCAGCGTCGCCCAGGGCGCGGTCGCCCGATCATTGGAGGTGCGACCACAATCCAGGCCCGAGAGCACTCCGATCGCCGCGGGCGCCAGGAGCAGCACCAGCCACCACACCGCCACCGGACCCGACGGCACCGCGGCCGCCACCGGCACCGCGGGCACCGGCGCGCCCTGAATCGCGAACAGGCTCAACGATCCCGGGCCGATCTGTACCTGCCCGCCGGCCAGCACGCTCACCGCGTCCACCGCGACATTCGGCAGGTAGGCCAGCGACAGCAGCGTCAAACCCAGTGCGCCGACCGCGTTTCCGGCCGCGTGATAGGTGTCGCCGAGGCGGGACCAGTGCAGCAGGAACGACACCACGGTCACCGCGGTCGCCGCCAGCAGCAGGCGGCCCACCGCCCGCAGCCCCGCCCGGAAACCGGGAACCACCCAGTCCGGCAAGGGAATCGGCAGTAGATCGGCGAAGTCGCGCCAGCGCCGCGCACCGATGCCCACGAGCGCCGCCAGCAGATTCAGCCCGAGCACCCAGGCGAAGGCGGCCAGGGCGTCCGGCGGCTGCAGCGACACCACCGCCGCCGCGTCCTCGGCCACCGCGAGGCACACCGCGGTGATCAGCAGCGGGCCGCCCACCGCGGCGCCCAGCACCCAGCCCAGCTCGGCGGTCTCGCACTCGGGCCCGGCCGCCTGCGCGCTGTCCCGCGCCACCAGCCACAGCATCAGCAGGGTCGGCAGCAGCGGCCACAGCCCGATCCCGGTCTTGCCGATCACCAGCGGAACCTGGTGCACCGCAAGCCAGCTCGCGGCGATAGCGCCCGACGAACCGCTCATCCCGCTACCCGCCGCGAACAGGGTGGCGTACACCAGCACGAAGATCGCCAGCAGTGTGATGGCCGAGGCGCGCGCGGCGACCAGCATCAGCACCCGGGCACGTTCCGGGGTCAGCGATCCGAAACCCCCGCCGCCCCCGCCGCGCCGCCGGACCGGGGGCCGCCGCGGCTCCCGGAGATCGGGGTCGCTCAGGCGAGCCAGGGCAGTTCTGGGGGCATTCATGGACATCCAGCGTGGCAGCATCTCGGAAACCGTGGGGTCAGGCGCGCCGGGACGACCGGCGCGCTGGCAAAAGAGAACGGCCCCCGGTCACATACCGGAGGCCGCTCCTGATGGGAGGCGAAACTACTTGTCGTCCTGGCCCGGCCGGAAGGCACGGGTGGCGTCCGCCGACGGATCCGCCGCCTGCTCGCCGCCGAACGGCTGCGCCGGGCGCTGCGCCTGGGCGCCGAAATGCTGGGTCGCGTCCGCACTCCCGGCCGGCTGCTGCGGCGTGCCGTACGGCGACTGCTGACCGTAACCGGGCTGGGCGGGCTGCTGGCCGTAGGACGGCGGCTGCTGACCGTAGGTCGGCTGGGAACCGGTGCCGTAGCCCGCGGGCTGCTGACCGTAACCGGCCGGCTGACCGTAGGACGGCTGCTGCGGCTGCTGGCCGTACCCCGCCGGCTGACCGAACGACGGCTGCTGACCGTAGCCGGGCTGCTGACCGAACGCCTGCTGCTGGTACTGCGGCCCGGTGGAGCTGAACGGCTGCGGCGGCTGCTGACCGTAACCACCCTGCGGCGCGGCGGGTTTCGGCTCGGGCGCCTTCACGATGCCGAGCTCGAACAGCAGCGCCAGCACGGCCACCACGGCCTGCACGAACGACAGGAAAAGGATCACCCAGCCGCCCCACTTCAGCGTCACGCTGTCGCCGAGGTCGAAGGAGCCGAACAGGATGCCCAGGAACGCGCCGAACGAGGCGGCCGCCACGATGCCGGTGTTGCCGCTCTGCTTGGGCAGCAGCGACAGGCCGGCCAGCAGACCCGCGATCAGCAGGATCGTCACCAGCGCCGCGGAGCCGGTGCTCTCGAACAGGCTGAAGCTGGTGTCACCGCCGACCCGGGTGTTGCCGATGTCGACGGCCTTGGTGCCGATATAGGGCGCGAAGCCGAGCAGGAAGTTGATGACGCCGAGCGCGGCCACGCCCACGGCGAGGAAGAAAGGCAGGCCCTTGCCCGCGACGGACGACGTTCCCGAACCGGCAGCGGGAGCGCCTGCGGGCTGCGAGCCGTATCCGAAAGCGGAAGAGGGCGTCGGCTGGGGCGCGTTGTATCCCGAGCCCCCGGTCGGGTATGACATGTCGTCGTCTCCTATCGAGTCGTTCACGAACCTCCACCGACGCTACTGCACTCGACGGCCGCGGGCACCATCTACCACCAGCCGTGGCCCGACCGCAATACCCGAATCGGCGCAGGACACGATCGCCCTACCCGGACCGTCGCACCCGCAAACCCCCGCCCCCGGCCGGGTTCGTCACAGTCCCGCGAATCACGAAGGCCGCCTGTCGAATTCGACAGGCGGCCTTCGTGCTCAGCCAATCAGATCTCGCCCTGCGCCCCGCTTCCGCCAGGAAGCGGGGCACGAGAACTCATCAGGCGCTGATGCTCGCCTTCTCCAGGATCTCGCGCGCCAGGGCGGCGGTCTCGGACGGGGTCTTGCCGACCTTCACGCCCGCGGCCTCGAGGGCGTCCTTCTTGGCCTGGGCGGTACCGGCGGAGCCGGAGACGATGGCGCCGGCGTGGCCCATGGTCTTACCCTCCGGCGCGGTGAAGCCCGCGACGTAGCCGACGACCGGCTTGCTGACGTTGGCCTGGATGTAGGCCGCGGCCCGCTCCTCGGCGTCGCCGCCGATCTCGCCGATCATGACGATGAGCTTGGTCTCCGGGTCCTTCTCGAACGCCTCGATGGCGTCGATGTGGGTGGTGCCGATGACCGGGTCGCCGCCGATGCCGATGGCGGTGGAGAAACCGAAGTCCCGCAGCTCGTACATCATCTGGTAGGTCAGGGTGCCGGACTTGGAGACCAGGCCGATCGGGCCCTTGCCGGTGATGTTGGCCGGGGTGATGCCGACCAGCGACTCACCCGGGGTGATGATGCCGGGGCAGTTCGGGCCGATGATGCGGGTCTTGTTGCCCTTGTCCACGTTGTAGGCCCACGCGTAGGCGGTGTCCTGCACCGGGATGCCCTCGGTGATGACCACGAGCAGCGGGATCTCCGCGTCGATGGCCTCGATGATGGCGTCCTTCGAGAAGGCCGGGGGAACGAACGCGATGGAGGTGTCCGCGCCGGTCTTCTCCATGGCCTCGGCGACGGTCGCGAAGACCGGCAGCTCGACCTCGTTGCCCTGGGCGTCGACGTGCTTGACGGTGGTGCCCGCCTTGCGCGCGTTGACACCGCCGACCACGTTGGTGCCCGCCTTCAGCATCAGCGCGGTGTGCTTGGTGCCCTCGCCGCCGGTGATGCCCTGGACGATGACCTTGTTGTCCTTGTTCAGGAAGATAGACATTTTGGTTCGTGTCCTTACTTGGCCGCAGCCAGCTCGGCGGCCTTGTCGGCGCCTTCGTCCATGGTCTGAGCGAGGGTCACCAGGGGGTGGTTGGCGTCGACGAGGATCTTGCGACCCTCCTCGACCTTGTTGCCGTCGAGGCGGACGACCAGCGGCTTGTTGGCCTCGGCGCCCAGGATCTCCAGGGCCTGCACGATGCCGTTCGCGACCGCGTCACAGGCGGTGATGCCACCGAAGACGTTCACGAACACCGACTTGACCTGCTCGTCGTTGAGGATGACGTCCAGGCCCGCGGCCATGACGGCGGCCGAAGCGCCACCGCCGATGTCGAGGAAGTTGGCGGGCTTGACGCCGCCGTGGTTCTCACCGGCGTAGGCGACGACGTCCAGGGTCGACATGACCAGGCCGGCGCCGTTGCCGATGATGCCGACCTCGCCGTCGAGCTTCACGTAGTTGAGGTCGTTCTGCTTGGCCTTGAGCTCGAGCGGGTCGGTGGCGTCGATGTCCGCGAACTCGGCGTGGTCGGGGTGGCGGAACTCGGCGTTCTCGTCCAGGGTCACCTTGCCGTCGAGGGCGAGGATCTCGTCGTTGGGGGTACGCACCAGCGGGTTGACCTCGACCAGGGTCGCGTCCTCCTTGATGAACACCTCCCACAGCTTCTGGATGGTCACCGCGGCGGCGTCGAGGATGTCGGCGGGCAGGTGGCCCTGCTCGGCGATGGAACGGGCGAAGGCCAGGTCCACGCCCTTGACGGCGTCGACCGGCACCTTGGCCAGGCGGTCCGGCTTGGTGGCGGCCACCTCCTCGATCTCCATGCCGCCCTCGACCGAGCACATGGCCAGGTAGGTGCGGTTGGAGCGATCGAGCAGGAAGGAGATGTAGTACTCCGAGGCGATGTCCTTGGCCTCGGCAACCAGGATCTTCTTGGTGATGTGGCCCTTGATGTCCAGGCCCAGGATGTTCTGCGCGTGGGTGAAGGCGTCGTCCGGGGTGGCGGCGTACTTCACGCCACCGGCCTTGCCGCGGCCACCGACTTTGACCTGCGACTTGATCATCACCGGCTTGCCGATTTCTTCCGCGATCGCACGGGCGTCCTCGGCCGAGTCCGTGACGCGGCCCTCCGACGAAGGCACTCCGTGCTTCACGAAGAGTTCCTTCGCCTGATATTCGAAGAGATCCATGTACTCACCGTCTCGTCTGCGTTGTTGTGACAACGTCTTGGTTGGCGGCCCGTCGTCGGAGGCGGGTTGGCTCGGACTCTAATCAGTCACATGGAGCGGAAATCAGCCGCATACAGCCTAAGTGGCGCAGGTCACGGTACTGTCTCCGCAATCCCAAAACCCCTCGTCAATGCTACTCATCGGTAGCTTGTTGACACCGCGCCAGGTGGGACACACGAATCCCGGACAGCGATACCGGCTACTACGTTGCGTCGTCGAAAAACCTCACCCGGTTACCCCAAGCACAGTGAGCGCATTCCCGCTCAGAACGTGATCAATATCACAGCAGCGTGTCGAACCAAGTCCATCGCTTGCTGAGCCGCAATCGTTTCGTTACCGTCGTTGCGGTCGATGTCACAACCCGGTCACGGACAGGAGGACGGCAGGCTTGACGCAGCACAGCGCTCCCCAGGAAATGAGCCGCTCCGCAGGCGACTTGTCAGCCCCGCAGCACTCTCCGGACCGGCGCAAATGAGCGACGGCCCCTTCTCCTCGCAGCCCCGCGCCCGCCGCGGACACCGCTATCGCGAGGACGCAGAGAACTACGGCGGCGCGACGACCTTCGATGCTCCCGCTCCGATGCACAGCGGGGTCGCCCACGGCGACTGGGACGCCACTCAGGCCTGGAACGGCGACACACAGTGGGATTCCGGCTCGCAGTGGAATTCCGAAGCGGACTGGAACGGCGATCAGCAGTGGGGTGAGTCCCCGCAGTGGGACGAATCCGCCGATTGGCAGCCCGAACCGAACTGGGACTACAACGCCCAGACCACCGTGAACGGCTGGGCCGCACCGAACCCGAGTGATTGGGCCCCGCAGTCGCGGACCAACTGGGATCCGACCGCGGACCCGACCCCCTCCGACGAGTACCGACCGGTCTACACGTTCAAGACCGCGTCCGGCGAGAAGCTCCAGTTCTCCGGCGACGGCGCCCGCCTGAATCGCAGTGCGCGGGAAGCCGAAGCCGAGCACGACGCCGACTACGACGACGGGCCGCGCCCGACCCGCTCCGGCGGCAAGCGCCGCTCCGGGGGCACCCACCGCCTACCCGCCCCGCCCACCGCGCTCAAGGGCCGCGCTGCGGTCGTCGCGGTCGCGGCCGGTGCGGTCGTGGCCGCGGGCCAGGCCACCATCGAGTCCACGGGCCATGACAACAGCAATGTCGACTACCAGGCCGCCAATCAGGTCAAGGAGGTCGCGGCGACCTCGGTGGTCGGCGACGGCGCCCCCGGATCGCCCCAGGTGGTGAGCCCGAACGCGCCCGCGAGCCTGGACCAG
Organism: Nocardia sp. NPDC059228; assembly: GCF_042754245.1. NCBI lineage: Bacteria > Bacillati > Actinomycetota > Actinomycetes > Mycobacteriales > Nocardiaceae > Nocardia > Nocardia sp. NPDC059228. The sequence goes on along the minus strand of NZ_JBHZAL010000003.1, from coordinate 209,842 downwards.
TTCAACGACATTCTGGCCAAGGGCAAGCAGTTCGCCGCCGACATGGCCAACCAGGAGGCATTGAAGAACCGGCCGTTGTGGACCAAGTTCACCGCCGCCGGCACCTTCACCTCCGGCTTCGGCATCCGCTGGGGCGTCGCCCACCAGGGCGTGGACATCGCCGCTCCGATCGGCACCCCGATCTATGCGGTGGCCGACGCCACCGTGCTCGAGGCCGGTCCCGCTTCCGGTTTCGGCATGTGGGTGCGGCTGCTCCACGATGACGGCACCGTCACCATCTACGGCCACATCGACACCGCGACCGTCTCGCAGGGCCAGCGCGTGCTGGCGGGCGACCAGATCGCGACCGTCGGTAACCGCGGCTTCTCGACCGGCCCGCACTGCCACTTCGAGGTCTGGCTGAACGGCGTCGACAAGATCGACCCGCTGCCCTGGCTGGCCTCGCGCGGCATCTCGCTCGGCCCCGAACGGGACTGACCCGCAACCGAACCCGATCCGAAAGGCGCGCCCGGCAGGGCGCGCCTTTCGGCATTCCGGGCGGCTCCCGGCGAAATCGGGCGGACCGGCGACCGGATCGAACCCGTCATGCGGACCGTACCGATCGACGCGGAGGCGTCGTCGCGGACCGGCCCCATCGCGCGGCCCTGACGGCCCCGGAGCGAGTCCGGCTGCCGCGCGCCGAGGTCACTCGGGGTGATTGGATCCCGTTGCGGTAGGGGAGGTTCTGGACGCCGCGGGGCATCGTCCGCCCCGCCGGGTCGAACGGGGTGGCGGCGACGAATCGACACCCCGACCTGCTCTGCTCGGGCCGGCAGACCGGCCGCGCCGGCCGGTGAGACCCGAGCAGCGCGGTCCGGGCCCGATCAGCCGCGGTTGGAGCGGTACCAGCGGATCAGCGCGTCGGTGGACGAATCCGATTGCGGCGCGGGCTCTTCCGCCGCGGTCAGCAGCGGCTCCAGGGCCAGCGCCTGCTGCTTGCCCAGTTCCACGCCCCACTGGTCGAAGCTGTCGATGCCCCAGATCGCGCCCTCGGTGAACACCTGGTGCTCGTAGAGGGCGATCAGCTGGCCCAGTACCGACGGGGTCAGCTGCGGAGCCAGGATGGCCGTGGACGGCCGGTTGCCGGGCATCACCTTGTGCGGCACCAGATTCGGGGCGGTGCCCTCGGCCGCGATCTCCTCGGCGGTCTTGCCGAAGGCCAGCACCTTGGTCTGGGCGAAGAGGTTGCTCATCAGGATGTCGTGCATGCTGCCCGAGCCGTCCATGGTGGGCAGATCGCTGACAGGACGGGCGAATCCGATGAAGTCGGCGGGCACCAGCCGGGTGCCCTGGTGCAGCAGCTGGTAGAAGGCGTGCTGGCCATTGGTGCCGGGCTCGCCCCAGAAGATCTCGCCGGTGGAGGTGGTGACCGGGGTGCCGTCGGCGTGCACGGACTTGCCGTTGGACTCCATGGTCAGCTGCTGCAGGTAGGCCGGGAAACGGGCCAGGTCGTTGGAGTACGGCAGCACCGCGCGGGACTGCGCGCCGAAGAAGTTCGAGTACCAGACGCCCAGCAGCCCGAGCAGGATCGGGCCGTTCTCCGCCAGCGGCGCATGCGCGAAATGCTCGTCCACGGCGTGCATTCCGGCCAGGAACTCGGCGAAGCGCTCCTTGCCGATGACCGCCATGACCGACAGGCCGATGGCCGAGTCCACCGAGTAGCGGCCGCCGACCCAGTCCCAGAAGCCGAACATGTTGGCGGTGTCGATACCGAAGTCCGCCACCCGCTGCGCGTGGGTGGACACCGCGACGAAATGCTTTGCGACAGCGTCCTCGCCGAGCGCGGCCACCAGCCAGCGGCGGGCCGCGGTGGCATTGGTGAGCGTCTCCAGGGTGGAGAAGGTCTTGGAGGCGACGATGAACAGCGTGGTGGCCGGGTTCAGGCCGTCCAGCTTCGCCACCAGATCCGACGGATCGACATTCGAGACGAACCGCGCCGAGATGCCCGCGTCCGCGTAGTGCCGCAGGCCCAGCGTCACCATGGCCGGGCCCAGATCCGAGCCGCCGATGCCGATGTTCACCACCGTGGCGATGCGCTCGCCGGTGGCGCCGCGCCACTGCCCGGAGCGCACCTGGTCGGTGAATTCGCCCATGCGCCGCAGCACTTCGTGCACGTCGGTCTCGACGTCCTGGCCGTCCACCGTGAGCGGATCGCCGGCGGGCCGGCGCAACCACACGTGCCCGACCGAGCGGTCCTCGGAGGTGTTGATGCGCTCGCCCGCGAACATGGCGTCGCGGCGCTGCTCGACCCCGGCGGTCTGCGCCAATTCGGCCAGCAGGTCCAGGGTTTCGCGTGTCACCCGATGCTTGGAGTAGTCGATGTGCAGGTCGGCGACCTGCACGGTCAGCTCACGACCACGCTCGGGATCCTCGGCGAAGAACTCACGCAGATGCCGCCCGGCGAGAGAGGCGTGGTGATCGTGCAGTTTCCGCCAGACCGCCGATGCGGTGATGTCGCTGCTCACGATCGCCGAGGTTACAACCTTCACCTTGCGACGCGCAGGTAACAAGACGTCGTTCGCGGGATTCTCCCAGCGCAGAGCGATTTTCGGCCGGCAGCGGGGGTGCGGATTCCACGGACTCCGGCGGCTCGGGCGCACACGCGCCTAGGCTCGTCTCATGGTGACCGAAAGCGCCCTACTCTCGTCCATTCCCACGCGACTTTGGATCGGCGGACCGGTGGATGCCACCGGTGGCGCGACCTTCCCGGTGCACAATCCGGCGACGGGTGAGGTCATCGCCCAGGTCGCCGACGCGACACCCGAGGACGCGGTGCGCGCCCTCGACGCGGCCGCGGCCGTGCAGGCCGAATGGGCCGCTACCCCGGCCCGGCAGCGCGGGGAGATCCTGCGCGCGGTGTTCGAGGCGATCACGGCGCGGGCCGAGGAGTTCGCCCTCCTGATGACCCTCGAAATGGGTAAGGCCCTGCCGGAGAGCCGCAATGAGGTCCGCTACGGCGCGGAGTTCTTCCGCTGGTTCAGCGAGGAGGCGGTCCGCATTCACGGCCGCTACCAGCCCGCCCCGGCCGGGACCGGGCGAATCCTGGTGCACAAGCAGCCCGTCGGCCCGTGCCTGGCCATCACGCCCTGGAACTTCCCGCTGGCCATGGGCACCCGCAAGATCGGCCCGGCGCTGGCGGCGGGCTGCACCATGATCGTGAAGCCCGCGGGTGAGACCCCGCTGACCATGCTGCTGCTGGCCCAGCTCTGCAGCGAGGCCGGCCTGCCCGACGGCGTGCTGTCGGTCATCACCACCTCGCACTCGGGTGCGGTCACCGCGCCGCTGCTGAACGACCCGCGGCTGCGCAAGCTGACCTTCACCGGTTCCACGCCGGTCGGCAAGAAGCTGGTCGAGCAGTCCGCGCACGGCCTGCTGCGCACCTCGATGGAGCTCGGCGGCAATGCCCCGTTCGTGGTCTTCGACGATGCCGACGTGGATGCCGCCGTGCAGGGCGCGCTGCTGGCCAAACTGCGCAATGGCGGCGAGGCGTGCACCGCGGCCAACCGCTTCCATGTCCAGAATTCGGTTCGCCAGGAATTCACCGACAAGCTGGTGGCGGCCATGGCGGAGTACCGGCTCGGCAATGGCGTGGACCCGGATACCACGCTGGGCCCGCTCGTCAACGAGAACCAGCTCGACACCGTGAACGAGCTGGTCGACGACGCGGTGTCGGCGGGCGCGCAGGTGAAGCTGGGCGGCAAGGCCCCCGGCGGCCCGGGCTGGTTCTATCCGGCCACGGTGCTCACCGATATCCCGGCGCAGGCCCGCATCCTGCGCGAGGAGGTGTTCGGCCCGGTCGCCCCGATCGTCGGCTTCGACACCGAGGAGCAGGGCCTGGCCGCGGCCAACAACACCGAATTCGGCCTGGTCGCATACGTGTACACGCGCAGTCTGGACCGGGCGCTGCGGGTGGCCGAGGGCCTGGAGAGCGGCATGGTCGGAGTCAATCGGGGCGTCATCTCCGACCCGGCCGCGCCCTTCGGCGGCGTGAAGGAATCCGGTTTCGGCCGGGAGGGCGGCTTCGAGGGCATCGAGGAATACCTCGACACCAAGTACATCGCCCTGCCCTAGCCGGCCGGCGCGAGACCGTTCAGCACCGAGTTCAGCGCCAGCGCCCAGCGCCGGTCCACGGATTCGGTGGTGCCGCCGAGGCGTCGCGCTGCCTCGGCGGCCGCCATGCCCTGTACCAGCGCCACCACCACGTGGGCGATGTCGGTGGCGTCGCCGCGCACCACGCCCGCGTCCACGCAGCGTTGCACCAGGTCCACTATGAAAACCCGCAGTGCGGCACTGCGTTTCAGCTCCTCGGGGCCGGGGTCGAAGTCCGTGAACGGCCGCGCGAACATGATCTCGGCGAGTTCCCGGTTGTCGAGCATCCATTCCCGGTAGGCATGCATGACGGCCTCGAGATCGGCTCGTGGATCAGTGGTCCGGGAGACCTCGTCCAGGTGCGCACGCAGCAGGCGGAAGCCTTCGAAGTACACCGCGCGCACCAATCCGGCCTTGTCACCGAATAGTTCGTACAGCGCGGGGGTGGAAGTCCCCGCCTGGTTTGCGATGGTCCGGGCGGTGAACCCGGCGACGCCGTCCCGAGCGAGCAGTCCGACGGCGGCGGTCAGGAGCTGCTCGCGAAGCTCGGGGGTTCGCTGTTTGGCGCGGGGCACGGCGACCAGCCTATCGAAACAGCGTCACGATTCCTGCCATTAATCGGGACAGTGTTTCGAAACAGTGTTACGTTCTGCTCGTCGGCATCGGACACACCCGTCCATGAGGAGAGCAGCAATGGGACAACAGCAGCGAACGGCCGCGCTCGGCGACCCCGAAACCTGGGGTGAACTGCGCGAACGCACGGTGACCTGGCACGACCCCGGGGCCACGGTGGCGCTTGGGCTTTCGATGAGCGGTTCCGAGTACCTGACCGCCATGGCCGAGGGGAGGCTGCCGTCCTCACCGATCGTGTCGACCGCCGGAATGGAGGCGGTCCGTATCGAACCCGGCGACGTGCTCATGCGCTGCGTCGCCGACGAATCGTTCCTCAATCCGATCGGCGTGGTGCACGGCGGGCTGATCAGCATGCTGCTCGACTCGGCCGCATCGGCCGCGGTGCACAGCACGCTGCCCGCGGGGGTCGGCTTCACCACAATCGAGATCAAGGTGAGCTACCTGCGCGCGGTGCGCGCCGGCGACGAACTGCTGGTGCACGGCTGGGTGGTCAAGCCGGGCTCGCGGATCGCGTTCGCGGAGGCGGACATCCGCTCGGCGGAGGGCAAAACGGTGGCCACGGCCTCGACCAGCCTGCTCGTCATCGGCGGCTGAGCTCCGGATAAGACAAAACCGCCCCGGGGTCGAAACACCCGGGGCGGTCTGGGGAAGCTGCATCCGTGGCGCGCATGCAGCGCGGTCTGTGTAGGGCCGCACTTCGCGGCGCACCGCATGTTGTATCGAGCACGCGATGCCCGGCGTTAACGGGCCCTGCCGAAGGCGACAGGGCCGAGGTTTCGGGGGTTTCGGGGGGCTACGAGAGTTGTCAGTGTCCGAGGCGGCCGCGACCCAGGCGCAGCAGCAACATCGCCAGGGTGTGGCCCTCCTGGCCCAGCTCGCTGAATCGCTCGAGCACCTTCATCTCGCGGGAGTGGACGAGCTTGGGCCCGCCGTTCGCCATACGCGTTCGCCCGATGATGCGCGAGACCTCGGTGCGGCGCTTGATAGCGGCGAGGATTTCGGCGTCCAGCTTGTCGATTTCCAAGCGCAGCTTGTCGATCTCAGCCTCGGAGGGCAGGGCGGAGTCCGAGCCGGTGGCAGACTCGGAATGTCCCGTCGTCGAGATGCTCATTCTTCAACTCCTCGTGGTCCAGAACGTCGATCGGCGGGTGGACCCAACCTGTTACCGATCGGTTCTTCACCAAGAATCAGACCTGTTGGCCATACATTGTCCCCCTGGGACCGCACCACATTGTCCCCCCGGGATCGGGCTCAGGTGCAATGCGTCGCCTCGGAGCCGGTCATGCGACGAGTGTGCCATGCATAGGGACCTATGCAAAACAGGTACGTTTGTGAATCTCCTGAGTTTCCCGACCGGGTGCGGTTCACCGGATGTTCGCCGGACCGGCACTTATCGGACACCTGCGCGGTCCGCCCCGCCGCCTGTCGGTGCGCGCCGGTAGCGTGGATGGGCGATGAATACGACGGTGGCACAGGACGAGCAGAAGACCGAGCGGTTGCTCGAGGGATTGAATCCGCAACAGCGCGCCGCGGTGATGCACACCGGCACCCCGCTGCTGATCGTGGCCGGGGCCGGGTCCGGGAAGACCGCTGTCCTCACCCGTCGCATCGCCTATCTGCTGGACGCTCGCGGGGTGCGGCCCGGCGAGGTGCTGGCCATCACGTTCACCAACAAGGCCGCCGCCGAGATGCGCGAGCGGGTGGCCGGGCTGGTCGGCCCGCGCGCGGCCGGCATGTGGGTGTCCACCTTCCACTCCAGCTGCGTGCGCATCCTGCGTACCCAGGCGTCGCTGCTGGCGGGGCTGAACTCCAACTTCTCCATCTACGACGCCGACGATTCCCGGCGGCTGCTGGGCATGATCATTCGCGACTTCGAGATCGATGCGAAGAAGTACTCGCCGCGCCTGCTGGCCACCGCCATCTCGAACCTCAAGAACGAGCTCATCGACCCGCCGCAGGCCGCGGCCGACGCCGAGACCGAGGACGGCGAGCTGCCGCGCATCGTGGCCCGGGTCTACGACGAGTACCAGCGGCGGCTGCGCGCGGCCAATGCCCTCGACTTCGACGATCTGATCGGTGAGACGGTGTCGCTGCTGCAGCGGCATCCGCAGGTGGCCGAGTACTACCGGCGGCGCTTCCGGCACGTGCTGGTCGACGAGTACCAGGACACCAACCACGCGCAGTACGTGCTGGTGCGTGAGCTGGTGGGCCACCATCGGGGCGGGCGGGGCGACGATGCCGCAGCCGAGGATCGGGTGCCGCCCTCGGAACTGTGCGTGGTGGGTGACGCGGACCAGTCCATCTATGCCTTCCGCGGCGCCACCATCCGCAATATCGAGGAGTTCGAGCGCGATTTCCCGGATGCGGAAACCATTCTGCTGGAACAGAACTACCGCTCCACCCAGTACATTCTGACCGCCGCCAACGCGGTGATCGCCCGCAACGAGGGCCGGCGCGAGAAGAAGCTGTGGACCGATCAGGGCGACGGCGATCTGATCGTCGGCTATGTGGCCGACAACGAGCACGACGAGGCCTCGTTCGTGGCCCGCGAGATCGACAGGCTGGTGGACCAGGGCGACGCCAACTACGCGGATGTGGCGGTCTTCTACCGCACCAACAACAATTCGCGGGCGCTGGAGGAGATCTTCATCCGCATGGGGCTGCCCTACAAGGTGGTCGGCGGGGTGCGCTTCTACGAGCGCAAGGAGGTTCGCGACATCGTGGCCTACCTGCGCGTCCTGGAGAACCCGGATGACGCGGTGAGCCTGCGGCGGGTACTCAACACCCCGCGCCGCGGCATCGGCGACCGCGCGGAGGCGTGCGTGGCCGTGCACGCCGAGCAGCGGAATATCGGCTTCGCGCAGGCGCTCCGGGACGCGGCCGCGGGCAAGGTGGCTCTGCTCAACAGCCGCTCGCAGCGGGCCATCGCCGGATTCCTGGAGCTGCTGGAGGAGATCCGGGCGGCGGGCACGCAGGCCGACATGGACTTCCCGGACGTGGGTTCGGTGGTGGAGGCGGTGCTGGACCGCACCGGCTATCGCGCCGAGCTGGAGGCCTCCGACGATCCGCAGGACGGCGCGCGCCTGGACAATCTCAACGAATTGGTCAGCGTCGCACGCGAATTCAGTTCCGAGGCGCGCAACAATGTGGAGGCCGCGCGGGCCGAGGGCATGCTGCCCGAGCAGGCCGAGGGCGAACCGGAGCCGGGTTCGCTGGCGGCGTTCCTGGAGCGCGTCTCGCTGGTGGCCGACGCGGACCAGATTCCCGAAGAGGGTTCCGGCGTGGTCACGTTGATGACCCTGCACACCGCCAAGGGCCTGGAGTTCCCGGTCGTGTTCGTGACCGGCTGGGAGGACGGCCAGTTCCCGCACATGCGCGCCCTGGGCGATCCGACGGAGCTGCAGGAGGAGCGCCGGCTGGCGTATGTGGGCATCACGCGCGCCCGCAAGCGCCTGTATCTGACCCGGGCCGTGGTCCGTTCGGGGTGGGGGCAGCCGGTCTCCAATCCGGAATCCCGCTTCCTGCAGGAGATTCCGGGCCATCTGATGGATTGGCGGCGGCTGGAGCCGGCCCCGTCGCATACCTCGCGCGGTTTCCGCCGGCGTGGCGAAGACGAAGGGCTGGAACGGGATTGGACCCGCGGTGACGGCTGGTCGGAGCCGCGCCCCGGTCTGCGCGATCGCGGCGAGCGGCGGCCCGCGCCGGCCGCCGCGGGGGTCAAGCGCAACAACACCGGTCTGGTGCTGGCCGTCGGCGACCGGGTCAACGACGACAAGTACGGCCTGGGCCGGGTGATCGCCGCCGAGGGCTTCGGCTCGCTGGCGACGGTCACCATCGACTTCGGCACGGCCGGCAAGATCCGGCTGATCCCGCAGTACAGCCGGACCCTGACCAAGCTCTGATCAGCTGGTGTGGCGGCTGAGGACGTCGTAGGCGCGCACGGCGTCCTCGGGAAAGACCAGGATCCGGAAGCGGTCCTGGAGGTTTCGCCAGCGGTGGATGCGCGCCCGGCCCATGGTGGCGCGCACCCCGTGGGTGTGCAGCAGCTGCCGGACGGCGCGCGCGGACTGCATGTCGTAGACGGTGGCGGCGGGCACCAGCAGCCCGTATTCCTCGCCGTCGGTGCGTGTCCGGAGTTTCATCCTCGACTCCCGTTGTCCTGCTTGGCTTTCAGCATGGTGAGCTGTGCGTGCTCCTCATCATGATGCTGGGCGGCGAGGAGCGCGCGCTCCCCGGGTGGGTCGGCGGTGAGGAACCCGCCGGGTCCGGGTTTGCCCGCGGAGCCGAGCTTGCTCATCTTCTTGGGGACGGCCGCGCCCTGGTACTCCAGGGGAATCGGATGGCCGTGCCGGTCCACCGGACCGAGCGACTGGTGCACCTCGATGTACTCGCCGTGCGGCAGCCGTTTGATGATGCCGGTCTCGATGCCGTGCTCGAGCACCGCCCGGTCGCTGCGCTGCAGGCCCAGGCAGAACCGGTAGGCCACGGCGTAGGCCAGCGGCGGCAGGGTCAGCAGCGCGATCCGGAAGAACCAGGTGGTCGCGTTGAGGGAGACGTCGAACTTCAGCGCGATGATGTCGTTCACGCAGGCGACGGTGAGCACCAGGTAGAAGGCGATGGCCATGGCTCCGATCGCGGTGCGCACCGGCACATCTCGCGGCCGCTGCAGCAGATTGTGGTGCGCGGTGTCCTTGGTCAGCCGCTTCTCGATCCACGGGTACAGCGGGATCACCGCCAGCACGATGCCCATCACCACCGCCACCCAGAAGGGCGCGGGAATGGTGTAGCGGCCCAGGTAGATCTCCCAGGGCGGCATGAGCCGGGCCAGGCCGTCGGTCCACATCATGTAGAAGTCGGGCTGGGATCCGGCCGACACCTGGGCCGGGTTGTAGGGCCCCAGATTCCAGATCGGGTTGATCTGGAAGAGCCCGCCCATGAGCGCGACGGTGGCCAGGGTGAAGGCGAAGAACGCGCCCTGGTCCAGGGAGAACACCGGAACGATGCGCGCGCCCACCACATTTCGCTCGGTGCGGGCGGGCCCGGGGAACTGGGTGTGCTTCTGGTACCAGACGAGTGCGATGTGAGCGCCGATGAGCGCCAGCATGATTCCCGGGAACAGCAGCACGTGGGTGATGTAGAGCCGCGGGATCAGGACGGTGCCGGGGAATTCCCCGCCGAAGAGGAAGAAGTGGATCCAGGTGCCCACCACCGGGACCGCCATGGTGATGCCGCCCAGCGGTGACCGCAGGCCGGTGCCGGAGAGCAGGTCGTCGGGCAGCGAGTAACCGAAGTAGCCCTCGAACATGGCCAGGATCAACAGGACCGCGCCGATCACCCAGGTGGCCTCGCGGGGTTTGCGGAAGGCGCCGGTGAAGAACACCCGGAACATGTGGATGATGATCGACGCCGCGAACAGCAGGGCGGCCCAGTGGTGGACCTGCCGCACGAACAGCCCGCCGCGCACGTCGAAGGAGATGTCCAGAACGCTGCGGTAGGCGGCCGACATCTGGACGCCGCGCAGCGGCTGGTAGCTGCCGTTGTAGGTCACCTCGGTCATGGACGGCTCGAAGTAGAGCGTCAGGTAGACCCCGGACAGCAGCAGAATGATGAAGCTGTAGAGCGCGATCTCCCCGAGCAGGAACGACCAGTGGGTCGGGAAGACCTTGTTGATGGAGCGTTTCAGGCCCGCGGCCAGGTGATACCGCTGGTCGGCGGCATCGGCGCGGTTCGCGGTGGCGTTCATGAACATGAGACGCCGGAGCGGGCCGAAACGTGACACCTGGATCGAGGAGTTGTCCCGGATCACACCCCCGCGCCTTGGGCTGCGGCGGGAAGCGTGGGGTCGCAGCCCGCGGGGCGAGTGTCAGCCGATGCTGGTCTGGGTGTCGACGTAGGCGCGCTGGATGATCGCCTCGGTGTCCACGCCGGTGGGCAGCGTGCCGAAGGCGATGCCCCAGTCGCCGCCGAACCTGGTGGCGCAGAAGGCGTCCGCGACGGCCTGGTGGCCGTGCCGGACCAGCTGCGCGCCCTGCAGGACCAGCGCCATCAGTTCCACCACGCGGCGGGCGCGGTACTCGATATCGGCGAAATCGGTGAGCTCCTTGCCGATTCGGTCGATGGCCTCGTCCAGGCGGCGGTCGGCGCCGCGGGACAGGTTCACCTCGGTGAAGAACGCCTCGACCGTCTCCGGCTGCCGGCCCATGGCGCGCAGCGCGTCCAGCGCGGCCACATTGCCCGAGCCCTCCCAGATGGACATGAGCGGGGCCTCGCGGTACAGCCGCGGCATGCCGGACTCCTCGGCATAACCGTTGCCGCCGAAGCATTCCAGCGCCTCGGCCGCGTGCGCGGGGGCGCGCTTGCACACCCAGTACTTGGTGACCGCCAGCGCGATGCGGCGCAGCGCCGCCTCGGCGGGATCGACGTCGGCGCGGTCGGTGGCACCGGCCAGGCGCATCATGACGGTGGTCGCGGCATCGGATTCGATCACCAGGTCCGCCAGCACATTCCGCATGGCGGGCTGGTCGACCAGGTGCTTGCCGAACACCTGGCGATGCCGGGCGTGGTGGGTGGCGTAGACGGCCCCCGCGCGCATACCGGTGGCCGAGCCGATCACGCAGTCCAGCCGGGTCATATTGACCATTTCGATAATGGTCTTCACGCCCGCGCCCTCCGCGCCGACCAGCCAGCCGATGGCGTTCTCGTACTCCAGCTCCGAGGAGGCGTTGGACTTGTTGCCCAGCTTGTCCTTGAGCCGCTGGATGCGCAGCGCGTTGCGGGTGCCGTCGGGCAGCACCCGGGGCAGCAGGAAGCAGGACAGGCCGCCCGGCGCCTGGGCCAGGGTCAGGAACAGGTCGCCCATGGGGTGCGAGGTGAACCACTTGTGGCCGACGATGCGGTAGGTGCCGTCGGCCAGCGGGGTGGCCGTGGTGGTGTTGGCGCGGACGTCGGAGCCGCCCTGCTTCTCGGTCATGGACATGCCCGCGATGAGACCGGCCTTGCTGGACGGCTCGCGCAGGCCGAAGTCGTAGACGCGAGAGGCCAGCAGCGGCTCGAACTTCGCGGCCAGTTCGGGATTGTGGCGCAGCGCCGGCACCACGGCGTAGGTCATGGAGATGGGGCACATGTGCCCGGCGTCGGCCAGACCCCAGGTGAAGAACTTGGCGGCGCGGGCCACGTGCGCGCCGGACCGGTCGTCCTGCCAGGGCGAACCGTGCAGACCGTGCGACACCGCGGTGTCCATGAGGTTGTGCCAGTACGGGTGGAACTCCACCTCGTCGATGCGGTTGCCGTAGCGGTCGTGGGTGTGCAGGATCGGCGGGTTCTCGTTGGCCAGCCGGCCCCACTCCTGCGCGGCCGCGCCGCCCGCGAGCACGCCCAACTCCCGCACCTCGGCCTCGGCCCAGCCCGCACCTTCCCGGTGCAAGCCCTCGAGCAGCGCGGGATTGCGCGAATTGTCGAAGGGGACGATGGGCGGCACCTGGTTGAAGACGTCGTGCGTGTGCATTGCGGGTGACTCCTATTCGTGTGGGACGCCGCGAGATTCGGGGTGGTCGCCGGAGGCGTCCGGCTGGACACCGAGGGCGCGCAGGGCGAAGGCGACCAGTTCCGGCAGCACCGATTCGCTCTGGAGTTGTTCGGAGAGCGGGCCGACGAGCACCTCGCCGATGGCCCCGACCAGCGCGGTCGCGGAGGTGCGCGGATCCTGCGGGGGCAGTTGACCGGTGGCGATGCCGTCGGAGATGGCGGACACGTAGGTCTCGGCGAATGCCCGGCGGAAGCGCAGGCGTTCGGCGTCGACGGCGGCGTCCACCGGTTCGGCGAGCAGCACGTAGGCGAGTTTGGGGTTCTTGAGGGCGCGGCCGGCGAAGGTCTCGACCGCGGCGGTGACCCGGTCCGGGGCGGTGCGCCCCTCCCCCGCCGCCCCGGCGGCGGCGACGGCGTCGACCTCGCGGGTGACGACCTCACGGAAGACGGCGGTGACGAGTTCGGCCTTGCCGCTGAAGTTCTTGTACACCGTCCCGGTGGCGACCCCGGCCTCGGCGGCGACGGCGGCCATGGACAGTCCGGCGAACCCGTCCCGGGACAGCACGGTCATGGCGGCACGCACGATCGACCCCGCCTGAGCATCCAGGCGGGCCTGGACAGCGGGGGTTCTGCGATAGGCCATACAAGAAGTGAACCACCGATTCATTTCTTGACGCAAGCCCCGGTTTACGGCGTACTGTCGGCGCTGTGACAGTACGAGTGGAGCGCAACGGCCCCGTCTACACCGTGATCCTGCACCGCCCCGAAGCCCGCAACGCGGTCGACGGCCCCACCGCGAAAGCCCTGGCCGACGCCTTCCGCGACTTCGACGCCGACCCCACCGCCGCGGTCGCCGTGCTGTGGGGCGACGGCGGCACCTTCTGTGCCGGCGCCGACCTCAAGGCCCTCGGCACCGAACGCTCCAATCAGGTCACCGAGGACGGTGACGGGCCCATGGGCCCGACCCGCATGAAGCTGTCCAAGCCCGTCATCGCCGCGGTCTCGGGGTACGCGGTCGCGGGCGGCATCGAGTTGGCGCTCTGGTGCGATCTGCGAATCGCGGAGCAGGACAGCACCTTCGGCGTGTTCTGCCGCCGCTGGGGCGTGCCGCTCATCGACGGCGGCACCGTGCGGCTGCCCCGCGTCATCGGCGAGGGCCGCGCCATGGACCTGATTCTCACCGGCCGGGCCGTCGGCGCCACCGAGGCGCTGCAGATCGGGCTGGTCAACCGGGTGGTGCCGAACGGCGACTCCCGCCGCGCCGCCGAGGAACTCGCGCTCGAGCTGGCCACGCTGCCGCAGACCTGCCTGCGCTCGGACCGCATGTCGGTGCTGGAGCAGAACGGCCTGGAGGAGTCCGAGGCCATCGCCAACGAGCTGCGCCACGGCACGAAGGCCCTGATGGACGGCGCATTGGACGGGGCGCAGCGCTTCGCCTCGGGCGAGGGCCGCCACGGCCGCCCCGCCTGATCCGGGCTCCGGTTCGATCGATCGCGCGAAAGCCCCGAATACGCGCGGCAGCACCCCATCGAACCGATCGGTACGCTAGCCGTTCGATGGATCGGCTGAGCGTGCTGGACGAGATCTTCCTGCGGTCGCATCGGGGCATGGGTACCCCGATCGTCCTGCAGGGGCTCTGGCGTACCGCCGAACCGGTCCATCCGGCCCTGCTCTGGCGGGTGCACCGCGATCTGCGCACCGGGCCGCTCGGCCGCCGGGTGGTGCGCTCGCGGGTGCCCGGGGCGCGCCCACGCTGGCAGCCGAACCAGACCGCGCACCCGTTCACCATGACGCCGGAGCCGATTCCGCGTGCGGCCGTACTGGATTGGGCCGACCGCCAGGGCGCGGACCTCGATCCCGAGGCCGGGCCGGGCTGGCGGCTGTCGGCGGCACGCCTCGACGACGGCGGCTGCCTGGTCGCGCTGACCTGTTCGCACGCGCTGGCCGACGGCCGCGCGCTGACCCTGGCCATCGACAACGCACTGTCCGGTATCCCACTCGCGGCGCCCCGTGCGGGACATTCGGATTGGGCCGATGCCCGGCACATGTGGGCCACGGTCCTGGGTGGGACCGCTCGCGCGCTGCGGCGCGGCATTCCCGCACGCCCGGCCGCACCCGAGGCGCGAAAAGTGGTGCCGGGCACCGCGAATGCCCTGCCCGGAACCGCCACCACCTGCGGGACGGTGCTCGAGATCCCGGCCCGGGACTGGAACCGTGTCGCGGTCGCGCACGCGGGCACCGCCAACAGCCTGTTCGTCCATCTGATCGCGAAGATGCTGTGGTCCAGCGGTTTTCCCGCCGACACCATTGCCGCCAGCCTCCCGGTCGACACCCGCGACGAGCCGCGCGTGGACAACGACATGTCCATGACCGAGGTCGCCATCACCCGCGACGACACCCCGGCGACCCTGCGCCGCAAGGCCCGTGCGGCCTACGAGCACCGCATGACCAGCCCGGGCGGCATCCCCGAGGAGATCCTCCAGGTCATGCCCGACCGGTGGGCGTATCGGCTGGCGCGGGGCGCGGGCGAGCGGGACGTCCTGTGCTCCAATATCGGCAACCTGCCCGAGTCGCTGCTGGCGCTGGGTCCACACTCGTGCACCGGGGTGGCGGCCCGCGCCATCCACCCCGGGCTCCGGCTCGACGCCCTGCCCCGGACCCGGCTCTCGGGGTACCTGACCCGGATCGCCGACACCTACACGCTGTCGCTGATCGGCCTGGATCCGGACGCCATCCCGACCTCCGCCGCGCTCACCGCGCTGGCCGAGACGGAACTGTCCGCGCTCGGCCTGTCCTGTACGGCCTGGTGACCGCCGCTCAGGTGAGGGCGGGGATCCGAACCCCCTGCCACGCCAGGCGTTTGGTGCGGTCCGGGTCGAGTTCGACGCGGCCGGGCGAATCGATGATCAGCGTCGCGCGCTGCTCCTCGGTGTAGGCGGGCCAGGCCGACAGCGGAGTTCCGGTGCGGGCGAAGGCCAGCCAGTTGTCCTGGAACTGGCTCGACACCTCACGGAAGCCGCGGTGGCCGCCGAGCGTGGTCATGGCACGGCCGAAGGACGAATCGACCGCGCCGAAGACGGGGATCAGATCCAGGGCGTGCGTGGCGCCGAAACCACTCAAATGCATTGCGCGCGGGGCGAAGTCGTAGCGGTACGCGTAGGTCGGCGCATACCGGCTGTGCGCCTCCATGACGCGGACCGAGGGCCGCCAGAAGGTGAAGTCGCCGCCCATGCGGACGGCGGCCCGCTTGCCCGGAAAACCGGGATAGGCCGCGGTGACCCGGGATTCGACGGCCGCGCCGAACTCGGCCAGCGTCTCGTGCAGCCGCTCCTGCGAGGTCGGCATGGACTGGCCGAGTTTGGTGAAGACGGGGCTGTCGCCGCCCTCGCCCAGGGCCTGGTCCACGTGGCGCAGCAGCCAGCGCATGCGATCGGGGGTGGTGGGCAGGGTGTCGTCGAAGCGCACGAACAGGGTGGCCTCGTCCCGGTTGGTCCCGATGATGAGCGGCACCCGGTGCGCGGTGCCGGCGGCGAACGCGGCCAGTGGTGCGGCGGGCAGGAATTCGCCGTCCACCACCGGGGCCACCGGGAACAGCCCCGGCTGCTCGTGCATGATCCGGGCGACCGCGTGATCGACGGCCTTGCGGATATCGTTCGCACCGGCGGTGCGCAACGCCTTGCCGGCGTCCCCGGGGGCGATGCCGAGGTCATCGAGGCAACGGCGGGCGAACAGCCGGGCCTCGGCCTGACTGGGAGCCCAGTCCGAGGGCGGGCTCTGGGCGATGCCGCGGTGGAACAGCCCGGCCGCGGCGGGGGTGGCCATGAGGGCCAGCACCGCGTGCGCCCCGGCCGATTCGCCGAAGATGGTGACATTGTCCGGGTCGCCGCCGAACGCGGCGATATTGCGCTGCACCCATTCCAGGGCCGCGACCTGATCGCGCAGGCCCAGGTTGGAGTCGAATCGGCTGTCGGGCGTGGAGTATTCACCGAAGTCGACGTAACCGAAGGCGCCGAGCCGGTAGTTGACCGACACCACGATGACGTCGCCGCGGAGCGCCAGCCGGGCGCCGGAATACAGCCGCAGCGCGGAGGTTCCGATCATGTAGCCGCCGCCGTGGATGAACACCATGACCGGGCGGGGCGTGACCGACGGCGCGTTCGGCGCGGTCACGTTCAGCGTGAGGCAATCCTCGCCGGTCAGCTGCGCCTGCCGCGGCCCGATCCGCGCGCCGTCCCGGTGTTGCATTGCGGCACAACCGAAGTCGGTGGCGTCACGCACCCCGCTCCACGGTTGCACCGGCCGCGGCGCCCGGAAACGGAACTCCCCGATCGGAGCCGCCGCGAAAGGAATGGACCGCCAGCGTGAAACGCGGCGGCCCCGGAGTCCGCGAACCGTGCCGTCCGCGGTCGTGATGTCTGTCGTTGCCACCATTCACAAAGGGTAGTCCCAACTCTCGGGGGCTCCCAGGGTCTCGGACCGCGGACTCCGAAGGTGGCGGGAACGGCCGACCCGCCGGCCGGCGGGAACGGCCGGACGGCGGGTGGTCGGTTACTGCAGGTAGCCCTCGACCTGGCGGGCGGGGTTGACCTGGGCCTCGTCGGGGTTGCGCCCCTGGTCCATGCGGGCGCGGCGCTGACGCAGCAGGTCCCAGCACTGGTCCAGCTGGACCTCGATCTCGGCCAGCTGGCGGCGCTCGGCCTCGGGGTCGAGTTCGCCACCGGTGGTCTTGGCCCGGAGCTCGTGCTCACGATCCACGAGTTCCTTGATGCGCGCGTGGATGTCCTTTTCGGTCATGCGGACCACTCTACGACCCGGGCCAGCGCCGCCCCCGCCGACCGAACCGCGCGGGGCAGCTCCGCCGCAGGCAGGGCGGCATATCCGAGGGCGACGCCGAAGGTGCGCCGGGCGCCCAGATGGTGACGGGCCAGCGCGTCGAGGTGGACGCCGAGCTCGCGGGCGGCGGCCACCGCGCGGTCCTCCTGCTCCGGGGTGGCGAGCGGCACGAAGACGTGTGATCCGGCGTCGTCGCCACGCACGTCCAGGCCGCGGCCGCGCAGCTCGTCCACCACCAGGGCGCGGCGGGCGGGCATGTCGCGGCGCAGGCGGCGCAGATGGCGGGCCAGGTCACCGTGCCGGGCCAGTTCGGCCACCACCTGCTGACCCGCCGGGGCCGGACCGGTGCCGGTGAGTTCGCGATGGGCGAGCACCGCCGCGGCGACGGCCGGATCCGCCACCAGCCAGCCGATGCCGAGGGTGGGCGTGAGGATCTTGCTGGTGGTGCCCAGATGCACGACCACATCGGGAGCCAGGGTGGCCAGCAGTGGCAGCGGCGCGGTGTCGTACCGCAATTCGCCGTCGTAGTCGTCCTCGACCACGAGTGCGCCGCTGCGGCGGGCGAATTCGATGAGCTCGACCCGGCGGGCGGCGGGCATGCGCGCGCCGAGCGGAAACTGGTGCGCGGGAGTGCAATACACCAGGCCCGCATCCTCCGGCAGCAGGTCCACCCGCAGGCCCTCGGCGTCCACGGGCACCGGGACCGGCCGCATACCCGCCGCCCGGAACGCCCCGGCCGCCCGCTGATAGCCGGGATCCTCGATGGCCACCACGTCGCCGGGCCGCAGCAGCGCCGCCGCGAGTTCGCCCGCGGCCGCACTGGTTCCGGCGGTCGCGAGCACCGTGGTCCCGCTGCCCGCGCCCAGCCCGCGATGCCGCAGCAGGTGTTCGGCGACGGCCTCCCGATAGTCGGTCTCTCCGCGTCGGTCCTTGCGGATCAACGGCATTCGATCCGAGGCGGCCCGCCACGCCCGCCGCCAGGCGGCCGGGTCGATGGCCTCGATGGACGGCGCGCCCGCGCCGAGATCCAGCAGTCCCGCCAGCGGTTCGGGCAGGTCGGGCCCGCGGGTCTGCGCGCCCACCGGTGCGGGCGCGGCCGTCAGGTAGGTGCCCGAGCCGTGCCGCCCGTCCAGCCAGCCCTCGGCGTGCAACTGGTCGTAGGCGGCGGTGACGACGGTCCGGCTCACCCCCAGCCGATCGGCCAGCTCACGGGAGGACGGCAGCCGATCACCACCGCGCAGCGCGCCGGTGGTCGCGGCCCGGCGCAGTCCATCGGCCACCTGAACGGCCAGCGGCACGCCGCTGTCGCGTTCGACGACGAACGGCAGATCGTCGTCGACCAGCCGATTCACCCGCAAGTGGCCTCCTGATCATCCGACAACTGATGGATATCAGAATGCCACCCCGCCCACGACAGTGCGATCGACGATGTCCCTTGACGGCCGAAGCTACCGTGGAAACGAGCGCCTACACCACGAAACCCGTTACAGCGCTGGTGATTGCACAGACCAGCACGTGCCGCACGCAGTGTACGAGCGTGAAGGGCATGGATCTCCCCCGAAGTGGTCTGTAGATCTTGCGGAGAATTGGCTATTCAGGAACGCCATTTCCCCTTCGACACTGGTCCTATGAGTGAGACAGCTTCGAACCGGACCGCATTGTCACCGACCCCGCGCAGCAGCCTCACCCGGTCCAAGGAGCGGGGTCGCACCGACCGCGCCGAACTGGACGCGGTCCTCGACGCCGGGCTCATCTGCCACCTGGGCGTGGTCCTGAACGGCAGCCCGGTGGTCATCCCGACCATCTACGGCCGCGACGGCGACACGCTGTACCTGCACGGATCCACCGGCTCCGGCAATCTGCGGGCCGCCATGACCGGCGACGTCTCGCTGACCGTGACGCATGTGGACGGCATCGTCTATGCCCGCTCCGCCATGCACTTCTCCATGAACTACCGCTCGGCGGTCATCCACGCCCGGCCGGTCGAGCTGACCGACCCGGACGAGCGCATGCACGCGCTGCGCGTCATCGTCGAACAGGCCGCACCCGGCGCGTGGGACGCGGTCCGCTCGCCGAACAAGAAGGAGATGGCCGCGACCATGGTCCTGGCCCTCGACCTCACCGAGGCCTCGGTCAAAGTCCGCACCGGCGGCCCGCGCGACGAGCAGGCCGATATCGACACCGGTGGCGTCTGGGCCGGCGTCCTGCCGCTGCGTCAGGTCTTCGACGCCCCGATCCCGGCCGCGGATCTGGAAGCGGGGGTGGAGATTCCGGCACACGTGCTGGACCGCCGCACCGATCCGGTGGCCGTGGTCTAGGGGCTACTTCAGCAGCCGGGACATGCGGCGGTCGGCCAGGATCTTGCCGCCGGTCTGGCAGGTCGGGCAGTACTGGAACGACTTGTCCGCGTAGGAGACCTCGCGGACGGTATCGCCGCAGACCGGACACGGCAGGCCGGTGCGGGCGTGCACCTGGAAACCGGAACGCTTCTCGCCCTTGAGGCGGGCGGCGTCCTGGCCCACCGAGCGCAGGATGGCGTCGGACAGCGTGGCACGCATGGCCGCATACAGGCGCGCCACCTGTCCGGCGTCCAGCGAACCGGAGGTGGCGAACGGCGAAAGCCTTGCCGTGTGCAGGATTTCGTCGGAGTAGGCATTGCCGATGCCGGCCAGCAGGCTCTGATCGGTGAGCGCGTTCTTCACGCGCTGCGAGGTGCCGCACAGGATCTCGGCGAATTCCGGTTCGCTCACGGCCAGGGCGTCGGGCCCCAGCCGCGCGATGCCGGGCACCGAGAGCGGATCACCGGTGACCCATACGGCCAGCCGCTTCTTGGTGCCGGCCTCGGTGAGATCGAAAGCGGGGGTGGCGCCTTCAGGAGTGAAGAAGTGCACGCGCAGGGCCAGCGGTCCCTTGCCGGGCTTGGGCGGATTGACCCCGGGCTCGTCGATCCACCGCAGCCAGCCGCCGCGCGACAGGTGCGTGATCAACCACAGCCCGTCGCAATCCAATCCGAGGTGCTTGCCCCAGTGCCCCACCCCGGTCACGTCGCGCCCCGACAGCGCGGTCACCGGCGGATCGAAGGTCTTCAGCACACTCAGGGCCGCCACGTCGACCCGCCCGACCACCGCCCCCACCGCATGCTCGGCCAGGAACTGCTCGAGCGCCACAATCTCCGGTAGTTCGGGCAACGGATCTCCTCCAATGGGCGACCATTTCCGTCGTCCACCCTAACCGCACACCCCGACACCCGGCGGATTCAGCGCGCGGCGCCCGCCTGCCGCAGCAGGTAGATGTCCATGATCCAGCCCTTGGCCTCGCGCAGAGCCGCCCGCCGGCGGGCGATGCGGCCCTCGACCACGCGCAGCGGGCCCTCCACGATCACCTCGTCGGGCATGCCCAGGTACGCGCCCCACCAGATGTAGACGTCGTCGCCCGGCACCTGCGTGAACGAGCACTCACCGTCCAGCATCACCAGCGTGGACTGCCCCGGGACCAGCCCCTCCTCGCGCAGCCGCCGCCCGGTGGTGATGTGCAGCGGCTCGCCGATCTCGTGCAGCACGATGCGGTGCGCGGCGGCCAGCGCCTGCGCGCTGGTGACGCCCGGAATCACCTCGTACTCGAACTGGATGCGCTCGCGTTCGAGCACCCGCTCGACGATGCGCAGCGTGCTGTCGTACAGCGACGGGTCGCCCCACACGAGAATGCCGCCCACCCCGTCGGTTTCGGCGAAGGCCCGCTCCAGCAGCTCGGCCCGCGCCTCGTGCCAGTCCGCGACCGCGCCCTGGTAGACGGCGTCCGCGCCGCTGGCGGGCACGCCCCGGTCGCGCGGCGGGTCGATGATCTCTACTATCGAGTGCGGCTGGCGCGCGTACTCGGCCAGAATGGCCGACCGCACGTCCGTGAGCTCCTGCTTCTCGGCCCCCTTGCCGATGAGAAAAAACACGTTTACCTGGCACATCGCCTTGATGGCCTGCACCGTCACCTGGTCCGGGTCCCCCGCCCCGATTCCGATCACAAACAACTTCCGCACGGTGCGTAAGCTTGCCAGGCGTGGAGAGCGCCCGAGATACCCAGTACGAGGACCTGCTCCGACTGGTGCTGGAATCCGGCACCCCCAAGGCGGATCGGACCGGAACCGGCACCCGCAGCATTTTCGGGCATCAGCTGCGCTACGACCTGTCGCAGGGCTTTCCCCTGATCACCACCAAGAAGGTGCACCTCAAGTCGATCGTCTACGAGTTGCTGTGGTTCCTGCGCGGTGACTCCAATGTGCGGTGGCTGCAGGAGCACGGCGTCACCATCTGGGACGAATGGGCCGACGCGCAGGGCGAATTGGGCCCGGTCTACGGCGTGCAGTGGCGGTCCTGGCCGACCCCGGACGGCACCCACATCGATCAGATCTCGCAGGTGCTGCAGACGCTGCGCACCGATCCGGATTCGCGGCGCATCATGGTCTCGGCGTGGAACGTGGCCGAGCTGAACAAGATGGCGCTGGCCCCCTGCCACGCCTTCTTCCAGTTCTATGTGGCCGACGGCAAGCTGTCGTGCCAGCTGTACCAGCGCAGCGCGGACCTGTTCCTGGGCGTCCCGTTCAATATCGCCAGCTACGCGCTGCTGACCCACATGGTGGCCCAGCAGACCGAGCTGCTGCCCGGTGACTTCATCTGGACCGGCGGCGATGTGCACATCTACGACAATCACGTGGCCCAGGTGCGCGAGCAGCTGACCCGCGAGCCCTACCCGTTCCCGCAGCTGCACCTGCGGCCCGCGCCCACGCTGTTCGACTACTCGTACGCGGACGTGGAAATCCAGGGCTACCAGCATCATCCGGCCATCAAGGCGCCGGTGGCGGTGTGAACCGGACCATCGGGCTGATCTGGGCCCAGACGCCGCGGGGAATCATCGGGCGGGACAATACGATTCCGTGGCGCGTGCCCGAGGACATGGCGCACTTCAAGGACGTCACCTTCGGGCATCCGGTGATCATGGGCCGCAAGACCTGGGATTCGCTGCCGGTGCGCTTCCGTCCGCTCGACGGCCGCCGCAATATCGTCGTGACCCGGCAGGCGGACTGGTCCGAGGCCGGGGCGGAGCGGGCGGGCTCGCTGGCCGAGGCCCTGCACATGACCGGCGAGAAGTCGGTGTGGATCATGGGCGGCGGCGAGATCTACCGCGCCGCAATGCCTTTCGCGACCGAGCTGATGGTCACCGAGATCGACGCGGACATCGACGGCGACACCCTGGCGCCGGCCATCGATCACGCGTGGCAGACGGATGCGGCCGACTGGCGCGAGTCGTCGACGGGTCTGCGGTATCGCTTCCGCCGTTATCGCCGCGCCACCCCGGGCTTGCGGTAACGCCTGTATTCCTAGTCCGGCAATTCCTGCAAACACCGCCTCGAAACCGCCGATCGGTCCGGGCGCGTCCGGCATACTCAGCGATATTCCGGCGAAAGGCAGTCCATGGACAAGAAATCGCTGACCGCGGTTGCTCGCCAGCAACTGAAGCTGGCGGCCACCGCCTCGAGCGGGCGCAGTTCGTTGACCATCTATGGCGGCCACACCCACACCCTGCGCCAGACGGTCATCGCGATGACGGCCGGACAGACGCTGGCCGAGCACGAGAATCCGGGCGAGGCGACCCTCGTGGTGCTGAGCGGGGTGCTGGTGGTGATCAGCGGCACCAACGAGTGGAAGGGTTCGGCGGGTGACCTGATTGTGATCCCCAACGCCCGCCACAGCGTGAAAGCCGTCGATGACGTGGCATTTCTGCTGACCGTCGCCAAGTAGTCCGGGAGACGCGGGCATACCGGACGGGTCGGCGGTCGGCCGCAGCGCATAAGGTGGTGCCCATGGGTGAGCCACAGCCGATCCTCGACCCGCTCACACCGGCCGCGATCTTCCTCGTCGTCACCATCGACGAGGGTGGCGAGACGGTGGCGCGGGATTTGCTCGCAGATCTGCCCGGGTTGCGCCGCTCCGTCGGATTCCGGGTGCCCGGATCCGGCCTCGCGTGCATCACCAGCATCGGGTCCGCCGCCTGGGACCGCCTGTTCTCCGGGCCGAAACCCGCACAGCTGCATGAGTTTCCGGGTTTCATCGGTGAGCGGCACCAGGCCCCGGCCACGCCGGGCGACCTGCTGTTCCACCTCAAGGCCGAAACCCAGGACGCCTGTTTCGAATTGGCGATGAAGATCGCCGAGCGGCTGTCCGGCGCGGCCACCATCGTGGATCAGACGGTCGGCTTCCGCTATTTCGAGCAGCGCGATCTGCTCGGATTCGTGGACGGCACCGAGAATCCGGAGGGACAGCTCGCCGCCACCGCCGCGCTGGTCGGCGACGAGGATCCCGAGTTCGCCGGTGGCAGTTACGTCATCGTGCAGAAGTACCTGCACGATCTGGACTCGTGGAAGGCGCTGTCCACCACCGAACAGGAAAAGGTCATCGGGCGAACGAAACTCGACGACTTCGAACTGTCCGACGCCGACAAGCCCGCGAATTCGCATGTGGCCGTGAACGATCAGGACGAGATCGGCAATATCGTGCGTGCCAATATGCCGTTCGGCTCGATCCAGGACGGCGAATTCGGCACCTACTACATCGCCTACGCCGACGACCCCGCCATCACCGAGAACATGCTGGTCCGCATGTTCCTGGGCACGGCCGACGCCGCCTACGACCGCATCCTGGATTTCTCCACCGCGGTCACCGGCACCTCCTTCTTCGCCCCGCCCGCAGGGTTCTTCGACGCGCTGCCGGACGCACCGGCGCCGGCGGCGGCCACCCAGCGGGAATCCCCGGACGGCAATGGCGTTGTGCCCGGGGATGGATCCCTCGGCATCGGAGCCCTACGCAATCGCTGAACCGGCGCTACGGAATCGTTGAACCGAACGGAGCTGACGCATGAACAACCTGCATCGCGAACTCGCGCCCATCACCTCGGAGGCCTGGTCGGCCATCGAGGAGGAGGCGACGCGAACCTTCAAGCGGCACATCGCCGGTCGCCGCGTGGTCGATCTGTCCGGCCCGCACGGCACCGACTACTCCGCCGCCGGACTGGGCCGCACCTCCACCATCACCTCCCCCGGTGATGGTGTGCAGGCCCGCCAGCGCGTGGTGCTGCCGCTCGTGGAGCTGCGGGTGCCGTTCACGCTCTCCCGCGAGGAGCTGGACAATATCGAGCGCGGCGCGCACGACGCCGATCTGGATCCGGTGAAGACGGCGGCCAAGAAGATCGCCTTCGCCGAGGACCGCGCCATTTTCGAGGGCTATCCGGCGGCCGGGATCATCGGCGTCCGGGCTTCCACCTCGTGCGAGCCGGTGAAGCTGCCCGGCGACCCGCGCCTGGCTCCGGAGGCGGTGGCGCAGGCGCTGAGCAAGCTGCGGCTGGCGGGTGTGGACGGGCCGTACTCGGTGCTGCTGTCGGCGGATCTGTACACCGCGGTGAGCGAGACCTCCGATCACGGGCACCCGATCCGCACCCATATCGAGCGGCTCATCGACGGTGACATCATCTGGGCGCCGGCCATCGACGGCGCGTTCGTCCTGTCCACGCGCGGCGGCGATTTCGATCTGCAGATCGGCCAGGATCTGTCCATCGGCTATCTCTCGCACGATGCCGAGACGGTGCAGCTGTACTTCCAGGAGAGCCTGACGTTCCTGGTGTACACGGCCGAGGCGGCGGTCCCGCTCGAGGCGTGACCAGCTGATCCGAGGCGAGACTAGGTGAGCCGGAAGCGGTTTCGATACTCCGTCGGCGTGGTGTCCAGGACGCGCCGGAAGGCCCGGGTGAGGGTGTCGGTGGTGTTGAAACCGCTCAGGGTCGCCACCCGCTCGAGCGTGTGATCGGTCGTCTCGAGCTGGTTGCGCGCGAATTCGACTCGGGCGGACTCGATATAGGCCGCCGGAGTGGCGCCGAGATCGGTCTTGAAGATGCGGGTCAGCTGCCGTTCGCTGACATGGGCCCGCGCCGCCAGGTCCGCGACCGTCAATGGCTCGGCGAGATGGCGGGCGATGTAGTGGCGCAGGTCGTCGATCCGGCGCGTGGTCGAGAGGGGTTCGAGTGACACGCTGAACTGGCTCTGTCCGCCGGGCCTTTTCAGGAACATGACCAGCTGCCGCGCCACGCGCAGTGCGAGGGCGTCGCCGAAATCGTCGGCGACCAGTGCCAGGGCCAGATCCAGGCAGGCGGTGAGTCCCGCACCGGTCCAGATGTTCTGGTCGCGAATGAAGATCGGATCGGCGTCCACGGTGACGGCCGGATGTTCCGCCGCGAGCTGCTGTGCGGTGGACCAGTGGGTGGTGGCGCGCTTGCCGTCCAGCAGCCCGGCGTCGGCGAGAATGTGCGCGCCGACGCAGACCGAGGCGACGCGGCGGCTGGCGGCGGCCAGCTTCGCCACCCACGCCACCACCCGCGGGTCGCTGAGCGCGCGCACCCGGCCGTCGCCGTCCACCTCCACCGAGCCGGGCACCACCAGCGTGTCGATCGCGCGCCCGGCGAGGTCGGCGAAGGTGATGTCGGGCAGCACTCGGACCCCGGCGGAGGTGGTGACGGGGTCGAGGGTCCCGGCGGCCAGCGCCACCTGATATCCGGTGTCCCCGTTCATCTCTCGCTGGAGCAGCGCGAAAACCTCCGGCGGCCCGGTCACATCCAGCAGATCGACCCGGTCGAACAGCACGATGACGACGAATCGCGCCGGTGCACCCACGGTTCCCCCTCCCTCGCTATGTCCGAATCTGCAGGCTACATGACATTTCCGACATGCCCGCCGGCCCATAGCGTGGAAAACGTCCACCGCACAGGGCGGTTCGGATGTGCAAACCCAGGAGGATCTCCATGCCCGCGCAGACCCTGCGTGACCTCAGCGGCTTCGATCAGACCCCGGCCACCCTGGCCGACGCGACCCTGATCCTCGTCGACTACCAGAACACCTACACCCGCGGCGTGATGGAGCTGACCGGCTGGCAGCCCGCCCTCGACGCCGCCGCCGACCTGCTGGCCCGCGCCCGCCGGGCCGGCTCGGCGATCATCCACATCGTCAACGACGGCGGCCCCGGCACCCCCTACGACATCACCGCCGACATCGGCGCGATCCACCCCGCCGTGGCCCCGGCCGACAGCGAACCCGTTGTCGTCAAACAGGTTCCGAACGGCTTCCACGACACCGACCTGGCCGCCCAGGTGGACGCCGCGGGCAACGAGAACCTGATCATCGCCGGCTTCATGACCCATATGTGCGTCACCTTCACCGCCGAGGGCGCCTTCCTGCGCGGCAACCACCCCACCGTCGTGGCCGATGCCTGCGCCACCCGCCCCCTCGAGTCGGCCGTCGGCGAGGTGACCGCCGCACAACTGCACGACAGCGCCCTGGCCACCATCGCCGATCTCTACGGTGTCGTCGTGGCCTCCGCCGCCGAGCTGAATTGACCCCAGCCGTCCGGGTATCGCGTCAGGGCTGGCGGGGCATCGCGCGGCTGGTGTGCAGGTAGCGGGCAGCGGCGTCACCGTCTCCGTCGATCAGGCCGTAGACGGCGTGCCGGCCACGGACGGGGCGCGCGGCGATCAGGGCGTCGGAGCGGAGGTGCAGAAGCTCCATGCGGTCCGGGGCGGAGACCAGGGCCGCTTCCGCCGTCAAGGGAATCGTGGACAGCCACGCCCGGCCGTCGGGGTCGACGTCGATGGCGTGCTCGTACATGACCGAGCGGTACCGGCCGCTGACCCGCGCCGCATCCACCGGTTCGGGCCGCGCGGGCGGCACGGGCCGGGCGGGCAATCGGATACCCGCGTGCACCCACAGCAGGTCCGCGACCAGATCCTGGTAGAGCGCGAACGCGTCACCGCCATTGGCCAGCAAGGCGATTGCCACGCCGGCGGCGGGCGCGATGCGCAGGAAGGCGTTCTGGCCGATGGTGCTGCCATCATGCCCGAACAATCCGGTTCCGGCGGGATCGAACAGCTGCCAGCCCAGACCCCAGTGGGTGCCGTAGCCGATATCGGGCACCTCGACGTGCGGCCGGGTCATCGCCTGTACCGCGGTCTCGGGGAGGACGGGGACGCCCTCCACGGTGCGACCGCCGGACAGGTGCAGCCGGGCGAATCCCAGCAGATCGCGCGCGGACATCGCCAGCCTCGCGCCGGCCGGAGCGTTGGAGGCCGGGAGCGCCCAGACCGGCGTGGGTTCCGGGCGCACGCCCGGCGCGGATCCGATATGCCCTACCGCGGCGCGGAACAGGATGGCCTCGTCGGCGTCGGTGGCCACCCGGGTCAGCCCGAGCGGGGTCACCAGCCACTCCCGCAACACCGCGTCGAAAGGCTTGCCGCGCAAGACTTCCAGGATTCGGCCGAGCAGCACGTAGCCGCTGTTGCAGTAGGAGAACATGTCGCCGGGGCGGTGCACCTGCCCGGCGTCCGCGATGGCGGGCACGAACTTCTCCACCGCGTCCGCGCCGCGCCCGGTGTCGAGGAACAAGTCGCCGTCGATGCCCGAGGTATGGCCGAGCAGCTGCCGGACAGTGATGACGGCCGCGGCCGCCCCGTCGCGCACCTGGAACTCGGGCAGGTACCGGCGCACCGGGGCGTCCAGCTCGATCAGCCCCTCGGCGGCAAGCTGCATGATCAGCGTCGCGGTCCACGCCTTGGTGACCGAGCCGATCTGGAACACCGAATCCGTGGTCGCCGCAACACCGGTCGCGGTGTTCAGCACCCCGGCCGCCGCGTCCGTGATCTCGCCGCCGACCAGCACCGCCACTTGCGCGCCGGGGACTCCGTGCTCCTCGATCGAGTCGGTCAGTCGGCGCTCGAGGTCGACGGCGTGCGGCATCGGTCGCTCCTTCGGGTACTGCGGGACCACCGGTGGGCGGTGGCAGAGGCACGGTAGGTCGACAAGGGCGTCCATGTCGAGATCGGCTGGGAATCCTCCGGTTTCGACCGCCTCAGGAGTCCATCTGCATGACGTAGAAGCGGTTACCGTCGGGGTCCTGGAAGGCGAACATGAGCGGCGCGGAATCCCAGTCCAGCAGCGCGCCGACGGTGAGGCCGAGGCCGGCGAGTGTGGCATGGGCGGCACGGGCATCCGTGGTCGCCAGCCGGATCCCGGTGTCGATGCCGGCGGGCAGTTCCGCGGACGCGCGCACCAGCGCCAAGGCGGCCGTCCCGCCGGGCAGCGACATCTCTATCCAGCGGAAGCCCGGCTGCAGTTCGGCGTCCATGCGGGTCGCCAGCCCGAGCCGCTCGAGCAGCGCCTTGGTCCGGTCCTGATCGGTCACGGGCACCGCGATATTGACGACGGCGGTGAAGGTCGATGGCGTCATGCGGATGAAGACGATCCGTCCGCGTCGAATTCATCGACGACGCGCACCGGCGGGTACGGTGACCGGCAGTCGGTTTCGGGAGGCGTAATGACGATGGTGCGCGCGGGCGTGGTGCCGGGGCGGCGCATGGCCGGGTACGTGGCCGCGGGGATACTCGTGGTGGCCGTCGTCTGCGCCGGCACGGTCGGGGTGTTCGGGCTGAATCGAGTGTTCACCGGGCTGTTCTTCGGCGCGGCCGCCGCCGTGGGGCTGATGGTCGCGCTGTTCGGGCGGGACCGGGTGGAGCTGACCGAGGATGCGATCGTGCGGCGGACGCCGTGGGGCGCCTCGGCGGTGGCGTGGGATCGGGTGGTGGCCGGACGGTTCGCGCTGGACGAGAAGGGCCGCTGGACCCTCGCACTGGATCTCAACGGCGGCGACGAGCCGCATCGGGAACTGGTGCTGCTGTCCATTCCGCCGGTGCGGCGGCCCATTGCCAGCGCCTACGACATGCGCAAGCGTGAACAGGTCGACGAGATTCGAACCATGTTGCGGCACAGGCGGATTCCGGTGACCATCCTGCCGGAGATCGCCAATGCCCTGCAGCGGCACTGGAAGATCGCCCCGCCCACCCACTGAGCCCGCACACCTAGGGGATCTCCCTGAGCGACCGGCGACCGCAGGACGATGCATCCACCCCGGTCACGGCCCGAGAATCCTTGGTGTGGCTGGTGATCGCAGCGTCCTCTACGGAACCTCACAGCCACGGCGGAACGAATGCACAGCCGCAGGTGTGAGGGTGATGATCGTGGCGTTGAGCGTTGTGGCGGAGGACTTCCGCCAGCATGGATGGACGATCGAGACGACCGGCGACGGCGTCGACTTGATCACCGGCGAGCAGATCGCGGCCATCGAACTCACCGGGTCCGTCGCTGCCGGGGTGCGCCGGTACCTGCGCGCCAACAACCTCTCCGGCCCGGTCATCGAGGTCCCGGGTCCGCAGCGGCGGGAAATCCATCTGGTCGTCGGCGTGGCCAAGGCCGCGCGGGCCATCGAGAGCCTGCGCGCCGCGGGGGCGATCGTGCACACCGACGGTGACCGGGTGCCGCTGCCGCAGCCGGGCCGCGGGACCGCGTGGAGCGTCATGCCCCACGAGGCGCGCTGGGTGCCGCCGGTGGTCGCCATCGCCGCGGCCGTGCGCGCCGTCGCGGCCGGCGACCGGGCGCGCCTGCGGACCGTGGCCTGCTGACACCGGGCCGACAACGCGGGCGCCCGCGATGACAAGGGCGCCCGCGCCCCCCGCGCTACCGCGGCTGGCTAGGGTGGGGCGGGTGATTCGCACCGCGGCACTGGCGCATATCCGGGATCGTCGCATGTTGCAGACCCGGTCCACCGGCAAGGACGTCTTCTATATGGCGGGCGGCAAGATCGATCCGGGCGAGACCCCGGAGATGGCCCTGCACAGGGAGATTCACGAGGAACTCGGGGTGGCCGCCACCGGCGTCAGCGAGCTGGGCGTGTTCGAGGCGGAGGCCTACGGGCACGCGCCCGGCACCCGCCTGCACATGACCTGCTTCCTCGGCGAGCTGACCGACGAGCCGCGCCCCTCCGGGGAGATCGCCGAACTGCGCTGGTTCACCCTCGGTGAATACGCCGCCATGTACGCGGTCGCCCCCGGCTCGCTGCTGGTCTTCCGGCGGCTGCACGCGCTCGGCCTGATCGACTGACCCTCGCACTGTAACCACCCGCGCTATTCCTGAATGGCAACTACGCCAACCGGATCCGCGCCCCGAGATGCGCCGTTCCGGATTCCGGATCGCACCGAATCAAGGGTGATTGCAGTGATCAAACCGCTTACTCTGCTCGCGACGGCCGTAATGGCCGCGGGTGGCCTCGGCTTCGGTACCGTGGCGGACACCCGTTTCGACTCCGGCGCCGACTGCCTGTGGGCGGGCGGCACGCACCCGCAGGGGTCGCAGGTGGTGGCGGGCGGCTCGGCCTTCACCTGTGGCGGCGACGCGGCCGGTCCGCACTGGTACCGGAGCGGCGCGGCGAGCGGGAGCACCGTGCCGAATCCCGGGGCGGATGCCAATCCGGCGGGCCGCTTCAGCGCGGGGGCACGCCAGCCCGGCACCGATTACGACGACTACTGCGTCGGCGATCAGCTCATCCCCGGTGTCGGGGACGTCTTCGAGGCGGTGCCGACCAGCGGCGGCCTGCTGTGGAAGTCGGCGGGCCCGGTCTCACAGTGGACCTTCGACCCCGGTGTGGTGCAACCGAAGACGTCCACCCGCTCGTCCGGGATGTGCCTCGACGGTCAGCTGCTCTGAGCGTCCTCGTCCTCGTCCGACGCCGGGTAGGGCTGGTTCGGGATGAGGGCGGCCGAGGCCAGGCCGACGAGCAGGAACAGTGCCGCGGCCAGCAGCGCGGTCCGGGTGGAGTCGGTGAAGGCCCGGCTCAGCGCGTCCACGATGGCCGCGGCGCCGTGGTGCTCCCGCAACCCGCTGATGGCCCCACCGGCCGACTGCCGGGTCGCGGTGGCGAGGGTGTCGGCGGCCGGCTTCTGCAGATCGGGCACGTGTGCGAGCCGTTTGGGCAGATCGTGGGCCAGCGCCGCCGACAGCAGCGCACCGATGACCGCGGTACCGAAGGCCGAGCCGATCTGCCGCACCGTGGACTGGGCGGCCGATCCCTGGCCCGAATACTCCGGCGGCACATCGGCGAGCACGGTCCCGGTCAGCTGCGCCGAAGCCATCCCCAGCCCGATGCCGTACCCGATCAGCAGCACCGCCAGCCACCAGCCGGAAATGTGCGGGGTGACGAACAGCGCGGCCAGCACCACGGCGACGGCCTCGAAGACGAGGCCCAGCTGCACCACCCGCACCGGTCCGAACCGGCGCACCAGTCCCTCGGCGAGCCCCGCGGCCAGGAACGCGCCGACCGCCATGGCGGCCAGCACATAGCCCGCGCCGAGGGTGGACAGCCCGAGCACGTTCACCATGAACAGCGGCAGCACGAACAGCAGGCCGAATTCGCCCAGCGCCACCAGGAACGCGGTGATATTGCCCCAGCGGAAGCTGGGGATCCGGAACAGCGCGGGATCCAGCAGCGCCGAGCGGCCGATCAGACGGCGGTGCTGCTCCCAGCGGATGAACAGGTACAGCGCCACCACCCCGAGCACCAGCAGGATCGGGATCAGTGAGACCGGCGCGCTGGCCGGCCAGTTCCACCCGACGAGCGGGAATTCCCGCAGCGGCTTCCCCCAGCCGTAGGTCTGACCCTCGATGAGCGCGAACACCAGCAGCGCGAAACCCGCTGCGCTGAGCAGGAATCCGTCCACGTCCAGGCCCGGCGCGGCCTTGCCCATGCGGGTCTCCGGGACGTACAGCACCAGCCCGACCAGCACCACCGCGCCCAGCGGCAGGTTCACCAGGAAGATCCACGGCCAGGTGAAGTAGGTGGTGAGCCAGCCGCCCAGCAGCGGGCCGATGGCGGCGACACCGGAGACGACCGAGCCCCAGACCGCGAAGGCGATCACCCGGTCACGGCCCCGGAAGAGGGCGTTCATGGTGGCCAGCGTGCCGGGCAGGACACCGGCCGCGCCGATGCCCTGTACGGTGCGTCCGAGGAGCAGGGGCCAGGCGCTCTGCGCCGCTGCGGAGAGCACGCTGCCGAGTACGAAGATCACCACGCCCAGGGCGAACATCCTGCGCCGTCCGAGCCGGTCGCCGAGGCGGCCGCTGGTGATCAGCAGCGCGGCCAGCACGACCGCGTAGATGCTGTTGATCCATTGCGCCTGAGTGAAATTCAACTGCAATTGGTCGATGATGACGGGCAGGGAGACCGCGACGATGGTGCCGTCCAGCACCACCATGGACAGTCCCAGCGCCAGGACACCGAGGGTGATCCATTTGTTGCGACCCAGGTCGAGCTGCGTTTCCGTCATTCGTCGCTCCCGCCGCTGAACAGCCGTCCGAAGAGTCCGATTATCCGTTAGCCGCCTATGCGCCAATTGTCCGTTCAACAGTGTATGTCGAGGCGGCTGGGCAGCCGAATATTTGCCGACAGGTGACCTCTGAACGGCGGATGTCCGGATCGGATACCTTGAATCGTGTGTCGATGCTGAAGGGTTCCAACGTTCCGGTGGTGACGTCCGAGATTCGGATCGAACTGGGGTGGCAGTCGGGACCCGGGGTTCCCGACGCCGACGCCTCCGCCCTGCTGCTGTCGAGCGGCCGGGTGCGCTCGGACGCCGATTTCGTCTTCTACAACCAGCCGCAGCACGCCTCGGGCGCGGTCCGCCACCACGGCAAGCAGACGGGACCGGTGATCGTGGACGCCCTCTCGGTGCACCTGGGCCGGGTGGAACCGCAGATCGACGCCATCGTGCTCGCCGCCTCGGCCGACGGCGGCACCTTCGCCCAATTCCAGGGCCTGCACGTGCGTTTGGTGGATATGGGCGGCGTGGAGCTGGCCCGCTTCGACAGCACCGACGCCACCTCGGAGACCGCCTTCGTGCTCGGCGAGCTGTATCGCCGCGACGGCGGCTGGAAGTTCCGCGCCGTCGGTCAGGGCTACGACTCCGGACTGGCCGGGCTGGCAACAGATTTCGGCATCTCCGTCGATGAAGCGCCTGCCCCGCAGCCGAATACACCGCAGCCCGTCGCCCCTTCGCAGCCCCTCACGCCCCCGCAGCCGGTCACCTCGCCCCAGCCCGCGGCCGCCCGACCGCCGATCGCTCCCCCGCCGCCGATGCCGGCGCAGCAGCACACCTTCGGGCCGCCGCCGACGCCTGCGCCCCGGCCGAATACCGGCAAGATCTCGCTGACCAAGGAGGCCCCGGCGGTCTCGCTGACCAAGCAGGGCGCGACCGGCGGAATCATGCGGGTCAACCTGAACTGGTCGGTGCCGAGTTCGGGCGGTCTGTTCGGGCGCAAGCGGGCGAACGGCGGGCTCGACCTGGATCTGTGCGCGTTCTGGGAGCTGGCCGACGGGTCGAGGGGCTGCGTCAGCGCGCTGGACACCTTCGGCGATCTGCACAAGCCGCCGTTCATCGCGCTGGACCGCGACGATCGCACCGGCGGCAGCGCGACCGGCGAGAACCTGTCCATCAACCTCGATCACATCGCGGATTTCCGCCGCATCCTGGTATTCGCCTCGCTCTACGAGGGCGCGCAGGATTTCCGTGGCGTGCACGCCACCGCGACCCTGTTCCCCCGCAATACGCCGCCGATCGAGATGGAAGTCGGCGGCTGCCAAGATGATTCGCGCGAGATGGTACTGGCGCTGATCGAGAATGTGCACGGCGAGCTGGTGGTGCGGCGCGAGGGCCGGTTCGTGCGCCCGCCGGAGGGTCGCCGGTTCTGGGGCAAGCTGGCGGTGGATCAGGCCTACGGCTGGGGCCTCAAGTGGGGCACCTCGAAGGGCAAGTCCTGACGCGGATCACTCCGGAGCGAGTCGCCGCGCCAATTCCAGTGCGGCGACCCGGGTTTCGGCCAGCGAACCGGGCCAGCAGAGCAGCCGCAGGATGGCGTCGGGAATGAGCTGCTCGGCGTACTCCGGCGCCGCGCCCTCATCGGAGCGCATATTGATGACCGACTCCACCAGCCGGAACGGCAGCAGTTCGGCCCCGGCCACCGCGCCCGCACCGGCCGCGGCGATGACGGACCCGGCCTCGGCGATGACGGCGGCGGACAGCGTCTCGTAGTGGCCGCGCAGCTCGTCGCGACGTTCCCGGAAGCGGGCGAAGCGTTCACTGCGCAGTTCCGGCAGCAGGTAGAGCGCGCCGAGATTCCAGCGGCTGGCGCACAGCTGGCTGACGTCGTACCAGGCCAGCGCGTACAACCGCACGGCCGCGGGCTCGGTCCGCCCGGCCAGCACGCTCGCCAATTCCAGTGGCGTGGTGACCGTTTCGGCGAGCAGGGCGTCGAGAATATCGTCCTTGGCGGCGAAGTGGTGATACAGCGAGGCCTGCCGGATGCCGACGGCGTCGGCGACCGCGCGGGTGGAGGTATTGCCGTAGCCGTGACTGGTGAACAACTCGGCGGCGGCGTCGAGGATTTCGGCGCGCGGCGTCTGGCCTGCGCGCCGGCGCGGTTCGAGACGAGGACGGCCGGGTCCGAGTTGGGTCACCCTGCCATTCTGTCCTACCCGCACCATCGGCCTGTCTACGCGCATGGCCGGCCCGCCTACCCGAGCGGCCGACCTGCACAGTGAGGTTCCTGTCATTTGACAGAAATACCGGCAATACAGAAGTTACGGCGGGCCATCCGACCGATACAGCGGCGTCACCTGAGCCGCGATCGCGACCGGAAAACTTTCAAGCGATAGATATTCGCCTCGCGAAAGACTCACCGCCATGGTTGCCTCCGCCGACGCCATCATTCCCCAGCCCCCACCGGTCACCGCCGAAACCAGCTCGGACAGCGCCGATCTCGCGCGCTTCGGCTATCAGCCGGTGCTGCACCGCAAGCTCGGCCGCTACGCCTCCTTCGCGGCCGGATTCTCCTTCGTCTCCATCCTGACCACGATCTTCCAGTTCTTCGGCTTCGGCTACTCCTTCGGAGGCGCGGCCTTCTTCTGGACCTGGCCGATCGTGTTCGCGGGCCAGTTCCTGGTGGCGCTGAACTTCGCGGAACTGGC
The DNA here is from genome assembly GCF_042754245.1 of Nocardia sp. NPDC059228. Taxonomy (NCBI): domain Bacteria; kingdom Bacillati; phylum Actinomycetota; class Actinomycetes; order Mycobacteriales; family Nocardiaceae; genus Nocardia; species Nocardia sp. NPDC059228. The sequence goes on along the minus strand of NZ_JBHZAL010000003.1, from coordinate 174,794 downwards.
CGCCCGCTACCCGATCTCGGGCTGCATCTATCAGTGGTCGCGCCGGCTGGCCGGCGAGGTCGTCGGCTGGTTCGCGGGCTGGATGATGATCATCGCCCAGATCGTCACCGCCGCGGCGGCCGCGATCGCGCTGCAGGTGGTGCTGCCGACCATCTGGTCCGGATTCCAGCTCATCGGCACGAACAGCGATCTCACCTCCCGCGACGGGGCGTCGAACGCGGTGCTGCTGGGCAGCGTGCTGCTGGTGATCACCACCCTCATCAATGTGGTGGGCATCGACTGGATGGCGCGCATCAACTCGCTCGGGGTGACCATCGAGATCATCGGTGTGATCGCGGTGATCGCGGTGTTCTTCACCCACACCGACCGCGGGCCGGGCGTGGTCACGCACACCGATCAGGCCGCGGCCGGGCCGTACTGGGCCGCCTTCCTGGCCTCCGGATTGATGGCCGCCTACGTCATGGTCGGATTCGATTCCGCCGGTGAGCTTTCCGAGGAGACCAGAAATCCGCGGCACGTCGCGCCGCGCACCATTCTGTCGGCGCTGGCCGTGTCCGCGCTGGGCGGCGGGCTCATCCTGCTGGGCGCGCTCATGGCCGCACCGAGCCTGTCCGACGGCTCGCTGGCCAGCGGCGGGCTGGCGTACGTGATCGAGGCCAAGCTGACCAGCGTTCCCGGCAAGGTGGTGCTGGCCTGCGTGGCGTGCGCGATCACGGTGTGCACCCTGGCGATTCAGACGGCCGGTTCGCGCCTGCTGTTCTCGATGGCTCGCGACGGGCGGCTGCCGTTCGCCAAACCGCTGTCGACGGTGCATCCGCGCTTCGGCACTCCGGTGTGGCCCGCCGTGGTGATCGGCGTGCTGGGAATCGGCCTGCTGGTGGTGAACCTGGGCAATGCCGCCATCTTCGCGACGCTGGCCAGTGTCTGCATCGTCATGCTCTACCTCGCGTACCTGCTGGTGACCATCCCGCTGCTGGTGCGCCGGGTCAAGGGCTGGCCCGCCGATATCGCCGGTGACGCCGCGGGCACGAAACTGTTCGCGCTGGGCCGCTATGGCATTGCGATCAATGCGCTCGCCGTGATCTGGGGCATCGCCATGGCGGTGAACCTGGCCTGGCCGCGCGCCGCGGTCTACACCCCGACCGGCGGTGGCTGGTGGATGCTCTGGGCCGCACCGCTGTTCGTGCTGCTCACGGTGGCGGTCGGCGCGGTGGTGCACCGGATGGTGACCCCCGCGCGCGGGGTAGTCACCGATCCAATTCCCCAAATCGCCTGATCCACACGACATTCCGATGATATCGCCGGAGCCCGGCCAACGCCTGCACCGCCGGCCGAGTCTCCGGCGATCCCCGAGAAACGGAGTAGCAATGAGCACAGCCAACACCACCGGCGCGCGGGTTCATGCCCGCTCGCAGGCGGCCGCCGCCGAACGCGTCGCGCCCGAGCTCCCCGTGGCCGTCGACATCGCGAACATCACTTTCGCCCAGCGGATTCCGTCGGGTGGATACGCGAATGTGGTGCTCGCGCGCGGTACCCGGGTACGGCTGTCGGATCCGTTCGGCGCGGCGTGTGCGCATCTGTTGCTGCTGCGGGCCGAATCGCCCTGGGAACGGCTGAATGTCGCCGACACGGTGAAGGTGCCGTGGCAGGCGTATCTGGGCGTCGGCCACCCGCTGCTCTCCGATCAGGGGCGAGTGCTGGCCACGGTGATCGCGGACTCCTCCGGCCGCCATGACACCCTGTGCGGTCCCTCACCTGCCGCGCGGCAGAGCCTGCGGCTGGCCGGGGTCAAGCAGGGGCTCGAGCCACGGGATATCGGCCCGACGGTGTCGTTCTTCCGGGGTGTGCGCGTGGAATCCGATGGCGCGCTGACGATCACGGGCGGCGCGGCGGCGGGCACGGCGGTCGACCTGCTCGTGCAGCTGCCGGTGACCCTGCTGGTCGCCAATGCCGAACACCCGCTCGACCCCACTCCCCCGACCGAGCTCGACCTCGTGGCGTGGTCCGCCCCGGAAGAGCTCGCACTCGCGCACGGTACCGACCCGGAATACCTGCGCGCGGTGGAGAACACCGAACAGGACTGGCACGCACGCACTCTGGAGGCCCGCGCATGATCACCACCGCCCGCACCGTCGTACTCGACGAGACCGTCCCCGCCCGCGCCCCCTGGTCGGCCGTGGTGCGCGCGGGAGACCAGCTGGACATCATCGATCTGCACGGCAATCAGGCGGTGGACTGCCTGCTCTACAATGCCGCCGATCACACCGACCGGTACAGCGCGCAGACGACGATCACGACCCAGCGCAATATCTTCCTGACCACCGGCAGCGTCCTGCTGACCGAGGCGGGCACCCCGCTCATGACGGTGGTCGCCGACGAAGTCGGCAATCACGACACCGTGGCCGGGGCGTGCTCGCAGGAGTCCAATACCCTGCGCTACGGCCACCACACCCGCCACCAGCACGCCTGTGTGGAGAACTTCCTGGCCGAGGGCCTGAAGTGGGGGCTGGGCAAGCGCGATCTGGTCTCGAACATCAACTGGTTCATGAACGTTCCCGTCGAGGCGGACGGCACGCTCGGCATCGTGGACGGGCTCTCCGCGCCGGGCAAGAAGCTCACGCTGCGCGCCGAGATCGACACCCTGGTGCTGGTCTCCAACTGCCCGCAGATCAACAACCCCTGCAATGGCTTCGACCCCACCCCGGTGCGCATGGTGGTGACCCGATGACCGCCGTGCTGCCGGACCTCACCGCACCCGAGCACTCGTCCCCCGCCGCGACATTCCAGGTGATCCGGCCGGGCATGCAGACGACCGTGCAGGATTGGCCGGGCCGGGTGGGCTACTGGCATGTCGGGGTGCCGCCGTCCGGCCCGATGGACGACCTGTCGTTCCGGCTGGGCAATCGGGCGCTCGGCAATCCGGAGGGCGCGGCCGGGCTGGAGTGCACCCTGGGCGGACCGGCCCTGCGCTTCGACGCCGCCACCTGGGTGTGCGTCACCGGTGCGCCGGTGCCCGTGACCGTGAACGGCCGCGCGGTGCGACAGTGGCGCAGTGTGCTGGTGCCGGCGGGCGGCGTGCTGGACATCGGCATGGTGCGCGGGCCGGGAATGCGGTGCTACCTGCTGGTGGCCGGCGGTATCGAGGTGCCCGAATACCTGGGCAGCCGTGCGACTTTCACCCTCGGCAAGTTCGGCGGCGGCACCGGCCGAGCCCTGGCGGCGGGCGATGAGTTCGGGCTCGGCGCGCCCGGGCGGGTAACGGCCGGGGTGACCGGCGACGATCAGCCCGTGCTGACCCGGCGCTGGGAGCTGGCGGTCACCGAGGGACCGCACGGCGCGCCGGAGTTCTTCACCCGCGGCGATTTCGACACCATCATCGGCACCGACTACGAGGTGCACTTCAACTCCGATCGGACCGGGGTGCGGCTCATCGGCCCGAAACCCCAATGGGCGCGGCGGGACGGCGGCGAGGCGGGACTGCACCCGTCCAACATCCACGACAACGCGTATTCCGTTGGCGCACTGGACTTCACGGGTGACACCCCGATCCTGCTCGGCCCGGACGGCCCCAGCCTGGGCGGCTTCGTCTGCCCGGTCACCGTGGTGGCGGCCGAGCGCTGGAAGCTGGGTCAGCTCACGCCGGGCGACCGCGTGCGCTTCGTCCCGGTCCGCGCCGACCACGCGGCCTCGCTGCGGGAGCTCGGGGCCGAGCGCCGGGCCGCCTGGCCGGTCGTGCTGTCCACGGGCGGCGACGGCGACGACGGCGTCCTGGCCCGCCGCGACGGCGCGGACACCGCGGTCACCTACCGGCGCGCGGGCAATGACGGCCTGCTCGTCGAATACGGGGACATGACACTGGATCTGGAGCTGCGCGCCCGCGTGCACGCCCTGCACCAGGCGCTGCTGGAACGGTCCGAACCGGGGATCACCGAACTCACCCCGGGCGTGCGATCGCTGCAGGTGCGCCATGATCCCGGCCGGCTGCCGACCCGCACGCTGCTGGGCCTGCTCGCCGAGGTGGAGACCGAGCTGCCGCCCGCCGACGAGCTGGTGGTCCCCAGCCGCACCGTGCGGCTGCCACTGTCGTGGGACGATCCGTCCACCCGCGAGGCCATCACCCGCTACATGCACGGCGTCCGCGCGGATGCCCCGTGGTGCCCGTGGAATATCGAGTTCATCCGCCGGATGAACGGATTGGCCTGCGTGGACGAGGTTTTCGACACCGTGTTCGCGGCCGAATACCTGGTCCTCGGCCTCGGCGACGTGTACCTGGGCGCGCCCGTGGCCACGCCGACCGATCCACGGCATCGGCTGGTCACCACCAAATACAACCCGGCCCGCACCTGGACGCCGGAGAACGCGGTCGGCATCGGCGGCGCCTACCTCTGCATCTACGGCATGGAGGGTCCCGGCGGCTACCAGTTCGTCGGGCGCACCACCCAGGTGTGGAACCACCGCTCCAGCGGCGTCGGCGAAGACCCGTGGCTGCTGCGGTATTTCGACCGCATCAGCTGGTATCCGGTGAGCGCCGAGGAACTGCTCGACCTGCGCGCCGACACCGCCGCGGGCCGCGGCGAGCTGCTGGCCGAGGACGGCGAGTTCCGTCTCGTCGACTACCGGAAGTTCCTGTCGGACAATGCCGCATCCATCGACGAGTTCCGCGCCCGGCAGGCCGACGCCTTCGCCGCGGAACGCAATTCCTGGCGCGAGGCGGGCGAACTCGCCGAAACACCCTGAGCGCCTCGGCCTGTTCGCTCCCATCCCAGATCTAGGAGACCCCATGACCGTGTGGATCCACCACCGCCCGGACGCCGAGGTGGACGCCGAAATCGCCACCGCCGCAGGCGCTCTGGCGGGTCTGCGTCTCGCCGTCAAGGACAATGTGGATGTCGCCGGCCTGCCGACGACCGCCGCCTGTCCCGACTTCGCGTATACGCCGGATCGGGACGCACCGGCGGTCGCCGCGCTGCGCGCGGCCGGTGCGGTGGTGGTCGGGAAGACCAATCTCGACCAGTTCGCCACCGGATTGGTCGGCACCCGCTCGCCCTACGGCGTCGTGGAGAACGCGCTGCGACCCGGATATGTCTCGGGCGGTTCGAGTTCCGGGTCGGCGGTCGCGGTCGCGACCGGGCAGGCGGATATCGCCATCGGCACCGACACGGCCGGGTCCGGGCGCGTTCCGGCCGCGTTCCACGGCCTGGCCGGTATCAAGCCCACCGTCGGCGTGATCTCCACCGAGGGCGTCGTCCCCGCCTGCCGCTCCTATGACTGCGTGACGATCTTCGCCGCCGATCTGCGCCTGGCCGATCGGGCCATGGGCGTCATGGCGGCGGGTGCGCCGGGCCGGGCGTGGCCCGCCGACGTCCGGCTGGCCGCGCCGCCGCAGCCGGTGATCGCGGTTTTCAGCGCGCTGCCGGAGCTGGATCCGCAGTGGCACAGCGCCTTCGATCGGACGGTCGCGGCACTGCGCGATCGGGGCGCGACCATCGTGGACGTCGATCCGGAGCCTTTCCTGGCCGCCGCCAGACTGCTGTACGACGGCGCGCTGGTCGCCGAACGCTACGCGGCGGTGGGCGAATTCATCGACGCACACCCCGAATCGGCCGATCCCACGGTCGGATCCATCATCCGTGCCGCCCGCGAGCTACCCGCGCATCGGCTGGTCACCGATCTGGCCGCGCTCGAACGTCTGCGCGCCACCGCCATGGCGAGCCTCGCGGGAGTGGACGCGCTGCTGACCCCGACCGCGCCGGCCCACCCGACCATTGCCGAGGTCGCCGCCGATCCCGTTGCCGTGAATGCCCGGCTCGGCACCTACACCAACTTCTGCAATCTCTTCGACCTGTGTGCGGTCGCAATCCCCACGGATGAGCCATATTTCGGCGTGACCGTGCTGGCCCGCGCCTTCGAGGACGCCGTGGCGCTCGATATCGCCGCTCTGATCACCGGCGCCCCGCTCGACCCCGGCGAGCCGGGCTGGCCCGCGACGGCCGCGGCCGCGCACGATCTGATCGTCTTCGGCGCGCACCTGCGCGGCCAGCCCCTCGAACACCAGCTGACCGGCCTGGGCGCGCGCTGGTGCGGCCCGGTCGAGACCGCTCCGCACTACCGCCTGGGCGCGCTGGACACGGTGCCGCCCAAACCGGCCGTAACCCGGGTCCCCGCAATGGAATCCGGTGTCGCGGTGGCCGGGGAACGCTGGCTGCTCTCACCCGCCGCCCTCGGCCGCTTCCTCGCGGCCCTGCCCGCGCCCATGCAGCTGGGCGCGGTCGAACTCGCCGACGGCACCTGGCACACCGGGTTCGGCTGCACGGGCGCGGCCGCCGAATCCGCCAAGGACATCAGCGAATACGGTGGCTGGCGCGCGGCGCTGGCGGCCGGGGCGGTGAGCTGACGGTCCGTCAGTTCTGCCAGAGCGCCAGGACGCGGTCCGCGTCCGCCTTGCCCTGCGCCCGGCCGGCTTCCAGGGACGGGACGCGGGTGGCGGTGTCGAGCGGGTTGAGGCCGAAGGCCGCGGTGGCCGCCTCGTCCGGGGCGATCACCTCGACCCGGGCGCCGGCCGCGACCAGGCCCGCCACCTGGGCCTCGAGTTCCGCGTCCGGCATGGGCGCGATCACCAGCACCCGGGCGCAGCCGGTGGCGAGATCGGCGTTCACCGACGTCCGGACGCCGCCATCGGTGTAGCGCGCGCCGTCGACCGTGGCGCAGGGCCACACCATGGGCACCGCGGAGCTGGCGGTCACCGCGTCGACCAGTGCGACACCGGAATTCTTGTCGAAGACCCGCAGCTCGCCCGTCTCGGCGTTCACCGCGGTGATCCGGACATCCCGATCGGACCATTCGTGCACGGGCAGCCGGGTCTCGATGACGGCCCGCCGCTCCGGCTCCGGAACCGACTCCGCGCGCAGCGCGAGCGCGCCGATGCGCTGCCGGCGCTCGACCGAATCCACCTGCAGTTCCTCGATAATGGCGGCCAGCGTCTCCCAGAGCCCGGCGAACTTCTCCATCGAGGGCACGATCTCGCGGCTCTGCACCGCCGGATCCACCTGCCGCCGAACCAGTTCCGCGAGGTCGAGCCCGCTGCCCACCTGGGCGGCCACATTGGACCCGGCGGAGGTGCCGAGCAGCAGATCCGCGCCGGTCACGTCGGCGCCCGCATCCGCCAGCCCGGCGAGAATGCCCGTCGCCCAGGAGATCCCGGCCACCCCGCCGCCGCCGATCACCAGCGCACGTTCCGTCGTCATACCCGCACTCACTTTCCTACCCGCTGAGAAAGACACCCTGCGGTACGCAAACTACCGGCTAGGCCGCCGGAGCGGCGGCTATGGCTCGATTTCCACCTCTCATTCCGAGACGTGCGTCGCGTCGGGATTGGTGGCGTCGCGAATGATGCGCAGGCTCGCGGTGAGCTGGTCGAGTTGCTCAGGGCTGAGCAGGCCGGTGAACCAGCGGTCCACGCCGTCGAGGTAGACGGGCAGTACGCGCGCCACGCGGGTGGCCCCGGCGGCGGTGAGCACCGCGTAGGAGCTGCGCCGGTCGGCGGGATCGGCCTCGCGGCGGACGAAGCCATTGCGCTCCAGGCGGTCCACCAGCCGGGTGACACCGGAGGTGGACAGGCTGGTCTGGATGGCGAGATCCGTCATGCGCAGCTTGCGGCCGGGTGAACGGCTCAGGCGCAGCAGGGCATTCAGGTCGAGTCCTGACAGGCCATTGCGCTTCCAGGTCTCTTCGAGCCGGGCGATGAGCCCATCGTGAGCCTCGTAGAGCAGGCCGATCGCGGTCAGCCGGGGGTCGTCGAAGAGATTGGGATCCACGGTGACCAGCCTAGACCAGACGTTTTCAGTGCGGATAGTTGACATGCGGAATATTTTCGATATCTTGTTGCTGACGCAATATTCCGCACTGCAACTACATGGAGGTTCCGATGACGACCGAGCGCTGGGTGGCGGGATTCCGTGCGCCACTGGTGAATCCGGCCGAGGAGATCAAGCTCGCCGAGCCGCGGGCCTTCGCCGGCGAGACCGTGCGACAGGTGGCGCGGGTGGCCGGCGGCGGGTCACGGCTGCGCGTGCGACTGACCAATCGCTACGGCACGGACGAACTGGTGATCGGCGCGGCGCGGATCGCCGTGCGCAAGACGGGTGCCGAGATCGTGCCCGAGACCGATACCGCGGTGCGGTTCGCGGGGTCCGGGTCCATCCGGATCCCGGCCGGGGCCGATATCGTCAGCGACCCGGTGGACCTGGCCGTCGAGGCGGGAACCGAACTCGCGCTGAGCGTGTACCTGCCCGAGCCGGCGCTGCCCGCGTTCGCGCAGTTCCCGGTCGAGAGCAGCTGGATCAGTGCCGGCGATCGGACGGGCGACGCTGCTCCGTCCGATGCCGAGGAGACCGCGGCGCGGTTCCTCCTCACCGGAATCGACGTCGCTGTCGACTCCGAGGTTCCGGTGCTGGTGGCCTTCGGCGACTCGTGGTTCGAAGGCTTCGGCTCGACCCACGGCGCGAACCGGCGGTCGGTGGATGTGCTGAACCAGCGGCTGACCACCGGATGGGCGGTCAATCAGGGCATCGGCGGCAACCGGCTGCTCACCGACGAGATCGGCGAGCACGGGCTGGCCCGGTTCGAGCGGGACGTGCCGTCGGTGCCGGGGATCGCGGCCGTGTGGGCCAACTTCGGCATCAATGACCTGATCCTGGCCGGCACCGCGACCGCCGAGGCCCTCATCGCCGGCTTCACCGCGCTGGCCGAGCGGGCGCACGCGGCCGGACTGCCGATCTACGCCAATACCATCGGACCGTTCGGCGGGGCCATCTACCCGGGTCTGGCGGTGGCCGAGGGCATTCCGGTGCGGCGCGCGGTGAACGAGTGGCTGCGCACCACCACGGTGTTCGACGCCGTCTTCGATGTGGCCGCGGCCGTGGAGAATCCGGCGGATCCGGACTTCATCCGGCCCGAGTTCGACAGCGGCGATGGCATGCATCTCAATGACGACGGGGCCCGGGCCATGGCGGAGGCGGTGGATCTCACCGCGCTGCCGCCGGCCTTCCGGTAAGAGGCCGGGGCGGCGGGTCAGGGCAGGTCCGGTTGGGGCGCGGGCGGGGTCGAATGGTCTTCAGGAGAGACGAAGGCGCTGTTCAGCGCGGTTTGACCTCGGCGAGCAGCTCGGGTCCGCGGGCCTCCAACCGGGTGGTCGCCCAGCGGATTCCGAGTGCGGCGCCCACCGCGCCGAGCAGTACGCCGATCGGCAGTGCCGCCCACTGGAGTAGCGAGTTGTGGAGTGCCACACCGGTTCCCAGTATCGCGAGCACCGGGGCCGCCATCAGGAACTGCACCAGGCCCACCGCGAGCTGCATGAGGATCTTCAGGCAGCCGGGATTGCCCGAACCCGCGAACGGGTTGCCGCGTTGCGGCGGCAGGGCGAAGGCGGCATGGGTGGACAGGAACACCACGGCCCCCACGCCGACGCCGACCAGCACCGGCAGCGTCGACAGCGCCCAGACGTACAGGTACGGCCGGCCGAGCGCGCCGGGCAGGATGAGGGTGGCGAGCACCGACGGCGGGGTGACCAGGAGCAGCCAGGCATAGGCGCGGCCCCGCACATCCGCGCGTGGCGCGCCGGGCGTCACCAGCGTTTGCCAGATCGCGGTGCCATCGAATCCGTACAGGTTGGTGCTGGACATGGTGGCCAGCCACACCACGAAAGCGCCCGAGAACGGGATGGTTCCGCTACCGCCGGTGCGGAGCGACAGGAAGATCGGCAGCACGAAACCGATGATCAGCAGCGGCAGCAGGGCGGCGCGGCGACGGCCGTCGCGCCACCACGTGCGCAGTTCCTTGGCGACCACGGCGCCGACCGCGGTGGCGGGGATGAAACGGTCGAGCAGACCGCCGCCGGTGTCGACCACCTGGCCGGCGGGTGCGGCCGGGGTGGTGAGGCGGCGTTCCAGCAGGACCGCCCAGGACTGCCACAGGATCAGCGACAGCAGCGCCAGGCCCAGCAGGGGCAGCAGGGCGAGCAGGTAGTCGCCGCGGGCCGCGGCCTCGACGGCGTAGGGCGCCCAGCCCGACGGGACCGCGCGCAGCGTCACCGACAGACCGCTGTGGTCGCCCTCCAGTTTCGGGCCGACGGCCGAAACCAGCAGGTTCAGTGGGTAATACGCCAGGCCGATGAGGGCGGCGAAGAGCACACCCAGGTCCTTGCCGCGCCGGGACCGCATGGCCGCGCCGAGCCAGGCCACCACGACCCGCGACAGCAGGACCACGAATACCAGTTGCAGGACCGCGCCGAGCGCCGCGATCGCGGTGGCGCCCAGGCCGATCGGCGCGGCGAGCAGGACCAGGCCGCCGAAGGCGATCAGGTTGACGATGGGCGCCGGCCCGACGAAGGCCGCCGCGCCGAGCCCAGCGGCCAGTTGCCGAGTCGTCAAGGGCAGCAGGCGGAATTGCTCGGGTTGCAAGGTCTCGTCGCTACTGCCGGTGAGCACCGGGCCGCAGATCCAGCCGAGGGTCCAGGCCGCGAAGATCGCCGCCGCCACCGTCACTCCCCCGTGCACGGGCTCGCGCGCGCCGGCGATGATGAGCGCGGTGGCCACCGCGGCGATCAGGCCGAAGATGCTGCCGGTCCAGAAGTTCAGTGCCGCACGGCCTTCCCGCATCTGCCGCGCGGTGATGCGCAATCGCATGCGGATCAGGACGCCAACCACGACAGCCCCTCCTCGCCGCCCACGCGTCCGCCCACCAGCCGCACGAAGGCCTCCTCCAGGCTGCCCTCGCCGCGCACCTCGGTGAGCGTCCCGCCCGCCACCACCCGTCCCCGGTGGATCACGGCGACCCGGTCGCAGATGGATTCCACCAGTGCCATCACATGACTCGACAGCACCACCGATCCGCCCGCGGCCACGAACCGCTGCAGGATCGTTCGAATCGTTCCCGCCGACACCGGGTCCACCGCCTCGAACGGCTCGTCCAGCACCAGCAGTTTCGGTGCGTGCAGCAGCGCGGTGGCCAGGCCGATCTTCTTCCGCATACCGGCCGAATAGTCGACCACCACAGTGTTTTCCGCGCCGTCCAGCTCGAGCACGTGCAGCAGCTCGTCCGCCCGTCCGACCACGGTCGCCTTGTCCATCCCGCGCAGCAACCCGGTGAAGTTCAACAACTCTCGTCCGGTGAGCCGCTCCGGCAATGCCAACCCATCCGGCAACACCCCCACCACGGTCTTCGCCCGCACCGGATCCGCCCACACCTCGTGCCCGAAGATCCGGGCCGCCCCACGATCCGGGCGCAACAACCCCACCGCCATCGACAAGGTCGTCGTCTTCCCCGCCCCGTTCGGCCCCACCAGCCCGAAGAACGACCCGGGCGGCACCGCCAGGCTCACCCCCTCGACCACCCAGGGCCCGCCGAACTTCTTGTAGAGCCCGTCCAACTCGAGCGCCAGTTGCCCGTTGGTAATCATGTCCCCTCCTTGAAGCGCTCCGGCGGCACCTTGCCCACGATACGTACGAGCCCGCTGTTCAAAGAGTCATCGCCGCAGAACTCGACTACGCAACGAAGCGCGCGAATATATACTCGACAACGCCGTCGATATAAGGAGCTGACATGACAAAGCGACTGATCGAGATCGATGACGAGCTACTCGACTCAGCCCAGCGTGAGCTGGGCACGACCGGTGTGTCGGATACCGTGCGCGCGGCCCTGCGGGACGCGGTTGCGAAGGGCGCCCGGCTCCGCGAGATCGAATGGCTCGTCGGCGGCGGCATGGAGTCGATGGCCGACCCGGACAAGAGAGGCGAAGTGTGGCGCTGACCGCGCGGTTTCTCATCGACACAAGCGCCGCGGCCCGGATGAGGCATCCCGCCGTAGCACGCGAGCTCGAGCCACTGATCGAGCACGGCCTGGCAGCCACCTGCGCCACACTGGACGCCGAGGCTCTGTTCAGCGCCAGGACCCCCACCGAGTACGAACAGATCAAGTCCCGTCGACGTATCGCCTACGAGTACCTCCCGACCGACGACGAACATTGGCAGTGCGCGTTCACCATCCAGCGAGAATTGGCCCGCACCGGCCGCCATCGCGCGGTCGGCATGCCGGACCTCTTGACCGCCGTCCTTGCAAGCCAGCACCGACTCGTCCTGATCCACTACGACGCGGACTTCGAGACGATCGCCTCCGTCATCGACCTCGACCACCGCTGGGTCGTTCCCCGGGGCGGCCTCGAAAACCCTTGACACCTCGCGAGGCCCGGCGCAGAGTGCGTCGAGCCTCGCGACCAGGGTTCAGCGGGTGAGGGTGGTGAAGAATTCGCGGATGTCGCCGGTGAGCAGGTCGGGGACTTCCAGGGCGGGGAAGTGGCCGCCGGAGTAGAACTCCGACCAGTGCACGATGTTGTGGGCCTTCTCCGCGAAGCGGCGGATGGCGAAGTCCGCGGTGGTGAACACCGCGACGCCGGTCGGGACCGTGCCCCTCGGCTTCGGGGCGAACATCGTGTAGTCGTGGAAGCGTTCGTAGTAGTAGTTGGCGACGCTGCGGGCGGTGTCGGTGAGCCAGTAGATCGCGACGGTGGTCAGGATCTTGTCCCGATCGATCGCGTCCTCGGGCAGCTCGTGGCCGGCGTCGGTCCACTCCTTGTACTTCTCGACGATCCAACCCAGCTGTCCCGCAGGCGAATCCGCCAGCAGCTGCGCGATCGTGTTCGGTCGCGACCCGGCCAGGTTCATGTAGGCGGAGCCGTCGTCCTGGAACTGCTTCATCGCCGCCAATCGCTGCTGTTCCGCCTCGGTGAGCGCGGCCATGTCGGCCGGGTCGCCCGTCGGGAAGGTGACCAGCGCATTGACGTGCACCCCGATCACCCGGTCGCTGAAATCGCGGGCCACACGCGGCGCCACGAATGCGCCGTGGTCTCCGCCGTGTACCCCGAACCGCTCATACCCGAGCCGGGTCATGAGCTCGGCCAGCGCGGCAGCGACTTTCCCGTCGTCCCAACCGGTTTCGGTCAGCGGCCCGGAGAAGCCGTGCCCCGGCAGGGTCGGGATGACCAGGTGGAAGGCCGGGGCGTCGGCCTCGCCGTGGGCGGCCGGATCGGTCAGCGGGCCGATCATGTCCAGGAAGTCGGCAGGCGTGCCGGGCCAGCCGTGGATGAGCAGCAGCGGTGTCGCGTCGTCCCGTTCGGAGCGAATGTGCAGGAAGTGCAGGTGCTGCCCGTCGATGGTGGTGGAGAACTGCGGGTGGGCGTTCAACGCGGCTTCGATGGCCCGCCAGTCGAACTTCTCGGCCCAGTAGGTGGCAAGTTCACGCAGGTACGAGGTGGGAACGCCGCGTTCCCAGCCCGCGCCCGGCACCTCGTCGATCCACCGGGTGCGAGTCAGGCGCTGGTTCAGGTCGTCGAGTTCGGCCTGCGGGATGTCGATGCGGAAGGGGCGAATGCCGTTGTCGCTCATGACATCGAGCTTTCCGATAAAGAGGGGCCCTCCACATCACGACAATTCGTTATTCCCCGCACCGCACCGCCCGGAGGTCAGCCGTGCAAGGTGGTGAGAACCATGTTCACCACCGCGTTCCTTCAGTACACCTCCACAACGCCCAGCCCATCCACCACCAACGATCCAACCCGCTGTTGAACAAGATCAGGGAGCCCCCGCGCGGGAGATCGCCGGACAAAATCCCGCACCCAGAGCTCCCTGATCTTGAATCAATCGAGTTCCTCGAAGGCTTGGCCGCTGACTATCGCGGCCAGCTGGATGAGAGGGCTTGGTACACAAACCATCCGGCAACAGGACAGGACACGGGTTACTCGGGACGGCGAGGATCTCGATCGCAGCCCGTGGTGTTCACGGTGGTGTCGAGTTCGTGGGGAGATGCCTCCAGTTGATCTGCGAGTTGTCGGGGGTGGGCGAGCGGGATCATGTGGCCGCCGTCGATCTCGTGGGGAACGACGCCGAGGCGTTCGGCGACGATACGGCGCATGAAGGCAGCGGGCAGGAAGCGGTCATGGCGGCAGAGCAGGAAGGTCGTCGGTGTCGCCGGCCATGTGGGCAGGGGCCAGGGTTCGGTGAACGGCGTGGCGGATTGCCGACGGCTGTGTTCCCTGGCCTGGGCTGCCAACTCGGGCGGGACATCATGGAAGAACAGAGCATCCTCGTCGTCGGGGTGTCGGCCGTCGCATTCGTCCTGCCGGCGGCGGGCGTGCTCGTAACCGGTATTGGCCCACCACTCACCGGGGGCTTCTCCGGGCCGCGGGATCATCGCGGACAACAGCACCAGTCGCCGGACCGGGACGCGCCGGCAGACCAGCGGTGCGGTGAACCCGCCGAAGGAGTGGGCAACCAGCACGGTGTCGGTGTGATCGCTGATGGCAGCGGCCACGGTGTCGGCATACTCGGGCAGCCCGGCCGCGTCGTCGTCGCAGGGCAGGTCGGGAGTGGCCACGCGGTGGCCGCGGGACCGTAGCTCGCTCGCGAGCCGGTGCCAGTACCAGGAATCGGACCCGGCCCCGGGGATGAACACGTACTCGGTCACGCCTGCCCCCGCTGCGCGAACTCGGCCGCTGTGGAGCCGCCGGGGAACCGGGCCTGGAAGTCCAGCACCCCCACCCAGGTCGGCCGCACCGCGATCCGGGCCATCCGTACCCCGGGGACGTCGACGGCCGCGACCTGGGCCGCGGCCTGCTCGGCACCTCCGTAGCGGCGTAGGGCCAGCCCGTACTCCGGCACGATCCCGTCGATCACGGTGACCTCGGCACGACCGCGCAGCAGCAGCGCCCGCGGTGGGGTTCCGGCGGCGTCGATCGTGATCGCCACGTCGGGTCTGGTTCGCAGTGCCTCGATCTTGCGGGCGGGGACGAATGTGGACAGGACCACTTCCTGGCCGGTCCAGTGGAACAGCATCGGAAACACGCGTGGGGTGCCGTCGGCGGCCGCATACGCCACGCGCGCCAGCTCGGTCGAGGTCAGCAGGTCCTGTGCGATGTCGCTGTCCAGCAGGCGGATATCGCCTTGCGGCAGCGCCGCCAGTTCCTCGCGCGTCAACATGTGCACAATCAGCTCCTCGGGCTCATCGACCGCGCCGGTCGCGGTCGTGCCCCTGTGAGACCGGCAGTGCGCGAAAAAGGAATCGGAGCCGAATCAGGGCAGGGCCGCGGGCAGACCGAACGCGGCGAACACCTCGGGCCCGAACGCGGTGATCTCGACGATCTGACCGTCCTCGACACGCACCACGTTGAGCACCTGTGCCCGGTAGACCTGCTCATCCGGTCGGCAGAGGTAGCCGGCCATGGCCGGCTGCCGGTTCGCCCGAACCGGCACGCCCCGCCACCGCCCCTGATGCAAGGCCGAGCCCGGCCCCAGCGCGTTCCCGGCGAACGCGGCGACCTCCGAACGGCCGACGAAGGAGTACGGCAACGGCGGCATGGACAGCCGCACATCCGCGCTCAACAGCTGCGCGAACGCCGCGATATCGGCGCGCTCGTGGGCGGTCATGAAACGCCGCAGCAACTCCCGCTCTTGCGCAGTCGGGACCAGAGCCTGCCCGGAGCCGCGTTGCGGCAGATGCGCCCTCAGCACAGGTCGTGCCCGCTGCAACGCGCTCTTCACCGCGGCCACGCTCATGCCCAGCAACTCACCGGTCTCCGCCGCTGACCACCCGAGCACGTCTCGCAGGATCAACACCGCGCGCTGCCGAGCCGGCAAGTGCTGGATCGCCACCAGGAATGCCAGCTCGATGGTCTCCCGCGCGACCACCACGGCCTCCGGCTCCGCCTCCGGGTCGGCCGGCGGCTCCAGCAACCGATCCGGAAACGGCTGTAACCATCCCACCTCCGCCGGTCCGCCGGCCTCACCCGCCGCCGGCTGCCGTGGGTGCCGGTCGAGGAAGTCCAGGCACGCGTTCGTCGCGATCCGATACAGCCACGCCCGAAACGTGGAGCGGCCCTGGAAACTTCCTCGATAGCGCCACGCCCGCAGCAACGTCTCCTGCACCAGGTCCTCGGCCTCGTCGAACGAGCCCAGCATCCGATAGCAGTGCACCCGCAACTCCCAGCGGTAACGCTCAGCCAACCCCGCGAACGCCGCCTCGCCCCCAGCATCCGCCGCCGCGACGCTCTCACTCTCCACAACCCGACCGTACCCACAGGCCGTTTGCCGCCGGTGACGAACGGGACGTTCGTCACCGGCGGGGCGGGGGTCAGTCGATGAGGCGGATGCCTTCGCCTGCTTCGTCTCTCGGGTCGCCCGGGGTTGTGAACCAGTGGGTGACTTCGCCGTCTTCCAGGTCGGCGGGGGTGTGGCCGGTGGGGAGGACGGAGAGGGCGCCCGCGGTGGCGGAGGCCAGGAATTCGTCGATCGCGGGCTGGTCGGTGGAGGCGGTGGTGTACGTCGTGGACTCGTAGTCGACGTCGTTGTCGGCGCGCAGGGTGGCTGCGCGGTCGAGGGCCTCGGACTGGGTGAGGGTGGCCCAGGTGTCGCCGTCGCGGTAGACGAAGGCGGGGTCGGATTCGGACAGGGGGCGGACGCGGTCGGTGTAGGAGACCGGGTGCGCGGGGCGGGTGGCCAGGTCGGACTGGACCTTCGGGTCCGACGGGACCAGCCAGCGGATCGAGCTGGCGGCCGGTTCCTGGGCGATGCCGAAACCGGCTCCGGCGGCGAGGATGTCGCCGAACGAGAGGCCGTCGGCGAAGAGCACCGCGGCACCCGCCTTGTGGATGGCCCAGACCGCGACCACCGCGTCCACCGTGTGCGGGAGAGCCACGGCGACGACGTCGCCGGGGCCCGCACCCCGCTCGATGAGCAGGCGGGCCAGCTGGGAGCTGCGGCGGTCCAGGACGGCGTACGCGATCTCCTGGCCGTCGGACAGCAGGGCGGGCGCCTGCGGATCCTCTTCGACGACCTCGGCGAGCACATTGGCCACGGTCGCGGTGCCGACGCGCGCCGCGTCCGCCGCGGAATCGGCGGGCGTGACGGCGCTTTCGGCGAGGATGCGGGCGCGCTCGGTGGCATCGAGGATGTCGATGTCACCGACCAGGCCATCGGCGTCTCCGACCAGTGCGTCCAGGATCCGGTTGAAGCGCGCGGCGAGGATGGCGACCTCGTCGGCGGTGAACCGGCTGCCCAGGTAGCGCATGGAGATGTCGATGGTCTCGCCCGCCATGATGACCAGGCTCATCGGGTAGTGGGTGTTGTCGTTGATGCCCACACCGCTGACGGACATGCCGTCGATGGAGCTGGCCGCGGCGATGGCGTCCTTGTCCACCGGGTAGGACTCGAACGCCATGATGGTGTCGAATTCCGCTCCGGCACCGGCCAATTGCTGGATTTCGGTGAGCCCGATGTGGTGGTGCTCGAGCAGGTCGGCCTGATCGTGCTGGACCCGCTGGAGCAGCCCGCCGATGGTCAGACGGTCATCGACGCGGATGCGCACCGGCACCGTGTTGATGAACAGACCCACCATGGATTCGACGCCCGGCAGGTCGCCGGGGCGGCCGGAGACGGTCGCGCCGAACACCACGTCGCTGCGCCCGGTGAGGCGGCCGATCAGCACCGCCCAGGAGGTCTGGATCAGCGTGTTCAGCGTGACGTTGAGTTCACCGGCGCGCTTGGTGAGCGCGCGGGTCCGATCGGCGTCGATATCCAGTGTGTAGCGGCCGATTTCGTAGTTCTCGTCCCGGGTCGCGGCGGGCGCGAGCTGGGTGGGCTCGCTGACGCCGGCCAGGGCGCGCTTCCACGCCTCGATCGACTCGTCCCGGTTCCGTCCGGCCAGCCAGGCCAGGTAGTTCCGGAACGACGGCACCCGCGGCAGCACCGACATGTCGCCGCGCACCGCGTACAGCACCAGTAGGTCCTGCATGAGCAGCGGCATGGACCAGCCGTCCACCAGGATGTGGTGGGTGGTGATGACCAGGTGCACCAGGTCGTCGCTGATCCGGAACACGGTGAACCGCATGAGCGGCGGCGCGGACAGATCGAAGTGATCGGCGCGATCGGCCTCGATCATCTCCCGCATGCGCGGATTGCGTTCGGCCTCGGGCAGATCCGTGAGATCGATGACGGTGAACGGCGCCTCGACATGGTCCAGCACCACCTGGTGGGCCTGGCCGTCGGCGTCGGTGACGAACGCGGTCCGCAGGCTCGGGTACCGGTCCAGGATGGCCTGCGCGGCCACCTTCAGCCGATCCGCGTCCACCACACCGCTCAGGTCGAGCACGGTCTGAATGGTGTAGACGTCCACCGTGTTCTGGGTGAGCAGCGCGTGGAACAGCAGACCCGACTGCAGCGGCGAGAGCGGCCACACATCGGACAGCGCCGGGTACGTCCGCTCCCACACCTCGATATCGGACTGGTCCACCCGCACCAGCGGCAGGTCGGACGGCGTGAAGCCGCCCGCCTCCGGCCGCTTGGCGTGCGCGGCCAGCGCGGTCAGCGCCGCCACGAACAGGTCGGCGAACTCCTGCACCCGTTCGCGCTCGAGCAGCCCACTCGGGTAGGAGAAGGCCGCGCCCAGCTCCGGGCCGTCCGCGCCGTCGGTGACGATGGCGTTGATGTCGAGGGTGGCGTTGGCGGGCATGTCGGCGTCCATGTCGCCGTCGAGGCGGCCCAGGTCGTCGACCGGCACCCAGCCCAGTTCGGCCATGCCCTCGGGCACCTCGCCCGCGGACATCCGGCCCAGGTAGTTGAAGCTGATCTGGCCGACATCGCGCAGCTGCGTGGCGGTTTCGGGGTTGAGGTAGCGCAGCAGACCCCAGCCCAGACCCTTGTCGGGCAGCGCCAGCAGCTGTTCCTTGACCGATTTCACGATGTCGCCCAGGGCGTTTCCGCCCTCGAAGGCATCGGCGAGATCCGCGTCGTTCAGGTCCAGTCGCACCGGGAAGGCGGCGGTGAACCAGCCGACCGTGCGCGAAAGATCCGCGCCCGGAACGATCTCCTCTTCACGGCCGTGGCCCTCGAGCTTGATCAACGCCGAACCGCCGGTGGCCTCCCCGCGCCAGCGCGCGACCGCCAGGGCCAGCGCCGACAGCAGACCGTCGTTGACGCCACCCCGGTACAGGCCCGGGACGGCGGTCAGCACGGCCTCGGTGACCGATGCCGGCACCGTGACCTCGATCCGCTCGACGGTGGCGAAGGTGTCGACCTTCGGGTCGAACGCCCGCGACCCGAGCAGCGGATCCGGAGTCTCGGTAACCCGCTGCCAGAACGGCAGTTCCGCGACCCGCGCCTCGCTGCGCGACTCCTCGACCAGGGCGTGCGCCCAGCGCCGCATGGAGGTGCCGGTCTCGGGCAGCGCCAGCGGCTGCTCGAACGCCACCTGGGACCAGGCCAGGCCCAGGTCCGGAATCAGGATGCGCCAGGAGACGCCGTCGACCACCATGTGGTGCGCGACGATGAGCAGCACGTCCCGGCGAACGCGTGCCTCGTCGGAACCCTCGGGGGCGAAGGCGAACCAGACGAACTGCACCATGGCGGCATTCGCCGGATCCAGACGGCCCAGCGCCGCATCGAATTCGATGCTGCCGACCCGGGTCAGCTCCTCGTCGGAGATGTCCGCGGCCAGCTCGACCCGGCGCACCAGCGCGTCGACGTCGACGGCCCCGCGCGGCAGCGCCTCGAATTCGAAGCCCTCCGTGGCGTTTCCGAGGAGTCGCGACCGCAGCACATCGTGGTGGTCGAACAGCGCGCCGATGGCCCCGACCAGCACCGTCCGCGTGATGCCGTCCGGCAGTCGCAGCGGCATGGTCTGCGAGAACCGTTCGTAGGACGACCCACTCGACAGGATCGCGTGCATGATCGGCGTCAGCGGAATGTCGCCGACCCCGCCGCCCGGCAGTTCCGCCAGCTTCTCCTGTGCGGTATCCCCGCCCAGCGTGGCGACCTCGGCCAGTCCGGCGACGGTCCGCTTCTCGAACACGTCGCGCGGCGAGAACACGATGCCGCGCGCCTTGGCCCGCGAGACCAGCTGGATGGACAGGATCGAGTCGCCGCCGAGCGCGAAGAACGAGTCGTCCGCACCCACCTGCTCGACGCCGAGCACGTCGGCGAAGACCTCGGCGATGGTCGCTTCCAGTTCGGTGACCGGCGCGCGGAAGTCCCGCGCGGTGAACACCGGCTCGGGCAGCGCCCGGCGATCCAGCTTGCCGACCGGGGTCAGCGGGATGGCGTCCAGGATCGTGATCGCCGTCGGCACCATGTATTCCGGCAGGCGGCCCGCGACATGCTCGGTCAGCGCCGGGATGTCGATGGTCCGGCCCGCCACCGGCAGCACGTAGGCCGCCAGGATGGTGGCCCCGGCGTCGGTCTTGTGACCGACCGTGACCGCGAAGTCGACCGTCTCGTGCGAGGCCAGCGCGGCGTCGATCTCACCGAGCTCGATGCGGAAGCCGCGCACCTTCACCTGGAAGTCGTTGCGGCCCACGTACTCCACCTCGCCGGTGGGTGTCCAGCGGACCACGTCACCGGAGCGGTACATGCGCTCGCCGGCCACGAACGGGTTGGCGACGAACCGCTCGGCCGACAGGCCCGGGCGGTCGTGGTAGCCGCGCGAGAGCTGGATACCCGACAGGTACAGCTCACCCGCGACGCCCACCGGCACCGGACGCAGGCGCGCGTCCAGGATCAGGGCCTGCATGCCGCGGATCGGACCGCCGATGGTGACCAGATCGCCCGGCACCAGCGCATCGCTGATGTTGGTCATGATCGTGGTCTCGGTGGGGCCGTAGCCGTTGTGGAACGCACGAATCGTGCGGTTCTCCAACGGAATCGCCCACTTCTCGACCAGATCGGCCGGCACGGCCTCACCACCGGCGACCAGCACCCGCAGCGAGTCCAGCCCCTTCGGGTCGAGGGTGGCGAGCGCGGCCGGGGTGATGAAGGCGTGCGTGGCCCGCTCGCGCTTGATCAGCTCGGCCAGTTCCTCGCCGCCGTAGACGCCCGGCGGGACCACCACGAGGGTGCCGCCCGCGCCGATGGCGAGCAGGTACTCCAGCACCGACGCGTCGAACGACGGCGACGCGAAATGCAGTGCCCGCGAGCCGGAGTCGAGGTGGTAGCGCACGATCTGCTCGGTCGCGAAGTTGGCCAGACCGGAGTGCGTCACCACGACGCCCTTCGGCATGCCCGTGGTACCCGAGGTGTAGATCACGTAGGCCACGTGGTCCGGCCGGACCGGCGCCCACCGCTCCGCGTCGGTGACGGGTTCGGCGAAGTGCGAGGCGATCTCGGCCTGCACCATGGGATCGTCGAGCGAGATCCAGCCCGCCAGGCTCTTGACCGGCGGCAGCCCCTCGAGCTCGGCGTCGACCGTGAGGCCGAGCACCGCGCCGGAGTCGTTGACCATGTGCGCGATGCGGTCCGCCGGGTAGGACGGATCGACCGGCACGAAGGCCGCACCCGACTTGGCGACGGCCCAGATGGCCAGCACCGATTCGAAGGAGCGCCGGATGGCCACGGCGACACGGGTTTCCGGTCCGGCGCCGCGCTCGATGAGCACGCGCGCCAGGCGCGAGGAGGCCGCGTCGAGTTCGGCGTAGCCCAGGGCCTGGCCCTGGAACACGACCGCCTCGCCGACCGGGTTGTTGGCGACGGCCTCGGCCAGCAGCTCGGGCAGCACGCGCGGCTCGATGGCCGGACCGCCCGTGCGGGAGATCAGGTCGGCGCGCTCGTCGGCGGCCAGGATCTCCAGGTCGCCGACCGCGGTGCGCGGCGCGGCGATGATCTCGCCGAGCAGGCGGAGGAACCGCTGCGCGAAGCCCTCCACCGTCTCCTGGTCGAACAGGTCACGGGCGTAACCGAATTCGGCGTACATGCCCGCGTCCGCGTCGGCCGGAGCCTCGGTCAGGGTGAGCATGAGGTCGAACTTGGCGATCTCGTTCTCGAAGTCGACCGCCGCGGCCCGCAGCGCGGGCAGCTCGAAGGAGCTGTCGGGCAGGTTCTCGAACGACAGCGCCACCTGGAACAGCGGGTGCCGCGCGGTGGACCGCTCCGGGTTGAGCAGCTCGACGAGCCGCTCGAACGGAATGTCCGCGTGCGCGAACGCCTGCAGGTCACTGTCCTTGGCCTTGGCCAGCAGCTCGGTGAAGCCGGCCTGTCCGCTCACCTCGGTGCGCAGCACCAGGGTGTTGACGAACATGCCGATCAGGTTGTCCAGCTCGGCCTCGCCGCGGCCCGCGATGGGCGCGCCGATGGCGATGTCGGAGGTGCCGGACAGGCGCGCCAGGAACACCGCGAGGGCGGTGTGCACGACCATGAACATGGTCGCGTTGTTGGTGCGCGCGATCTGCTGGAGTCCGCGGTGCAGGTCCTTGCCGATCGGGAACAGCACCCGGCCGCCGCGGAAGGACTGCGCGGTGGGGCGCGGGCGATCCGAGGGCAGGTTCAGCTCGTCGGGCAGATCCGCCAGTGCGGTGCGCCAGAATTCGGCCTGCGCGGCGATCAGGCTGGTCGCGTCGTCCTCGGAGCCGAGCACCTCGCGCTGCCAGATCGAGAAGTCCGCGTACTGCACGGGCAGCGGCGCCCAGCCCGGCGCGACACCGGCGGCGCGGGCGGCGTAGGCCACCATGACGTCGCGGGTGAGCGGGCCCATGGACCAGCCGTCGGCGGCGATGTGGTGGGTGACGAAGACGAGCACGTGCTCGACGGCGGTGCCGTCGATGGACTCCGTTTCGGCACCGTCGACGCGGAACAGCTTGGCGTGCAACGGCACTTCCGCGGTCACGTCGAAGCCGGTGGTGACCAGCGCGGCGATCCGCTCGGTCACCGACTCGGCCGAAACGACGACCGGCGTCAGATCCGGAACCGCCTGCGCCACTGGCACGATCACCTGCGCGGCCGCGCCGTCCACCTGCGGGTAGACGGTGCGCAGCGTCTCGTGGCGGCCGATCACGTCGGCGACGGCCTGCTGCAGCGCCTGCACATCCAGCGCACCGGTCAGGCGCACCGCCACGGGGACGTTGTAGGCGGCCGACGCGGTGTCGAACTGGTTGAGGAACCACATGCGCTGCTGTGCCAGCGACAGCGGCACATTGTCGGGCCGCGGTGCGGCCGTGAGCGCCTTGCGGTCTCCCGCGCCGGCGTGCTGCTCGACCTTGGCGGCCAGCCCGGCGACGGTCGACGCCTCGAACACCGCGCGCACCGGCACCCGCGCGTCCAGGGCCGCGCCGATCCGCGCGGCGACCTGGGTGGCGAGCAGCGAGTTGCCGCCGAGGGCGAAGAAGTCGTCGTCCGCGCCCACGCGCTCGGCGCCGAGGACCTCCGCGATGACGCCCGCCACGATCTCCTCGATCGGGGTGGACGGCGCCCGGAAGGCGGTGGTCTCGAACTCGGGCTCCGGCAGCGCCTTCCGGTCCAGCTTGCCGTTCACATTGAGCGGCAGGGCGTCCAGCACCACGAAGGCCGACGGCACCATGTACGACGGCAGCGCCGCCGACAGCGCCGACTTCACCAGCGGCACATCGACACCCGAGCCCGACGGCACCAGGTAGGCCACCAGGCGGTCACCCGTCTTGGCGTCCTGCTTGGCCAGCACCGCGGTCTGGGCGATCTCCGGCAGCGCCAGCAGCGCCGCCTCGATCTCGCCGAGCTCGATACGGAAACCACGGATCTTCACCTGGAAGTCGGTGCGGCCCCGGTACTCCAGCTCGCCGTTGCCGGACCAGGCGACGAGGTCACCGGTGCGGTACATGCGCTCGCCGACGGCGAACGGGTTGGCCACGAAGCGATCCGCGGTCAGATCCGGACGCGCGAAGTAACCGCGAGCCAGCTGCGCGCCGGCGAGGTAGAGCTCGCCGGAGACGCCGTCGGGCACCGGGTTCAGGCGCGCGTCGAGCACGTAGACCCGCGAATTCCATTCCGGCGCACCGATGGACACCGAACCCCGGTCGGTGTCGGTGACCAGGTGGCTGGTGATGGACACCGCGGCCTCGGTCGGGCCGTACAGGTTGAACAGTCGAGTTTGCCGGTTCGACGCCCGGAAGCGCTGCGCGACTGTCGCGGGCAGCGCCTCACCGATGGCGAGGACCCGCCGCAGTGAATCGTTCAGCGTCCCGTCGGCCGCGGTGAGCAGCGCGTCCAGCATGGACGGCACCACGTGCAGGGTGGTGACCCGCTCGCGCGCCATCAGCTCGTTGAGGTACGCCGGATCCCGGTGCCCGTCGGCCGCCGCGATCACCAGGCGGCCACCGGACACGGCGGCCGACCAGAACTCCCAGACCGAGAGGTCGAAGGTGGCGGCGGTCTTGAGCAGCACCGCGTCGTCCGCGCCGAGCTCGAATTCCGCGCTCTTCCACTGCAACTGGTTGGCGATGGCCGCGTGCGGCAGCGCCACGCCCTTCGGGCGACCGGTGGAACCGGAGGTGAAGATGACGTAGGCGGTGTGCTCGGGCCGCAGCGGGGCGACTCGCTCGGCATCGGTGACCGGGCCGAGGTTCGCACCCGACAGGGTGAGCTCGTCCATCCGCACCAGCGGCGCGATTTCGGTCGTGAACTCGGCCGCGGCATTGGTCAGCACACACACCGGCGCGGCGGTTTCCAGGATGTACCCGGTCCGCTCGGCCGGCTGGTCCGGGTCCACCGGCACGTACGCGCCACCGGCGACCGAGACCGCGTACATGGCCACGACCAGGTCGACGGAGCGCCGCAGCGCCAGCGCGACCCGGGCCTCCGGGCCCACGCCCAGCGAGATCAGGTGGCGGGCAAGGCCGTTGACCCGGGCGCCGAGTTCGGCGTAGGTCAGCGTCTCGCTGTCCGGTCCGATCAGCGCGATGGCGGTCGGCTTGGCCGCCACCGTCGCATCGAGCATGGACACCAGCGTCGCGGCCGAATCCACCTGGTGCGCGGTGGCATTGCGCCGCTCCAGGATCTCGGTCCGCTCGGCCCCGGCCAGCAGCTCGATCTCGCCGACCGCGGTGCGGGGTGCGCTCACGATCTCGCGCAGCAGGTGCACGAACCGATCCGCGAAGCCGTGCACGGTGTCCCGGTCGAAGATATCGGTGGCGTAGGTCAGGATGCCGGTGATGCCCTGGGCCGCACCGTCGTCGCCGTAGATGTCGGAGACGATCAGGTGCAGGTCGAACTGCGACAGCTCGGTGTCGACGTCCAGGCCGGACACGCTCAGGCCCGGCAGTTCCAGGGTGGAGCGGGTCAGGTTCTGGAAGGACAGACCCACCTGGAACAGCGGGTGCCGCGCTGTCGAGCGGGCCGGGTTGAGCACCTCGACCAGGCGCTCGAACGGCACGTCGGCATTGGCGTAGGCCTGGATGTCGGTCTCGCGCTGGCGCGCCAGCAGCTCGGCGAACGGCTGCCCGCCGTCGACCACGGTGCGGAACACCAGGGTGTTGACGAACATACCGATGAGGTCGTCCAGGACGGCCTCGCCACGACCGGCCATCGGGGTGCCGATGGCGATGTCGTCGGAGCCCGACAGGCGCGAGAGCAGTACCGCGAGCGCGGTGTGCACGACCATGAACAGCGTCGCGCCCTCGGTGCGGGCCAATTCGACCAGCGCCGCGTGCAATTCGGCGTCGATGCGGATGTCGATCTTGCCGCCCGCGAAGGTCTGCACCGCCGGGCGCGGCCGGTCGGCCGGGAGGTCCAGCTGATCCGGCAGGCCGGCGAGCGCCTGCGACCAGTAGGCGACCTGCTTCGACGCCAGCGATTCCGGATCGTCCTCGCTGCCCAGCAATTCGCGCTGCCAGATGGAGTAGTCCGCGTACTGCACCGCCAGCGGGGTCCAGCCCGGCTTCTGCTTGATGGAGCGCGCCGCGTAGGCGGTCATCAGGTCGCGGGTCAGCGGGGCCACCGAGGAACCGTCACCGGAGATGTGGTGGATGACCAGGGCCAGTACGTATTCCGCGGGCGCGGGGCCGTCCGGGTCCACGACCGGGAACTGGCCGGTGGGCTCGATATCGGCGAAGTCGAAGGTGTAGGCCGCCGCGTGCGCCGCCGCCTCCGACGGCCCGCGCGTCGCGGGACCGGACTCGGCCGCGGGAGCCGGGACCTCACCCTCGATCTTGAACAGCGCCACCTTGATCGGCACCTCGGCGGTCACGTCGAAGGCGGTGGAGGTCAGCTCGACCACCGCGCCCACCACCTCGTCGGCGGTGACGGTGCGCACCTCGAGCTCCGGCACGGCCTGCGCCGGCGGCAGGATGACCTGCACCGGCCCGTCCTCGGTCTGCGGGTAGATGGTCCGCAGGATCTCGTGGCGGGCAACCACATCCGCGATGGCGGCACGCAGCGCGTCCTCGTCCAGCAGGCCCGACAGCCGCACCGCGACCGGCACGTTGTAGGCGGCCGAGGCGGTGTCGAAGCGGTTGAGGAACCACATGCGCTGCTGGGCCAGCGACAGCGGAATGTTGTCCGGCCGCGGTCCGGCGGTGAGCGCCTTGCGGCCGCCCGCGCCGGCGTCGCGTTCCACGCGGGCCGCGAGCGCGGCCACCGTGGACGCCTCGAACAGCAGTCGCACCGGCACCCGGGTGTTGAGCGCCTCGCCGAGGCGCGCGGCCACCTGGGTGGCGAGCAGCGAGTTGCCGCCCCACGCGAAGAAGTCGTCGTCCAGGCCGATGCGGCCGGATTCGACGCGCAGCACCTCCGCGAACACGCCCGCCACGATCTGCTCGATCGGGCTGACGGGGGCGCGGAAGACCGCCTTCTCGAAGGTGGGCTGCGGCAGCTCCTTACGGTCCAGCTTGCCGTTGGCGTTGAGCGGCAACGCGGTCAGCGGCATGAAGACCGACGGGATCATGTACGACGGCAGTTCGGCGGCCAGCGCCGACTGCAGCTGCTGCTTGTCGGGGTCGCCGTCGCTGCCGACGATGTAGGCCACCAGGCGGTCGCCGAGCACCGGATCGGTGTGCGCGACCACGGCCGCCGAGGCGACGGAATCCAGGCGCAGCAGCGCGGATTCGATATCGCCGAGCTCGATGCGGAAACCGCGGATCTTCACCTGGAAGTCGGTGCGGCCCCGGTACTCCAGCTCCCCGTTCTCCTGCCAGGCCACCAGGTCACCGGTGCGGTACATGCGGGAACCGTTGCCGGCGAACGGATTCGCCACGAACCGGTCGGAGGTGAGGTCCGGGCGGCCGTGGTAGCCGCGCGCCAGCTGCGCGCCGGCCAGGTACAGCTCGCCGGAGACGCCCACCGGCACCGGCCGCAGGCGTGCATCCAGCACGTACACCTGGGAGTTCCACTCGGGCGAGCCGATGGACACCGACAGCTCGTCGCGGGCGGTGACCCGGTGGTTGGTGATCGACACCGCGGCCTCGGTCGGGCCGTACAGGTTGAACAGCTCGGTGCGCGGCCGCTCCCGCAGCACGCGCTGCGCCAGCGGGCCGGGCAGCGCCTCACCGATGGCCAGGATGCGCCACAGCGAATCCGGCAGCCCGTCGGCGAGCAGCGCGTCCAGCATGGACGGCACCACGTGCAGGGTGGTCACCCATTCGCGGGCCATGAGCTCGTTCAGGTACGCCGGGTCCTTGTGGCCGTCCGGCGCCGCGATGACCATGCGGCCACCGCAGGCGGCGGCGGACCAGAACTCCCAGACCGAGAGGTCGAAGGTGGCGGCGGTCTTGAGCAGTACCGCGTCGGCCGGGTCGAGGCCGAATTCGGTGACCTTCCACAGCAACTGGTTCACGACCGCGCCGTGCGGCAGCGCCACACCCTTGGGACGGCCGGTGGAACCGGAGGTGAAGATGACATACGCGGTGTTCGAGGCCGTCAGCTCGCGCACCCGCTCGGCGGCCGCGATCGGCTTGGCCGAGTGGCCGGACAGGTCCAGCTCGTCGATGCGCAGCACCTCGGCCAGCTCGGATTCGAAACCGACTGCGGCCGTGGTGAGTACGGCCTTGGGCGCGGCCGTCTCCAGGATGTAGCCGACGCGCTCGGCGGGCTGATCCGGATCGATCGGCACGTAGGCGGCACCGGACTTGGCGACCGCGTACATGGCGACCACCAGGTCGGTGGACCGCCGAATGGCCAGGGCCACCCGGTCTTCCGCGCCGATGCCGCGCGCGATGAGCTCGCGGGCGAGCTGGTTCACGCGGGCGTCGAGCTCGGCGTAGGTCAGCTGCTCGGTGCCCTCGGCGGTGTCGGCGACGATGGCCACGGCCTTCGGGTCGTCGGACACCGCCCGGTCGAGCAGCGAGACCAGGGTGGCCTCGGAACCGCCGTCCATGACCGACTCCACGTCCTGCGCGGTGTTGTTCCACCGCTGCAGGATTCGCGCGTTCTCGTCCTCGTCCAGCAGGTCGAGGTCGCCGACCGCGACGGTGGTGTCGGCCAGGATGGCGTCCAGCACCCGCACGAACCGGTCGGCGAAGGACCGCACGGTCGATTCGTCGAACAGGTCGGTGGCGTAACCGAATTCGGTGAGGATCTCGGCCGGGGTGCCGTCCTCGGTGTACCGGTCGTAGAGCGTGACGTGCAGGTCGGTCTTGGCCAGCTGCGAGTCGAATTCGACCGCGGCCACGTGCAGGCCCGGCAGCTCGAAGGCGGTCTCGGCCAGGTTCTGGAACGACAGACCCACCTGGAACAACGGGTTGCGCGCGGTGGAACGGACCGGGTTGAGCACCTCGACCAGGCGCTCGAACGGCACGTCGGCGTTGGCGAAGGCCTCCAGGTCGCGCTCGCGCACCTCGGAGAGCAGGTCGGCGAAGCTCGCGGCGCCGTCGACCTGCGTCCGGAACACCAGGGTGTTCACGAACATGCCGATCATGTCGTCGAGTTCGCGTTCACCGCGGCCCGCGATCGGGGTGCCGACCGCGATGTCGTCGGTACCGGACAGGCGGGCCAGCAGCACCGCCAGCGCGGCGTGCACGACCATGAACAGCGAGGCGTTGCTGGCCCGCGCCAGCTCGTGCAGCTTGGCGTGGCGCTCGGCGTCGATATCGAAACGCAGCGCCTTGCCGTGGAACGACTGCGCCGGGGGACGCGGCCGGTCGGTGGGCAGCTCCAGCTGGTCCGGCAGCCCGGCCAGGGCGCGGGTCCAGTACGAGACCTGCTTGGCGGCAAGCGATTCCGCGTCGTCCTCACGGCCGAGCACCTCACGCTGCCACAGCGCGTAGTCGGCGTACTGCACCGGCAGCGGAGCCCACTGCGGCACATCGCCGTTCACCCGGGCCACGTAGGCGGCCATGATGTCGCGCGCCATCGGGCCCATGGAGGAGCCGTCGGCGGAGACGTGGTGGACGGTGAAGGCCAGCACGTGCTGGGTGGTCTCACTGTCCGCGATGCGGAACATCTTGACGGCGAGCGGCACCTCGACGGTGACGTCGAAGGTGGTCATGGCGAATTCGATGACCTTGCCGAGCAGTTCGCCCTCGGTCACCTCCTCCGGCACCAGCGACAGATCGGTCTGCGAGGCGGGCAGCACTACCTGGTGCGGACCCTCCGCCGACGCTCCACCTCCCGGCGCTTGCGGGTACACCGTGCGCAGCACCTCGTGGCGGGCGATCACATCGCCGATGGCCTGCTTCATGGCGTACAGGTCCAGGGCGCCGGTGAAGCGCACCGCCAGCGGAATGTTGTCGACCGCCGAAGTGCTGGTGTCGAACTGGTTGAGGAACCAGTAGCGCTGCTGCGCCGGGGACAGCGGCAGGTGCGCGGGACGCTCACCGGGGATCAGGCGCGGACGCGCCCCGGAACCGGCATTGCGCTCCACCCGCGCGGCCAGCGCCGCGACCGTGGACGCCTCGAACAGATCGCGCACCGCGAGCTGGGTGTCCAGGGCCGCGCCGAGGCGAGCGGTGACCTGGGTGGCGATCAGCGAGTTGCCGCCGAGCTCGAAGAAGTCGTCGTCCAGGCCGACCCGTCCGGCGCCGAGCACGTCGGAGAAGGTGCCCGCCACGATCTCCTCGATCGGGGTGGACGGGGCGCGGAAGACCTTGGCCTCGAACACCGGCGCGGGCAGCTGCTTGCGATCCAGCTTGCCGGAGGCATTGAGCGGGAAGGCGTCCAGCACCACGAAGGCGGTCGGAACCATGTAGCCGGGCAGGCCGTCCTGGAGTTCGGCGCGCACGGCGTCGAGGTCGACGCTGTGGCCGGCGGTCGGGATGACATAGCCGACCAGCTGCTCGCCGAGCCGCTCGTCGCTGCGGACCACGACCACCGACTGGGCGATGGCATCGATGGCGGTGAGCGCGGACTCGATCTCGCCGAGCTCGATGCGCAGACCGCGCAGCTTCACCTGGAAGTCGGTGCGGCCCAGGTACTCCAGCTCCGCTCCGCCTCCCCGCGCTTCGCGACCGGTCCACTTGACGAGGTCGCCGGTGCGGTACATGCGCTCGCCGTCGTGGAACGGGTCCGCGACGAAGCGATCGGCGGTCAGCTCCGGACGGGCGACGTAGCCGCGCGCCAGCTGGACGCCCGACAGGTACAGCTCACCCGCGACACCCGGGGCGACCGGGTGCAGGCGCGAATCCAGCACGTACACACGGGTGTTGAAGACCGGCGCGCCGATCGGCACCGACAGCGTGTCGGTGTCCTCCACCTCGTGGTAGGTGACGTCGACGGCCGCTTCGGTCGGGCCGTACAGGTTGTGCAGCCGCGCACCGGTGAGCTCGCGCAGCTTCTGCGCGGTCGGCGCGGGCAGCGCCTCACCGGAGGCGAAGACCTGCTGCAGCGAAACACATTCGGCGGCCTTCTCCTCCGCCACGAACACCGACATCATCGACGGCACGAAGTGCGCGGTGGTGACACCGGTCTCGATGATCAGGTCGGCCAGGTAGCCCGGATCGCGGTGGCCGTCCGGCTTGGCGATGACCAGGGCAGCGCCGATCTGCAGGGGCCAGAAGAACTCCCACACCGACACGTCGAAGGTGGCCGGGGTCTTCTGCAGCACGACATCGTCGTCGAACAGGCCGTACTCGGTCTGCATCCACACCAGGCGGTTGACGATGGCGGTGTGGCTCACCGCCACGCCCTTCGGACGGCCGGTCGAACCGGACGTGAAGATCACGTACGCGACATTGTCGCCGCGCAGCGGGGCGGTCCGGTCGGCGTCGGTGATCGGGGCGTCGGAGTAGTCCGACAGGTCCAGCTCGTCGATCAGCAGGGTGCGCGTGGTGGTTTCGAACCGGTCCCCGCGGGTGCTGAGCACGCACACCGGCTGGGCGGTGTCGAGCACGTACTGGTTGCGCTCGGCCGGGTGGTC
Source organism: Nocardia sp. NPDC059228 (assembly GCF_042754245.1). Lineage (NCBI taxonomy): Bacteria > Bacillati > Actinomycetota > Actinomycetes > Mycobacteriales > Nocardiaceae > Nocardia > Nocardia sp. NPDC059228. The sequence continues at coordinate 143,672 of NZ_JBHZAL010000003.1, read as the reverse complement.
CGGGTCCAGCGGCACGTACGCGCCACCGGCGACGGTGACGGCGTACATGCCGACCAGCAGCTCGAAGGAGCGGCGCATGCCCAGGGCCACATAGGTGTCCGGTCCGACGCCCTCGGCGATGAGGTGGCGGGCCAGCTTGTGCACGCGAGACGCGAACTCGCCGTAGGACAGACTCGTCCCCTCGAACACCAGCGCGGTGAGGTCGGGGGTCTGCTTCAGCTGGGTCTGGAACATCGACGCGAGGGTGACCTCGGCGTCGATCTTCTTGCCGCCCAGGGCGACGCGCTCGACGTCGTACTCGGTGGCGTTCCAGGTGCGCAGCACCTGGCGGCGCTCGGCCGCGTCCAGCAACTCGATATCGCCGACCAGTGCGGTCGGCTCGGCGACCACGGCCGACAGTATGCGCAGCAGGCGCTCGCCGAAGGCGGCGATGGTGGCCGGGTCGAACATGTCGGTGGCGTAGGCGAATTCGGCGGTCATGCCGTCGCCGTCGGCCCGCTCGGCCAGGTTGAGGTGCAGGTCGAACTTGGCGGTGACCACGTCCAGCGGCACACCGGCCACTTCCAGCCCGGGCAGGGCGAAGGTCGCCGCGCCGGTGTTCTGGAACGACAGCATGACCTGGAACAGCGGGTGCCGCGCCTGCGAGCGGGCCGGGTTGAGGATCTCGACCAGGCGCTCGAAGGGCAGGTCGGCGTGGCCGAAGGCGGCCAGGTCGGTGTCCTTGGTGCGGGCCAGCAGCTCGGCGAACTTCTCCCCCGAGTCGACGGCCGTGCGCAGCACCAGGGTGTTGACGAACATGCCGATGGCGTCGTCGAGCACCTGCTCGCCACGGCCCGCGACCGCGGTGCCGATGGCGATGTCGTCGCCGCCGGACAGGCGCGCCAGCAGGGCCGCGAAGGCCGCGTGCACGACCATGAACAGCGAGGCGCCGTGCTCACGGGCCAGGCCGTTGAGCCCGGCCAGCAGGTCGACGTCGATCGAGAACTCGTGCACCCCACCGGCATTGGATGCCACCGCGGGGCGCGGGCGATCCGTGGGCAGGTCGATCTGGTCGGGCAGCCCGGCCAGTTCACTGCTCCAGTAGGAGACCTGCTGGGCGATCAGCGAGTCCGCGTCGTCCTCGTCGCCGAGGGTTTCGCGCTGCCACAGCGCGAAGTCGGCGTACTGCACCGGCAGCGGCGCCCAGTGCGGCGCTTCACCGGTGGCGCGGGCCGCGTAGGCGACCATGACGTCGCGAGCCAGCGGGCGCACCGACCAGCCGTCGCCGGAGATGTGGTGCACCACGAAAACCAGTACGTGCGTGGGCTGTCCGGCATCCGAGACCCGGAACAGTCCGGCGCGCACGGGGGCCGCGGCGGTCACGTCGAAGCCGCTGAGGACCAGCTCGGCGATGCGCTCGCGCAGGTCGGCCTCGGCCACCTCGACCGGGGCCAGGCCGGTGCCGCCGCCGTGGATGCCGGCATTGGCGGCCGAGTCCAGGCGGACCTGGTCGGCGGGCAGGATGACCTGCACGCCACGGCCTTCCGCGTTCTCCGGGTAGACGGTGCGCAGCACCTCGTGCCGCTCCAGCACGTCGCCGACGGCGGCCAGCAGGGCGTCCACATCGAGGTCGCCGGTCAGGCGCACCGCGAGCGGGATGTTGTTGACGGCCGAGGCGGTGTCGAAGCGGTTGAGGAACCACATGCGCTGCTGGGCCAGCGACAGCGGGATCTCGTCCGGCCGGGCCTGGGCCACCAGCGCACGGCGGCCACCGATGCCCGCCTGCGTTTCCACGCGCGCGGCCAGGGCGGCCACGCTCGGGGCGTCGAACAGGGTGCGGACGGGGATGCGGGTGTCGAGCGCCGCGCCCAGTCGCGCCACGACCTGGGTGGCGATCAGCGAGTTGCCGCCCAGCTCGAAGAAGTCGTCGTCCGCGCCGACCGGGTTCTCGAGTCCGAGCACCTCGGCGAAGACGCCGGCCACGATCTCCTCGGCACGCGTTGCGGCGGACCGGAATTCGCGGGCGGCGAACTCCGGCTCGGGCAGTGCGCGGCGATCCAGCTTGCCGTTGGCACTGAGCGGGAACGCGCCCAGGGCCACGAAGGCGGCGGGGACCATGTAGGACGGCAGCTGCGCGGCCAGGTGCTCACGCACGGCCTCCACGTCGAGGGCGTCCGCGCCGAGCGCGACCGGTTCGGTCGAAGCCGATTGCGCCGGAACCACGTACGCGACCAGCTGGTCACCGGTGCGGGCATCCGAACGCAGCACCACGACGGCCTGGGCGACCGACTCGTGGGCGGTCAGCGCGGATTCGATCTCGCCGAGCTCGATGCGCAGACCGCGCAGCTTGACCTGGAAGTCGGTGCGGCCGATGTACTCCAGCTCGCCGTCCGCGGTCCAGGTGACCAGGTCACCGGTGCGGTACATGCGCTTGCCCGGCGTGAACGGGTTGGCCACGAAGCGATCCGACGACAGGTCGGGGCGCGCCACGTAGCCGCGCGCCAGCTGCACGCCGGCCAGGTAGAGCTCGCCCGCCATGCCGGGCGCGACCGGGTGCAGGCGCGAATCCAGCACGTACACCTGGGTGTTGAACACCGGGCGGCCGATCGGCACGGTCTCGGTGTCGGCGTCGGTGACCTGGTGATAGGTGACGTCGACGGCCGCTTCGGTCGGGCCGTACAGGTTGTGCAGGGCGGCGCCGGTGACCCGGCGCAGCTGCTGGGCGGTGGTCGCGGGCAGCGCCTCACCGGAGGCGAAGACCAGGCGCAGGCTCGTGCAGTCCGCGGCGGCCGGTTCCGAGACGAACACGGCCAGCATCGACGGCACGAAGTGCGCGGTCGTGACGCCCGCGCGGGCAATGGTCTCGGCCAGGTACACCGGATCCCGGTGCCCGTCGGGTTTGGCCACGATCAGCGTCGCGCCGATCTGCAAGGGCCAGAAGAACTCCCACACCGACACGTCGAAGGTGGCCGGAGTCTTCTGCAGCACCACGTCGGCGGCGGTCAGGCCGTACTCGGCCTGCATCCACACCAGGCGGTTGACGATCGCCGAGTGCGGCACCGCCACACCCTTCGGGCGACCGGTCGAACCCGAGGTGAAGATGACGTAGGCGGTATTCGAAGCCCGCAGCGGCGCACTGCGATCCGCGTCGGTCAGCGGCGCGTCGGAGTAGCCCGACAGGTCAACGCCGTCCACGGCCAGCACCGACACGCTCGGGTGGGTGAACCCGTCGCGCTCGGTGGTGAGCACGCACACCGGAGCAGCGGCCTCGAGCACGTAGTCGATGCGGTCGGCGGGCTGGTCCAGGTCCAGCGGCACGTACGCGCCACCGGCCTCGACGATCGCGTACATCGCGACCACCAGGTCCACCGAACGGCGAATGCCCAAGCCCACCAGGCTCTCCGGGCCGACCCCGGCCTCGATGAGCTTGCGTGCCAGCTGATGCACCCGTGCGGCGAACTCACCGTAGGACAGACCTGTCCCCTCGAAGCTGACCGCGGTCGCCGCGGGGGTCCGCTCGGCCTGGGCCTCGAACAGCGCGACCAGGGTCTCGCCCGCGTCGCCGGAGGCGCTGCGCACGATCTCGCCCTCGGCGGTGGTCTCGCCCGAGAGGGTGCCCGAGGTCAGTTCCGCCAGCACCGAGTAGACGTCGGCGGTGGTGCGGTTCCAGTCGCGCAGCACCCGGGTGCGCTCGCCGGAGACCAGCAGGTCGATATCGCCGATGGCCCGTTCCGGCTGCGCGGCAATGGCCTTCAGCAGCCGATCGAACCGGTCGGCGAAACGCTCCATGGTGGCCGCGTCGAACAGGTCGGTGGCGTAGATGAGTTCGGCGGTGATGCCGGAGGGGGTCGCACCGTGGCCGTTGCCCACGACATCGCTGGTGCCGAGCTGCTCGGTGAGGACCAGCTGCAGGTCGAACTTGGCGGTGTCGATCGGGAGATCGACGGCGCTCACGGTCAGGCCGGGCAGTTCCAGTTCGGTGATGCCGGTGTTCTGGAACGACAGCATGACCTGGAACAGCGGGTGCCGCGCCTGCGAGCGGGCCGGGTTGAGGATCTCGACCAGGCGCTCGAAGGGCAGGTCGGCGTGGCCGAAGGCCTGGATGTCGGTGGCGCGCACCGTGTCCAGGAGCTCGGTGAAGCCGGCTCCGCCGTCCACCTCGGTGCGCAGCACCAGGGTGTTGACGAACATGCCGATGAGGTCGTCGAGGGCGCGTTCACCACGACCGGCGACCGGGGTGCCGATCGCGATGTCCGCCTCACCCGAGAGCCGCGACAGCAGCGCCGCCAGGGCGGAGTGCATGACCATGAACAGCGTCGCGCCGCGGGTGCGGGCCAGTTCGGTCAGCTTGGCGTGGGTGTCGGCATCGACGGTGAAGACGTGCGTCGCACCGCGGCCCGACGCGACGGCCGGACGCGGCCGGTCGGCGGGCAGGTCCAGCTGGTCGGGCAGGCCGCGCAGCGAGTCGCGCCAGTACGAGATCTGCTGGGAGATCACGGATTCGGCGTCGGTCTCGTCGCCGAGCACCGCGCGCTGCCACAGCGCGTAGTCCGCGTACTGGACTTCCAGCGGCTGCCAGCCGGGCTCGCCGCCCTCGACGCGAGCGCCGTAGGCGGTCATGACATCCCGGGTGAGCGGGCCCATGGAGAAGCCGTCGGCCGAGATGTGGTGCACCACCAGCGCGAGCACGTGTTCGGTGGGGCTGACCTCGAACAGGCGGGCCCGGAACGGCACGTCCACGGTGACGTCGAAGCCGCTCAGCACCAGCTCCGAGAGTGCCTGCGGCAGTTCGGCTTCGGAGACCTCGACCGGAGTCAGGTCCGGAATGACCTGTGCGGTGGGGACGATCTCCTGGAACGCCTGCGCTCCGCCTCCCCGCGCTTCATCGATCTCCGGGTACCGGGTGCGCAGCGACTCGTGCCGCGCCAGCACGTCGGCGACTGCGATCTGCAGGGCCTGGCGGTCCACCAGACCCGACAGGCGCACGGCCGCCGGGATATTGTCCACGGCCGATTCGGGATCGAACCGGTTGAGGAACCACATCCGCTGCTGGGCCAGCGACAGCGGCAGCCGCTCCGGCCGCTGCTGCGCGATCAGCGCCTGGCGAGTGCCTGCGCCGGAATGGGTTTCGGCGCGCGCCGCCAGGGCGGCCACGGTCGACGCCTCGAAGATCTCGCGCACACCCAGGTGGGTGTCCAGCGCGGCCGACAGGCGCGCCGCCACCTGGGTGGCGATGAGCGAGTTGCCGCCGAGCGCGAAGAAGTCGTCGTCGAGGCCGACCCGCTCCAGGCCGAGGATCTCGGCGAACACGCCGGACACGATCTGCTCGACCGGAGTGACGGGCGCGCGGAACACCGCGGCCTCGAACACCGGCGCGGGCAGCGCCTTGCGGTCCAGCTTGCCGGAGGCATTGAGCGGGAACTCGTCGAGCGCCATCAGGACCGACGGCACCATGTACGCGGGCAGGCTCTCGCCGATCTCCAGGCGCACCTTCTCGACGTCCACGGTGTGGTCCGCCGCCGGGATGACATAGGCGACCAGCTGATCGCCGGTGTGCACGTCGCTGCGCACCACGACCACCGACTGCGCGATGGAATCCAGTGCGGTGAGCGCGGATTCGATCTCGCCGAGCTCGATGCGCAGACCGCGCAGCTTGACCTGGAAGTCGGTGCGGCCGATGTACTCCAGCTCGCCGTCCGCGGTCCAGGTGACCAGGTCACCGGTGCGGTACATGCGCTCGCCGTCCCCGAAGGGGTTGGCCACGAAGCGATCCGACGTGATGTCCGGGCGCGCGACATACCCCGTCGCGAGCTGATCGCCCGCCAGGTACAGCTCACCCGCGACACCCACCGGAACCGGCCGCAGACGCGAATCCAGCACGTACACCTCGGTGTTGAACACCGGGCGGCCGATCGGCACGGTATCGACGTCCGCGTCCACGACCTGGTGGAAGGTGACGTCGACCGCGGCCTCGGTCGGACCGTACAGGTTGTGCAGCTCCGCGCCCGTGAGCTCACGCAGCTTGTGCGCGGGCTTGGGCGACAGCGCCTCACCGGAGGCGAAGACCTTGCGCAGGCTGGTGCACCGCGCGGCGGCCTCCTCGGCCACGAACACCGCGAGCATGGACGGCACGAAGTGGGTGACCGTCACACCCTCGCGGGCAATGAGATCCGCGAGATACGCCGGGTCGCGGTGGCCTTCGGGCTTGGCCACGACCAGCGTCGCGCCGATCTGCAAGGGCCAGAAGAACTCCCACACCGAGACGTCGAAGGTGGCCGGGGTCTTCTGCAGGACGACGTCGTCGGCGGTCAGCCCGTAGGCCGCCTGCATCCAGACCAGGCGGTTGACGATGGCCGAGTGCGGCACCGCCACGCCCTTCGGGCGGCCGGTCGAACCGGACGTGAAGATCACGTACGCGTTGTTCGACTCCCGCAGCGGCGCACGGCGATCCGCATCGGTGAGCGGAGCGGCCGAGTAGCTGGCCAGCTCCAGCATGTCGATGCGGACCTGCGCGGTATCGATCGGCAGATCCTCGCCGGAAGTCAGCACGGTCACCGGGTCGGCGGTCTCGAGAATGTACTCGATGCGCTCGGCCGGGTGATCCGGGTCCAGCGGCACGTAGGCGGCACCGGCGACGGTGACGGCGTACATGCCGACGACCAGGTCGATGGAACGCCGCATGCCCAGGGCCACGAACGATTCCGCTCCGACACCGCGCTCGACCAGCCAGCGCGCCAGGCGGTGCACCTGGTCGGCGAACTCCGCGTAGGACAGACTCGTCCCTTCGAAGCTGAGCGCGGTCGCGTCGGGCGTCCGCTCCACCTGCGCCTCGAACATCGCGACCAGGGTCGCGGCCTCGGCCGCCAAGCGCGGGGAGGCGGAGCGATCGGTGAGCACGGCCTCGACGTCGAAGGCGGTGTCGTTCCAGCGCTCGACGACCAGCTCGCGTTCGGGTGCGTCCAGCAGTTCGATATCGCCCACGGCCGCAGCGGGTTCCGTGGTGATGGCGGTCAGCACGCGCACCAGGCGATCGGCGATGCGGTGAACGGTGTCCTCGTCGAACAGGTCGCGCAGGTAGCCGGCGCGGATGCGCAGGCGGGTGTCGAGCTGGGCGATGAGGGTCAGCGGGTAGTGGGTGGCGTCCGCGGCGTCCAGGCCGGTGACGGCCATGCCGTCGATATCGGCGGCCTGGGACCGGATGCCGTCGGCGTCCACGGGATAGGACTCGAAGACGACCAGGGTGTCGAAGAGCCCGCCGATGCCCGCCGCCGTCTGGATGTCGGCCAGGCCCACGTAGTGGTGGTCGAGCAGATCGGCCTGCTCGCCCTGGGTGCGGGTGAGCAGCGCGCTCGCCGGCTCGGCCGGGTCGAAGGCGACCCGCACCGGCACGGTGTTGATGAACAGACCCACCATGGACTCGACGCCCGACAGCTGGGCCGGTCGGCCGGACACCGTGGTACCGAAGAGCACGTCCTCGCGGCCGGTGAGGCGGCCGAGCAGGATGCCCCAGGCGACCTGGAGCACGGTGTTCGGGGTGACGCCGAGGTCGGCGGCCAGCGCGGTCAGGCGCGCGGTCGCGGCCTCGTCCAGGTCGAAGAAGTACTCGCCGGACAGGGCGGTGATCTCGCGGCCCGCGTCGGGGCGGGTGAGCAGGGTCGGCTCGGAGACGCCGTGCAGCGACCGCTGCCACGCCGCCAGCGAGGCCGGACGGTCCTGCTGCGCAACCCATTCCAGGAAATAGCGGTAGGAGCGCACGGGCGGCAGCACCGCGGTGTCGGAGTGCGTGGCGTACAGCACCAGCAGGTCCTGCATGAGCAGCGGCATGGACCAGCCGTCGAGCAGGATGTGATGGTTGGCCACGGCCAGCTGGTAGCTGTTCGCGGCGGTCCGCACCAGCGTGTAGCGGATGAGCGGCGGCGCGGTCAGGTCGAAGCGCTGCACCCGGTCGGCGGCGATGATCTCCGCGGCGCGTGCCGCGCGGGCTTCCTCGTCGGCGATGTCGGTCAGGTCGTGGTTGGTCCACGCCACCTGCACGCCGTCGATGACCACCTGCACCGGAACACCCGACGCGTCGTTCACGTAGGCGGTGCGCAGGATTTCGTGGCGTTCGATGAGCGCCTGCGCGGCCGACCGCAGCCGGTCGGCGTCGACGCGGCCCTCGAGGGTGAGCACCGCCTGCGCGGTGTACACGTCGACCGAGGTGGCGGCCAGCTGCGCGTGGAACAGCAGACCGGCCTGCAGCGCGGACAGCGGCCACACCTGGTTCAGCGCACCGTACCGCTTCTCCCAGCCGTCGATATCGCGCTGGGTGACGCGCACCAGGCCGAAGTCGGACGGGGTGTGCCCGCCCGCCTGCGCGGAATCGGCATGCCGGGCAACGGCTTCCAGCGCCGAGGTCCACAGCGCCGCGAATTCGGCGATCTCCTGCGCACCGATCAGCGTGCTCGGGTAGCCGATATTGGCGGTCAGCTTCTCCCCGACCACGATGGCGTTGATGTCGATCGGGGCCATGGCGGGCATGTCGGCGTCGTAGGCGCCGGCCAGATCCGCCAGCTCGGGAGCCGGGATCCAGCCGAAGCCGCGCAGCGCCTCCGGCACATCACCGTCGTTGACCCGGCCCAGGTAGTTGAAGCTGACCTGGCCCGGCAGCTGCTTGGGCAGCTGCGAGGCGGTGTCGGAGTTCATGTAGCGCAGCAGGCCGTAGCCGATGCCCTTGTCCGGCACCGCGAGCAGCTGCTCCTTGACGGCCTTGATGGCCCGGCCCATGGCGGGCCCGCCGCTGAGGGCGGCGTCCACGTCGATGCCGGACAGATCGAAACGCACCGGGAAGATGGCGGTGAACCAGCCGACCGTGCGCGACAGGTCGGCACCGGGCACGACCTCTTCCTCGCGGCCGTGGCCCTCGAGGCGGACGAGGGTTGTGTCCTGCCCCCCGGCCTTCTCCCCCAGTCCCTTGGCGGCGCGGAACTTGGCCACCGCCAAGGCGAGCGCGGTCAGCAGACCGTCGTTGACACCGCCGTGGAACAGCGCGGGGACGGTGGTCAGCAGCGCCTTGGTGGCCTCGGCCGACAGCTCGACGCGGTGCTTCTCGATGGTGGCGGTGACGTCGACGGCCGGATCCATGGGGCGCTCGGTGAGCAGCGGGTCCGGGCCCTCGACGACGGTGCGCCAGAATTCGAGTTCGGCGACGCGCTCGTCGGTGGCGGCCTCACGCTCGAGGGCGTGCGCCCAGGTGCGCATGCTGGTGGCGGGCGCTACCAGCTCGGGAGTCTGTCCGGCGGACAGCTGACCCCAGGCGGCGACGAAGTCCGGCACCAGGATTCGCCAGGTGACGCCGTCGACCACGAGGTGGTGCGCGGCGACGACGAGGCGTCCGGCACGAGCGGTGCCCGATGCACGGCTCGCCGTGGCGTCGGACGGCTCCAGCCACACGAATCGGATGACCTGTCCCGCAGCCGGATCCAGCTTGTCGAGGGTGGCATCCAGTGCGGCCGTGGCGATCTCGACCAGCTGAGCGTCGGTGACGCTCGCGTCGAACTCGGTGCGATCGATCAGCGCATCCGCGTCGATCGTCCCGGGAGCGGCGGTTTCGACGATCCAGTCCGCGTCCGGCACCCGGCGCAGGCGCGCCCGCAGCATGTCGTGGCGGTCGATGACCGCGCCGACGGTGGCGGCGATGCCCGCGCGATCGATGCCGATCGGCAGCTCCAGCGCCATGGTCTGGTTGAAGCGGCCGAACTCGCCCGGCCGGCCCGCCATGAAGCGCACGACAGGGGTCAGCGGCATGACGCCCACGCCGCCGCCCGGCAGCTCGGTCAGCTGCGGGGTCGAATCGCCCCGGCCGTCCATGGATACCGTCGCGACGGCGGCCAGACCGGAGACCGTGCGCTGTTCGAACACGTCGCGCGGGCTGAACACCACCCCGCGCGCCTTGGCCCGCGACACCAGCTGGATGGAGACGATGGAGTCACCGCCCAGGGCGAAAAACGAGTCGTCGATACCGACCCGCTCCAGGCCCAGCACCTCGGCGAAGACCTCGGCGATGGTGTGCTCGAGGGCATTGCGCGGCGCGCGGAAGACCACCTCGGTGGCGAAGACCGGCTCGGGCAGCGCCCGGCGGTCCAGCTTGCCGACCGGCGTCAGCGGCACCCGGTCGATGACCATGACCGCCGACGGCACCATGTACGCGGGGAGACGCGCCTCGACGTGCGCCGTCACGGCCGCCACGTCGATCGAATGACCCGGTGTGGCAACCACGTACGACACCAGCGACGTCGCGCCCGCGGCGTTCTTGTGGCCCACGGTGACCGCGAAGTCGACGGACTCGTGCGAAGCCAATGCGGCGTCGATCTCGCCCAGCTCGATGCGGAAACCACGCACCTTGACCTGGAAGTCGGAACGGCCGACGTACTCGACCAACGCTCCGCCCCCCCGCGCTTCGTCCGGGGTCCAGCGCACCACGTCACCGGTGCGGTACATGCGCTCGCCCGCCACGTACGGGTTGGCGACGAACCGGTCGGCGGTCAGGCCCGGCCGCGCGTGGTAGCCGCGCGCCAGCTGAATGCCCGACAGGTACAGCTCACCCGCGACACCCACCGGAACCGGGCGCAGGCGGTTGTCGAGGATCAGCGACTGCATGCCCCGGATGGGGCCGCCGATGGTGACCAGATCGCCCGGCACCAGCGCATCGCTGATGTTGGTCATGATCGTGGTCTCGGTGGGGCCGTACCCGTTGTGGAAGGCACGAATGGTGCCATCCGACTCCGTCCCCTCTCCGATCGGCACCGCCCACTTCTCGACCAGATCGGCCGGGACGGCCTCACCACCGGCGACCAGCACGCGCAGCGAGTCCAGGCCCGCCGGTCCGAAGGTGGACAGCGCGGCCGGGGTGATGAAGGCGTGGGTGGCCTGCTCGCGGCGGATCAGCTCGGCGAGCTCCTCACCGCCGTAGGTGCCCGGCGGGACGACCACGAGGGTGCCGCCCCTGCCGATGGCGAGCAGGAACTCCAGCATGGACGCGTCGAACGACGGCGACGCGAAATGCAGTGCGCGCGAAGAGGAGTCGAGCGCGTACCGCTCGGCCTGCTCGACGCTGAAATTGGCCAGACCCGCGTGGGTGACCACGACGCCCTTGGGCACACCGGTGGAACCGGAGGTGTAGATGACGTAGGCCGGGTGCTCCGGACGCAGCGGGCGCGCCCGCTCGGCGTCGGCGATCGCGGTGTCCGCGAAGGCATTCAGTTCCAGCTCGTCGAGCACCAGCCACTCGACCGAGTCCGGCATGTCCGCACGCACCGATGCCACGGTGAGGCCGACCGGCGAACCGGAGTCGGTGACCATGTGGGCGATGCGGTCGGCCGGATAGTTCGGGTCCACCGGCACGAAGGCCGCACCGGTCTTGGACACCGCCCATTCGGCGAAGTAGGAGTCGTCCGACCGCGGCACGGCCACGGCGACCAGATCCTCGGCGCCGATGCCGCGCTCGATGAGCAAGCGCGCCAGACGGTTCGAGCGGGCATCCAGCTCGCCGTAGGACAGACTCCTGCCCTGGAACACGACCGCGGTCGCGGCCGGATCGATGGCGACGGCGTCGGCGATGAGCTCGGGCAGCGTGCGCGCCGGAACGGCGGGCAGGCCGAAACGGGCCACCAGATCGGCGCGTTCGTCCTGGTCCAGGATGTCGATCGCGCCGACGCCGAGCTCCGGGTCGGCCGCGACGGCCTCGAGCACCCGCACCCAGCGCTGCGCGAATCCGGCCGCGGTGGCCTCATCGAACAGGTCGGTGGCGTAGGTCAGCGCCAGCGCCATCCCGGAGTCCTGCTCCGACAGCGTGAACTGCAGGTCGAAGCGGGAGATGTTCTCGTCGAGGTCGAGCGTGGAGACGGTCAGCCCCGGCAGCTCGATGCTGGTGCGATCCAGGTTCTGGAACGCCAGCATGACCTGGAACAGCGGGTTGCGGGCCTGCGAGCGCTCGGGCGCGAGCAGTTCCACCAGCCGCTCGAACGGCACGTCGGCATTACCGAAGGCGTCGAGGTCGGTGTGCCGCACGCGGTCCAGCAGGTCGGTGAACGACTCGGCCGGGTCGATGCCGGTGCGCAGCACCAGGGTGTTGACGAACATGCCGACCAGGTCGTCCAGCGCGGCCTCACCGCGACCGGCGACCGGGGTGCCGATCGCGATGTCGTCGCCGCCGGACAGCCGGGCCAGCAGCACCGCGAGGGCGCTGTGCATGACCATGAACAGCGACGAACCCCGGCGGCGGGCAACGTCTTCCAGCGCCGCGACGAGCTCCGGCGACAGCGTGCGCTGCAGCGTCGCGCCGCGGTGCGAGGCGATGGCCGGGCGCGGGCGGTCGGCGGGCAGGGCCAGCTCGTCGGGCACGCCGCCGAGCACGCGCTGCCAGTAGGCCACCTGGCGGGCCATGATCGAGGACGAATCCTCTTCGGAGCCCAGCACTGCGCGCTGCCAGACGGCGAAGTCGGCGTACTGGACGGCCAGCGGGGCCCAGCCCGGGACCGCGCCCTGGTTGCGCGCGGTGTAGGCGACCATGACGTCGCGGGCCAGCGGGGACATCGAGAAGCCGTCGCCCGCGATGTGGTGCACGACCACCACGAGCACGTGCTCGGTGGCGTCCTCGCCGCCGACGCGGAACAGGCGGGCGCGCACCGGAACCTGTTCGGCCACATTGAAGCCCAGTGTGGCGAAGGCGGTCACGGTGGCGGTCACGTCCTCGGCCGCGACGGTGACCGGCCGCAGGTCGAGGGCGATCTCCTCGGCCGGGACGACCACCTGCATCGGGGTGCCGCCGTGCTCCGGGTACCGGGTGCGCAGCGACTCGTGCCGGCGGACCACGTCCGCGACCGCGAGTTCCAGTGCGGCGGTGTCGAGTTCACCGGTGAGGCGGATGGCCAGCGGCAGGTTGTAGGCCGCCGAGGAGGTGTCGTACTGGTTCAGGAACCACATGCGCTGCTGCGCGAACGACAGCGGCGCCAGCTCCGCTCCACCTCCCTGCGCTTCGGGAGCCCTCGTCCGGGCCACCAGCTTGGCGCGCGAGGCGCCGTCGGCGTGCGATTCGATGCGGGCGGCCAGGGCCTCGACCGTGGTGGCCTCGAACAGGGTGCGCACCGCGACCGTGGTGTCCAGGGCCGCGCCGATGCGCGACACCACCCGGGTGGCGATGAGCGAGTTGCCGCCCAGATCGAAGAAGTCGTCGTCCAGGCCGACCCGCGGTAGATCCAGGACCTCGGCGAAGACGGCGGCGACCGTCTCCTGCACCGGGGTCTCCGGGGCGCGGAAGGCCCGCGCCTGCGCGGCCGGAGCCGGAAGCGCCCGGCGGTCCAGCTTGCCGTTGACGGTCAACGGGATTCCGTCCAGCACCACGATGGCCGACGGGACCATGTAGGACGGCAGCAGCTCGGCCGCGCCGTCGCGGACCGCGTCCACGGCCGGCGCGACGCCGTTCTCCGGCACCACGTAGGCCACGATGCGCTGATCGCCCGGCTGGTCCTCGCGCACGATGACCGCGGCCTGTGCCACGCCCGGCTGGGCGAGCACGGCGGACTCGATCTCACCGAGCTCGATGCGGAAGCCGCGCACCTTGACCTGGTCGTCGGCGCGGCCCAGGTATTCCAGCTCGCCGAAGCGGTTCCAGCGGGCCACGTCGCCGGAGCGGTACAGCCGCTCGCCCGGGATACCGAAGGGACTGGCCACGAAGCGGGCCGCGGACAGGTCCGGGCGGCCCAGGTAGCCGCGCGCCAACTGCGGTCCGGCGACATACATTTCGCCCGCGACACCGACCGGCACCGGGTGCAGGCGGTCGTCGAGGACGTAGACGCGCAGGCCCGCGATGGCCCGGCCGACCACCGAACCGGTGGCGGCGGCGATGGTGTCGGCATCGAGCACGCGCACGGACACGTGCACGGTGGTCTCGGTGATGCCGTACATGTTCACCAGGTACGGCGTGGAATCACCGTGGCGGGCAACCCAATCCGACAGGCGGCGCAGCTCGAGCGCCTCACCGCCGAAGACGACGTAGCGCAGTGCCAGCGACTGCTGGTCACCGGCGGCGGTATCCGATTCCCGGCTCGCCGAGGTAGCGATCCGGTCCGCCTCGGCCAGCTGGTAGAAGGCCGACGGGGTCTGGTTGAGCACCGTGACCTGTTCGCGGCGCAGCAGTTCCAGGAACTGCTCGGGCGAGCGGGAGACGTAGTAGTCGACCACGACGAGCTTGCCGCCGTAGAGCAGCGGGCCCCACAGCTCCCACACCGAGAAGTCGAAGGCGTAGGAGTGGAACAGGGTCCACACGTCGTCGGGGCCGAAGCCGAACTCGCGATCGGTGTTCGCCATGAGCCGCACCACGTTCCGGTGCGCCACGGCCACGCCCTTGGGGCGGCCGGTGGAGCCGGAGGTGTAGATCACGTAGGCGACGTGGTCCGGGCGCAGCGCGGACCGGCGTTCGGCGTCGGTGACCGGCCCGTCGGCCGCGTCCACGATATTGCCCGCCTCCAGCGAGAACCCGTCCAGCAGTATGGTGTTCAGCCCGGCCGCCGCTCCGCCTCCCCGCGCTTGCTCGACCTGCACGGTCGAGTCGGTGATCACGCTGGTCGGCCGCGCGTCCGAGAGCACGTAGGCGATGCGGTCGGCCGGGTAGGTGGGATCGATCGGCACGTAGCCCGCACCGGTCTTGATCACGGCCAGCAGCGCCACCACCAGATCCGCCGAACGCGGCAGCAGCACCGCGACCAGCGATTCCGGTCCCGCGCCCTCGCCGATCAGGCGGCGCGCCAGCACATTCGCGCGACGGTCCAGGTCGAAGTAGGTGAGTTCCTCGTCGCCGAAGCGCACCGCGACGCGCTCCGGATTCGCGGCCACCGCCAGGTCGAACAGGCTCGACAGGGTGGCGTCGGCCGCCACGAACGGACTGGCCAGGGCGGCCAGCGGGTTGGCCAGGCGCTCGGCGGACGCGCCCAGCGCGAGCAGGGCGGCGGCCTCGGGCGCGATGCCCGAGGTGCCCTCGGCGACAGCGCGTTCGGCGTCGGCGACCGCGGCCCGCGCGGTCTGGGCCAGGGCGACGATGTCCTCGCCCGCGGAGACCCAGTGCTCGGCCACATTGTGGCGCTCGCCCTCGCCCAGCAGGTCGATATCGCCGATGAGCGCGGCCGGATCCTCGGCGACCGCGCGCAGGATGCGGACCAGGCGCTCGGCGAAGGAGATGACGGTCTCGGCGTCGAACAGATCGGCGGCGTAGTTCCAGGACAGGCCCAGCGAGCCGTCGGCGCGCTCGCTCACGGTGAGCTGGACGTCGAACTTGGCGGTGCCCGGGTCGAATTCGACGACCTCGAGTTCCAGGCCGGGCAGCGCGACCGCCGCGGCGTCCTTGGCCCCGGCGGCCTCGAAGGTCAGCGCTACCTGGAACAGCGGGTGGTGCGCCTGCGAGCGGACCGGGCTGAGCACGTCGACGAGACGCTCGAACGGCACGTCGGCGTGCGCGAAGGCGGCCAGGTCGGTGCGGCGCACCTGGGCCAGCAGGTCGCGGAAGGCGGCGTCCGGCCGCACCTCGCTGCGCAGCACCAGGGTGTTGACGAACATGCCGACCAGGTCGTCCAGCGCACGTTCGCCGCGGCCCGCGATGGGGGTGCCGATGGCGATGTCGGTGGCGCGGGACAGGCGCGCGGCCCAGGTGGCCAGGGCGGCGTGCACCAGCATGAACAGGGTGACGTCGTGCTCGCGGGCCACGCCGGTCAGGGCGCGGTGCAGCTCGGCGTCGATCGAGAAGTCGTAGGTGCCACCGGCATTGGTGGCGATCTCCGGCCGCGGACGGTCGGCGGGCAGCTCGATCTGCTCGGGCAGGTCGGCCAGCCGGTCGGTCCAGTAGGCGATCTGCTGGGCCGCCAGGGACTCGGAATCGGTTTCCGCGCCGAGGATCTCGCGCTGCCACAGCGTGTAGTCGGCGTACTGCACCGGCAGCGGCGACCACGCCGGGGCCTCGCCGGTGCTGCGGGACAGGTAGGCGGCCACCACATCCCGCAGCAGCGGGCGCAGCGAGACGCCGTCCGCGCTGATGTGGTGCAGCACCAGCACGACGACGTGCTCGTTTTCGCTGAGGCTGAGCACGGTGGCGCGGAACGGCAGTTCGCGGGTGACGTCGAAGAACACGCTCGCGAGCTGGGTGATGCGGGCGGTCAGGTCGGCCGCGGTGACGGTCTCGGTCCGCACCTCGAAGTCGACCTCGGACAGCGGCAGGATGCGCTGGTACCCGTCGCCCTCGACCTCGGGGTAGATGGTGCGCAGCGACTCGTGGCGGGCCAGCACGTCGCCGATGGCGGCGGTGAAGGCGGCCGGGTCGATCGCGCCGGTGAGCTTCAGCGCCACCGGGATGTTGTTGACCGCGGTGCGGTTGTCGAAGCGGTTCAGGAACCACATGCGCTGCTGTGCGAGCGACAGCGGCACCAGCTCCGGGCGCTCCCGGGCGGCCAGTGCCGCGCGGGCGCCGGTGCCGACGCGCGATTCCAGTTGCGCGGCAAGGGAAGCCACGGTGGTGGCCTCGAACAGCGCGCGCAGCGGGATGTCGGCGTCCAGGGCGGCCGACAGGCGCGCGATCACCTGGGTGGCGATGAGCGAGTTGCCGCCGAGTTCGAAGAAGTCGTCGTCCAGGCCGACCCGGTCCAGGCCGAGCACGTCGGCGATGGTGCCGGCGACCGTCTGCTGCACCGGCGTGGCCGGGGCGCGGTAGGTCTTGGCGGCGAAGGTCGGCGCGGGCAGCTGCTTGCGGTCCAGCTTGCCGGAGGCATTGAGCGGGAAGGCGTCCAGCACCATGAAGGCGGCCGGGACCATGTAGGCCGGAAGCTGCTCGGACAGTTCGTCCTTGACCGCGTCGAGGTCGAGATGACCGTCGGCGGCGATCAGGTAGGCGACCAGCTGATCGCCGGTGCGCTCGTCGGTGCGGACCACCACCACGGACTGAGCGATCGACGGCAGCGCGGTGAGCGCCGACTCGATCTCGCCGAGCTCGATGCGCAGACCGCGCAGCTTCACCTGGAAGTCGGTGCGGCCCAGGTACTCCAGCTCGCCATGCCCTGTCCAGGTGACCAGGTCACCGGTGCGGTACATGCGGGCGCCGGCGCCGAAGGGGTTGGCCACGAAACGATCCGCGGTCAGGTCGGGGCGCGCCACATAGCCGGTGGCCAGCTGATCGCCCGCCAGGTACAGCTCACCCGCGACACCCACCGGAACCGGCTTCAGACGCGAATCCAGCACGTACACCTGGGTGTTGAAGACCGGCGCGCCGATCGGCACCGAGGCCAGGTCGGCGTCGGTGACCTCGTGGAAGGTCACGTCCACCGCGGCCTCGGTGGGGCCGTACAGGTTGTGCAGGCGAGCGCCGGTCAGTTCGCGCAGCTTCTGCGCGGTCGGCGCGGGCAGGCCCTCACCGGAGGCGAAGACATTGGTCAGGCTGACGCAGTCGGCCGCGGCCGGCTCGGCCACGAAGACCGCCAGCATGGACGGCACGAAGTGGGTGACCGTGACGCCCTCGCGGACGATGATCTCGGCCAGGTAGGCCGGATCGCGGTGGCCGTCCGGCTTGGCGACGACCAGGCGCGCGCCGACCTGCAAGGGCCAGAAGAACTCCCACACCGACACGTCGAAGGTGGCGGGAGTCTTCTGCAACACCACGTCGTAGGCGGCCAGCCCGTACTGGGCGTGCATCCAGACCAGACGGTTCACGATCGCGGCGTGGCTCACGGCCACACCCTTGGGGCGGCCGGTGGAGCCGGACGTGAAGATCACGTACGCGGTGTTCTGCGGCCGCAGCGGCGAGCGGCGTTCGGCATCGGCGACCGGGGTGTCGGCGAAGCCGGACAGGTCCAGCTCGTCGATCCGGACCTGGCGCGCGTCAACGCCTTCCAGGTCGTCGCCGGAGGTCAGCACGCAGACCGGCTGTGCGGTCTCGAGGATGTACTGGGTGCGCTCGGCCGGGTGATCCGGATCCAGCGGCACGTACGCGCCACCGGCGATGGTGACGGCGTACATGCCCGCGACCAGGTCGATGGAGCGGCGCATGCCCAGTGCCACAAAGGATTCCGGTCCCACGCCCTCGGCGATGAGCCAGCGCGCGAGCTTGCGGACACGGGCCGCGAACTCGGCGTACGACAGACTTGCCCCCTCGAAGGTGACCGCAGTCGCCTCGGCGGTCAGCGCAACCTGCGCCTCGAACAGCGAAACCAAGGTCGCCGCAGCGCCTTCGGAGATCTCCGGCAGTGCGGTGTCCAGCTCGAACGCGGTCTCGTTCCAGCCGACCAGCAGCTGGCGGCGTTCGGCCTCGCTCAGCAGCTCGACATCGCCGACCAGCTGGGTCGGGTCCGCGGCCACGGCGGTGAGCATGGCGACGAAGCGCTGCGCGAACACATCGGCGTACTGCGCGTCGAAAAGGTCAGTCGCGTAGACGAGTTCGGCATCCATGGCCGCGATGTCCGATTCGCGGCCCGCCGCGGCACCATCGATGACCTCGCTCAGCGTCAGCTGCAGATCGAACTTGGCCGACTGCTGGTCGATGGCCAGCTCGGACACGCTCAGACCCGGTAGCTCCAGCGAGGTGCGACCCAGATTCTGGAACGACAGCATGACCTGGAACAGCGGGTGCCGGGCCTGCGAGCGGGCCGGGTTGAGCACCTCGACCAGCCGCTCGAACGGCACGTCCGCGTGGGCGAAGGCCTGCAGATCGCGCTCGCGCACGGTCTTCAGCAGGTCGGTGAAGCTGGTGGCGGGATCGACCGGCGACCGCAGCACCAGGGTGTTGACGAACATGCCGACGAGATCGTCGAGGGCCTGCTCGCCACGGCCCGCCACCGGAATGCCGACCGCGATGTCCTCGGTGCCGCTCAGGCGCGCCAGCAGCGCGGCGAAAGCACTGTGCACCACCATGAACAGGGTGGTGCCATTGGACTGCGCCACCCGGTTCAGCCCGGCGATGAGCTCGCCCGGCACCTGGAACCGGTGAGTACCGGCGTCGTAGGACGCGACGGCCGGGCGCGGCTTGGCCGACAGGCGCAGCTCGTCCGGCAGGCCGGAAAGGGTGCCGCGCCAGTAGTCGAGCTGCTCGGTGATGAGCGAGCGCGGATCCTCTTCCGAGCCCAGCGTTTCCCGCTGCCACAGCGCGTAATCCGCGTACTGCACCGGCAGTTCGGTCCAGCCCGGGGTCTCGCCGTTGCTGCGCGCGATGTAGGCGGTCATCAGGTCGCGCACCAGCGGGTTCATCGAGAAGCCGTCGGCGGCGATGTGGTGGGCCACCAGCACCAGCACGTGATCGTCGGCCGCGAGGCGATAGGCGCGCAGGCGGACGGCGGTCTCGGTGGTGACGTCGAAGCCGCGGGCGGCGAAATCGTAGACCGCGGCGAACAATTCGCCCTCGGTCACGTCCAGCACATCCAGCTCGGGGATGGCACGGCCGGTGGGCAGCACCTTCTGGTAGGCGACGCCCTCGTGCGACGGGTAGAGGGTGCGCAGCGACTCGTGCCGCGCCACCACGTCGGCGATGGCCCCGCGCATGGCGTCGAGATCCAGTGCGCCGGTGAGTCTTACGGCCGCCGGGATGTTGTTGGCGGCCGACTCCGGATCGAACCGGTTGAGGAACCACATACGCTGCTGCGCCAGCGACAGCGGCGGGTACTCCGGCCGGGACCGAACCGTGAGCGCTTGGCGCACACCGGTTCCCGCGTGCGACTCGACGCGGGCGGCCAGCGCGGCCACGGTCGGGGCCTCGAACAGCACGCGCACGCCGATCTCGGCGTTGAGCGCGGCGGCCAGGCGGGCCACCACCTGGGTGGCGACCAGCGAGTTGCCGCCCAGCTCGAAGAAGTCGTCGTCCACGCCGACGCGCTCGACGCCGAGCAGGTCGGCGAAGATCTGCGCGATGATCTCCTCGATCGGGGTCGAGGGGGCGCGGAAACGCTTGGCCTCGAAGACCGGCGCGGGCAGCGCCCGGCGGTCCAGCTTGCCGGAGGCGTTGACCGGGAAGGCGTCCAGCACCACGAGCGCGGCCGGGACCATGTAGGCGGGCAGCGAGCCGCTCAGCGCGGCCTTGACCGCGTCGACGTCGACGACCGCCTCGGCCGCACGGACCACATAGCCGACCAGCTGGTCACCGGCGTGCGCATCGGTGCGCACCACCACGACCGACTGGGCGATGGCCGGCTGCGCCAGCAGCGCGGCCTCGATCTCGCCGAGCTCGATGCGCAGACCGCGCAACTTCACCTGGAAGTCGGTGCGGCCCAGGTAGTTCAGTTCACCGTCGGCGGTCCAGGAGACCAGGTCGCCGGTGCGGTACATGCGGTCACCGGAGACGAACGGGTTCGCGACGAACCGATCGGCGGACAGGTCGGGGCGGCCGAGGTAGCCGCGCGCCAGCTGATCGCCCGCCAGATAGAGCTCACCCGCGACACCCGGCGCGACCGGGTGCAGGCGGGCGTCGAGCACGTAGGTCTCGGTGTTCCAGACCGGGCGGCCGATCGGCACGAACACGGTGTCGGTGTCCACGACCTCGTGGTAGGTGACGTCGACGGCCGCTTCGGTCGGGCCGTACAGGTTGTGCAGCCGCGCACCGGTGAGCTCGCGCAGCTTCTGCGCGGTCGGCGCGGGCAGCGCCTCACCCGAGGCGAAGACCTGCCGCAAACGCGGTGCGGGGACCGAGGAGTCGCCGTTCTCGTTGCCGAGGGTGGCGACGAACACCGACAGCATCGACGGCACGAAGTGGGCGGTGGTGATGCCGGTCTCGGCGATGACCTGGGCCAGGTACACCGGGTCGCGGTGGCCGTCCGGCCTGGCGACCACCAGGCGGGCGCCGGTCTGCAGGGGCCAGAAGAACTCCCAGACCGACACGTCGAAGGTGGCCGGAGTCTTCTGCAGGACAGCGTCGTTCGCGTCGATCGGGTACTCGTGCTGCATCCACAGCAGGCGGTTCACGATCGCGCCGTGCTCGACCGCGACACCCTTCGGGCGGCCGGTCGAACCGGAGGTGAAGATGACGTAGGCCGTGTGCTCCGGCCGGATCGCCTGTCCCCGTTCGGCATCCGTGATCGGCGCGTCGGAGTAGGCCTCCAGGTTCAGCGTGTCGACCTCGAGCACCGGCACATTGCGGCCGGTGACGAAATCGTCGCGGCTGGTGGTGAGGATCGCGACCGGGCGGGCGGTGTCGAGCACGTAGTCGATGCGCTCGTCCGGCTGATCCGGATCCAGCGGCACGTACGCGCCACCGGCCTCCAGCACCGCGTACATGGCGACGACCAGATCCAGCGAGCGCCGGATGGCCAGCGCCACATGCGATTCCGCGCCCACGCCCTGGGCGATGAGCTTGCGGGCCAGCTGATGCACCCGCGCCGCGAACCCGGCGTAGGACAGACCCGTCCCCTCGAATTCCACGGCGGGCGCATCAGGGCTGGTCAGAGCCTGTGCTTCGAACAGCGAAACCAGCGTCGCGGCCTCGCCCTCCGGCAGCGCGGGCAGCACTCGCGCCAGGTTGAACGCGGTGTCGTTCCAGTCGTCGAGCACCCGCTCGCGCTCGTCGGCGACCAGCAGGTCGATATCGCCGAGCGGCCGGTCCGGGTCCGCGACAACGGCCGCCAGGATCAGGTCCAGGCGGTGCGCGAAGGCCGCGATGGTGGGCTCGTCGAAAAGGTCCAGCGCATAGGAGATCTCGGCGGACATACCGGCGTTCTCGCCGTGGTCGTCCTGCGCCTCCTGCAGGGTCAGCTGCAGGTCGAACTTGGCCAGGCGGGCGTCGTAGTCGATGCCGTTGACCGAGAGCCCGGGCAGTTCCAGGCTGGCCTGCCGGGTGTTCTGGAAGGTCAGCATGACCTGGAACAGCGGGTGGCGGGCCTGCGAGCGGGCCGGGTTGAGCACCTCGACCAGCCGCTCGAACGGCACGTCCGCGTGCGCGAAGGCGTGCAGGTCGGTGTCGCGGGAGCGGGCCAGCAGATCGGCGAAGGTCTCGCTGCCGTCCACCTCGGTGCGCAGCACCAGGGTGTTGACGAACATGCCGATCAGGTCGTCGAGCGCGGCCTCGCCGCGGCCGTGTACCGGGGTGCCGATGGCGATGTCGCCGGTCCCGGACAGGCGGGCCAGCAGCACCGCGAGCGCACTGTGCATGACCATGAACAGCGAGGCATTGTGCCGGCGGCCCAGATCCACCAGCGCCTGCTGGGTTTCGGCGGAGATGGCGAACGGGTAGGTGCCACCCTGGTAACTGGCCACGGCCGGCCGCTGCCGGTCGGCGGGCAGCACCAGCTCGTCCGGCAGATCGGCGAGCGCGTCGGTCCAGTAGCGGATCTGCTTGGCGATCAGCGAATCCGGGTCGTCCTCGGAACCGAGCACCTCGCGCTGCCAGAGCGCGTAGTCGGCGTACTGCACCGGCAGTTCCGCCCAGGCCGGGGCCTCCCACGAGGTGCGCGCGGCGTAGGCGACCATGACGTCGCGGGCCAGCGGGCCCATGGACCAGCCGTCGGCACTGATGTGGTGGACCACCATCCCGAGGATGTACTCGGTCTCGCTGATCTCGAAAAGCGCGGCGTGCAAAGGCACTTCGTCGGTGACGTCGAAGGCCATGGTGGCCAGCTCGACCAGGTGGTCGATCAGATTCGACTCGGTGACCGGCACCGGCGTCAGGTCGGGCACGATCTGCGCGGCGTCCAGCACCCGCTGCACCGGGCCGTGCGCGGTCTCCGGGAAGACGGTGCGCAGCGACTCGTGGCGGTCGATGACATCGATGACCGCGACCTGCAGGGCCGCGATATCGAGCTCACCGGAGAGCCGGATGGCGACCGGGATGTTGTTCACCGCCGAGGCGGTGTCGAAGCGGTTGAGGAACCACATGCGCTGCTGCGCCAGCGAAAGCGGGACCTCGCTGGGCCGCTCGCGGGCCACCAGGGCCTTGCGGCCGCCGTCGCCGACGTGCGATTCCACCCGGGCCGCCAGGGCTTCCACGGTGGCGGCCTCGAACAGCATGCGCACCGGCACGCGGGTGTCGAGGGCCGTGCCCAGCCGGGTAGCCACCTGGGTGGCGATCAGCGAGTTGCCGCCCAGTTCGAAGAAGTCGTCGTCGACGCCGACCCGGGCGATGCCCAGCACCTCGCCGAAGATCTGGGCGACGATCTCCTCGATCGGCGTTGTGGGAGCACGGAATTCGCGCACCTCGAAGCGCGGCGCGGGCAGCGCGCGGCGGTCCAGCTTGCCGGAGGCGTTCACCGGGAACGCGTCCAGCACCATGATCGAACCCGGCACCATGTAGGCGGGCAGGGTGCGCTGCAGCGAGGTCTTGACGCCGTCCAGATCCACCGGGCCGCCGGCCACGATATAGGCGACCAGCTGATCGCCGGCCACGGTGTCGATGACCAGCACCACGGCCTGCTGCACCTTGGGGTGGTCCAGCAGAGCGGTCTCGATCTCGCCGAGCTCGATGCGCTGGCCGCGGAACTTCACCTGGAAGTCGGTGCGGCCGATGTAGTCGATCACGCCCGGGTCGTTGTGGTTCCAGCGCACCAGGTCACCGGTGCGGTACAGGCGCGAACCCGGCTCGCCGTAGGGATTGGCGACGAAGCGCTCGGCGCTCAGGTCCGGGCGGCCGAAGTAGCCGCGCGCCACCTGGACACCGCCCAGGTAGAGCTCACCCGGGACACCCGCGGGCACCGGGCGCAGGCCCTCGTCCAGCACATAGGTCTGCGCGTTCCACACCGGGCGGCCGATGGGCACCGAGGCGACCACGGGCGCGTCGATGGGCGCGTAGGTGGCGTGCACGGTGAACTCGGTCGGGCCGTACAGGTTGTGCACGGCCGCGGTGGAGAAGCGGCGGAAGGCGGTCACGGTGGCCGGCGGCAGCGCCTCACCGGCGACCAGCACCGCACGCAGCGACAGGCATTCGGCCGACGAGGCGCTGGAGGCGAACACGCTCAGCATGGACGGCACGAACGAGGTCATGGTGACCCGGTGCCGGCCGATGACCTCCGACAGATACATCGGATCGCGGTGGCCGTCCGGCGCGGCGATGACCTGCTGCGCGCCCACGGCCAGCGAGCCGAACAGCTCCCACACCGAGACGTCGAAGGTGACCGGCGTCTTCTGCAGGATCACATCGGTGTCGTCGATGTCGTATTCGCGGGTGATCCAGGCGATCTGGTTGAGCACCGCGGCATGCGGGATGGCCACGCCCTTGGGGCGGCCGGTCGAGCCGGAGGTGAAGAGCACGTAGGCGGCATTGGCCGGCCGCAGCGGCGCCAGCCGGTCCGCGTCGGTGACCGGGGCGGCGCTGTAGTCGCCCAGATCCAGCGAATCCAGGTGCAGCACCGGGCAATCCGAGGTTTCCACCGCATCGTCGGCGGTGGTGAGCAGCACCACCGGTTCGGCGGTGCGCAGCACGTAGTCGGTGCGCTCGGCCGGGTGGTCCGGGTCGATCGGCACGTAGCCGCCGCCCGCGGTGAGGGTGGCGTAGATGGCGACCAGCATGTCCACCGAGCGGCGGATGCCCACCGCGACCAGGGACTCCGGACCCACGCCGGCGTCGATCAGCCGGCGCGCCAGGCGATTCACGCGCGCGGAGAACTCCGCGTAGCTCAGCTCCTCGGCGGGGCCGAACATGCTGCCGCTGCGCTCGCCCGGATCGAAGATCAGCGCGGTGGCGTCCGGCCGGATCCGCACCTGCCGCTCGAACAAGTCGAGAACGGTTGCGGCGGAGGGGAGTTCGCGCGCGGTGTGGTTCCACGCGTGCAGCACGGTCTCGCGCTCATCGGCGTCGAGGACGTCGATGTCACGCACCACGGTGTCCGGTGCGGCAACGGCGGTTTCGAGCACGCGCAGGTAGCGCTGCCCGAACTCGGCCACGGTCGAGGCGTCGAACAGATCGGTGGCGTAGGACAGCACCACCGCCAGCCCGGCCGGCTCACCGGCCAGGCCGCGCTGCTCGGTCAGCGTCCACTGCAGGTCGAACTTGGCGATGTCGACCTCGAGCTCGTCCGCGGAGACGGTGAGGCCGGGCAGCTCCATGGAGCCGTGCGACATCTCCTGGAACGACAGCATGACCTGGAACAGCGGGTGCCGGGCCTGCGAACGGGTCGGGTTGAGCACCTCGACCAGCCGCTCGAACGGGACATCGGTATTGGCGAAGGCAGCCAGGTCGGTCTCCCGGGTGCGGGCCAGGAAGTCGGTGAAGCGCTGAGCCCCATCCACCTCCGAACGCAGCACCAGGGTGTTGACGAACATGCCGATCAGGTCGTCGAGCGCCTGCTCACCACGACCGGCGACCGGGGTGCCGATGGCGATGTCGCTGGTGCCCGAGAGCCGGGCCAGCAGCACGGCCAGCGCGCTGTGCATGACCATGAACAGCGAAACGCCCTGGGCGCGCGCCAAACCCGCCAGCCGGGTGTGCAATTCGGCCGGAATGTCGAAGGTGACGCGGGAGCCGTGGAAGCTCTGCACCGGCGGACGCGGCCGGTCGGCCGGCAGGTCCAGCTGGTCCGGCAGCCCGGCCAGCGCCCCACGCCAGTAGGCGATCTGACGGGCGGCCATGGACTCGGCATCGGATTCCGAACCGAGCACCTCGCGCTGCCAGATGCTGAAGTCCTGGTACTGCACCGGCAGCGGCGCCCACGCGGGTTCCTGACCGGCCACGCGGGCCAGGTAGGCGGCGGTCATGTCGCGCGAGAGCGGCCCGAACGAGAAGCCGTCCGCCGCAATGTGATGCACCACGAAGGCGACGGCGAGATCGACCTCGCCGGCATCGAGCACCGCAGCACCGGCGACCCGGAACACGCGCACGCGAATCGGCAGCTGGGTCGAGACATCGAAACCGGCGGAGGCGAATTCCGCCAGCGCGGACGGCAATTCGGCCTCGGCGAGATCGATGACCTCGATGCCCAGCTCCACCTCGGACATCGGCAGCACCTGCTGGAAGCCGCCGTCGCCGGACTCGGGGAAGATGGTCCGCAGAGACTCCTGGCGCGCGACCACATCGGCGAGCGCCAGCTGCAGGGCCTCGATATCGACCTGTCCGCGCAACCGCACCACGAACGGCAGGTTGTAGGTGGGGACGTTCGGGTCGAACTGGTTGAGGAACCACATGCGCTGCTGCGCCAGCGACAGCGGCACCCGGTCCGGGCGCTCCTGCGCCACCAGCGGAGTACGCGAGACATCGGACGGCCCAGCGGCTTCCACCCGCGCGGCGAGGCCCGCCACGGTGGGGGTCTCGAACAGCGCGCGCACACCCAGGCGGGTGCTGAACGCGGCCGAGATGCGGGCCACCACCTGGGTGGCGACCAGCGAGTTGCCGCCCAGATCGAAGAAGTTGTCGTCGACGCCGACCCGGTCGTGGCCGAGCACATCGGCGAACACGCCCGCCACGATCTCCTCGGCGGCGGTGCGCGGCGCGCGGTAGCCGGCGGCATCCGCGCTGAACACCGGCTCCGGCAGGGCCTTGCGGTCCAGCTTGCCGGAGGTGTTGAGCGGGAAGGCGTCCAGCACCATGATCGACGCCGGAACCATGTAGGACGGCAGCTTCTCGGCGGCGAAACGGGTCAGCTCGGCCGGATCGATGGACAGCCCGGGGACCGGGACCACGTACGCGACCAGCTGCTGACCGGTGGCCGTGTCCATGACCAGGACGGCAGCCTGGCTGACGGTCGGGTGGGCCAGCAGGTCGGTCTCGATCTCACCGAGCTCGATGCGCTGACCGCGGAACTTCACCTGGAAGTCGGTGCGGCCGATGTACTCCAGCGCGCCGGACTCGTTCCACCGCACCAGGTCACCGGTGCGGTACATGCGTTCGCCCTTGGGCGACAACGGGTTCGCGACGAAGCGATCCGAGGTCAGATCGGGACGGCCCTTGTACCCGCGCGCCAGCTGACGGCCCGCTAGGTAGAGCTCACCCGCGGCGCCGATGGCGGCGGGCCGCAGCCGCGAATCCAGAACGTAGACTTCGACATTCCACTCGGGCAGACCGATCGGCACCGTGACGGTGTCGGCGGCGGTGTTCTCCCAGTAGGTGACCGAGACCGCGGCCTCGGTGGGGCCGTACAGGTTGTGCAGCCCGGCCGAGGTGATCTCGCGGAAGCCCGCGCCGGTCTCCGGCGGCAGCGCCTCACCGATCACGAAAACGTACTTCAGCGAGGCACACTGGGCCCGGGTGGCGTGCGCGACGAAGACCGTCAGCATGGACGGCACGAAGTCGGTGACCGTGACGCCGTGGCGCTCGATCATCTCCGCCACGTACAGCGGATCGCGGTGGCCGTCCGGGGTCGCCACGACGAGCTTCGCGCCCACCAGCAGCGGCATGAAGTAGCCCCACAGCGACACGTCGAAGGTGGTGGCGGTCTTCTGCAGGTAGACATCGTCTTCGGTGAGCGGATACTCGTCGAGCATCCACAGCTCTTGATTGACGATGGCGTGGTGGGTGACGGCGACGCCCTTGGGGCGGCCGGTCGAACCCGAGGTGTAGATGACGTAGGCGGTGTTGTCCGGGCGCAGCGGGGCCAGGCGATCCGCATCGGTCACCGGCTCCGCGGAGAAGCCGGAGACGTCGAGCGTGTCGATCTCCAAGCGGCGCACGGACTCCGGGAGCTCGAGCTCGTCGCGAGCGGTGGTCAGCACACAGACCGGTGCCGCGGACTCGAGGATGTAGGCGGTGCGGTCGGCCGGGTGATCCGGGTCGATCGGCACGTAGGCGCCACCGGCGCGCAGCACCGCGTGCATGCCGACGACCAGGTCGAGCGAGCGGCGCATGCCCAGGGCGACCAGCGATTCCGGGCCGACGCCGTCCGCGATGAGGAAGCGGGCCAGGCGATTGACGCGCGCACCGAACTCGGCGTACGTGAGCTGCTCGCCCTCGAACTCGACGGCGACATTGTCCGGGGTCAGCGGAATCTGCTTGTCCAGCAACGCCGGCAGCGTGGTGACCGGCACCTCGTGCGCGGCGGAGTTCCACTCCACCAGGGTGCGGGCGCGCTCGGCCGCGGTGGTGATGGGCAGGCCCCAGACGGGCTGCTCCGCCCCCGCCGCCAGGAAGCGGTCGAAGAACTCCAGGAACCGCGCGTGGTGACGCTCGGTCTCGTCCGCGGAGTACAGGTTGGGGTTGGTCTCGAAATCGATGTGATTCCGGGTGCCCTTCACCGACTGGTAGAAGTTGACGCCCAGATCCTCGATGGAACCGGTGGACAGCACGCTGTATTCACCGGTGATGTCACCGAGTACGACCTCGTTGTGGAACAACATGATGTTGACCCACGGGCCGAAGAACTGCGAACCCACCTCGCCGCCGGTGAACTCGCCACTGGAGTCACGGCGAATGTCCTCGGCGCGGTAGCGCTGGTGACGCAGCGCGCCCGACACCTCGACCTGCACCTGCTTGAGCAGCTCGGTCACGGTCACGCCGTGGCCGACGCGCAGGCGCAGCGGCACGATGTTCGAGGCGGCGCCGCCGGAGCGGCGCATGATCGCGGTGGTGCGCGCGGTCACCGGGAGGCTGAGGATGACGTCCTCGCTGCCGGTCCACTGCGCGAGATAGGCGGCGAACCCGGCGATGAGCAGACCCGCGGGCGACGACTCGTGACGCGCCACGGCGTCGTCCAGCAGCGAGCTCTGGTCCTCGCTGAGCGCGCCCGTGGCGATCCGGTTGATGGCGGCCGGCGGCGCGGAGCGGCCGACCAGGCTGGTGCCGTCCTCGAGCCCGGCGACCCGCTCGGCCCAGTACTCCTTGTCCGACTTGAAGCGGCTGCTCTCGCGGTAGGCGAATTCCTGCTCGACCAGGGTGGGCAGGTCGGTCAGCTTGTGCGGCGCGGGCTCGACGCCCCGCACGTACGCGGTGTACAGCTCGGCGACGCGAGTCATGTAGGTCACCGCGCCGAAGCCGTCCAGCACGATGTGGTGGATGCGCGCGTACCAGTAGTAATGGCCGTCGGCCAGCTTCAGCATGGCCGTGCGGATGAGGCGGTCCCGGGTGAGGTCCAGCGGGGCGCTGTAGTCGGCGCGCATCCAGGCCTGGGCCGCGGCGGCCGGATCGGCCTCATCGGTCAGATCGACGTGGTAGATGGTGCGGTCCAGCGAGTGGTCCACCATCTGCATGGGCTCGCCGTCACGCTCGACGATGCGCAGGAAGCCCGACCCGAACTCCTCCGAGCCGTGGACCATGGCGCGTTCCAGCAACTCGAGGTCGAGTTCGCCGCGCAGTTCCACGTACTGGGCGATATTGATCGGGACCTGCGGGTCCAGGTGCTGGGCATACCAGATGCCGAGCTGCGCCGGCGACAGCGGGAAAAGTTCGCCCGATCCCGGTGCGATTTCGCTGCCAGCTTCGCCGATGCCGCCGAAATCCAGCCGGTCCAACCCAAACCTCGCTTCCGGAACACCACGACACGCAGCGCTCCCCGCCGAAAACCCGAACAGGACGCCACGCCTGCTTCAGCGTGGCGTCCGGTGTTCGGGGCTCACTTCACCGTAAATTGAGACTCCCTGGGGTATCCCCCCAGCTGGCCGATCTTGTTACATGGGCGCGACCACACCCGCCGGCCGCTGCAGGGCAGCCACAGTCGCAAACTTGGTGACGGACACTCGGTCCAATCTACCGTCAGCGCGCAAGCGACAATAAGAAAGGGCCATAGCCCTTAACTATCATCGCATTTCGTATCTTCAGCCAGTGATGTGCGACCTATCGCGAGCAGGATCGTACAGATGCGACTGGGCACAGTTCAGGGTTTCGGCCAATGCGCGACCGACGAGAATCACGGCCGCCTGCCGCAGTCCGGCCGCTTCCACGCGATCGGCGATATCGGCCAGGGTGCCCCGGAGAACCTGCTGTTCAGGCTGGGTCGCGCGGTAGACCACCGCGACCGGGCAGTCCGCGCCATAGTCGGGAACCAGTTCCTGCGCGAGGGTCCGGATCCGGGTGATGGCGAGATGCAGGATCAGGGTCGCCCGGGTGCGCGCGAAATTTGCCAGCGCCTCCGATTCCGGCATGGCGGTCGACCGCGCCTGTGCGCGGGTCAACACGACCGACTGCACCTGCTCGGGCACCGTGAGCTCCGCACCCAGCAGCGCCGCGGCGGCCGCGTACGCCGGCACCCCGGGCGTCACGTCCCAGGGGATTCCCAGGGCGTCGAGCCTGCGCTTCTGCTCGGTGAGCGCCGAATATAAGGACGGATCGCCCGAGCACAACCGCGCGACGTCCTTGCCCTCGGCGTGCGCCCGCGCACAGTGCGCGATGATCTCGTCCAGATCCAGCCGCTGGGTATCGATCAGCTCGGCATCCGGCGCGCAGTGCCCCAGCACCTCGGGATCCAGATAGGTCCCCGCGTACAGGCACACCGGTGACCGCCGCAGCAGCTCGACCGCCCGTACGGTCAGCAGATCCGCCGCCCCCGGCCCGGCCCCGATGAAGTGCACTGTCATCGGCCGAGTCTCGCACACCCGCTCAGGCGGATTGCCCGGCCGCCACCAGCACCGCGATCAGCCGCTGACCGAGAAGTCGGTGACGATCTTGGTGGGGCGGAGGCGGACCACGAGTTCGCCGGGGACGGCATTGCGCTTGCCGAATTCGTCGGCGCGATCGGGACCCATGTAGCGGGCGGCGATGTCGGTGGCGGTACGGAGGAGTTCGTCCGGGTCCTCGGAGATTTCGGCCACACCCTGGACCTGAACGAAGGAGTACGGGGGTGCGGAGACGTCCACGCAGAGGCTCAGGCGGCCGTCGCGCCGGATCGAGCGGCCCTTGGCCGTGTCCTTGCCGGTGTTGAAGACGATCTCGTCGCCTTCGAGGATGAACCAGACGGGCGCCACCAGAGGGCGGCCGTCGCTCGCTACGAAGGCGAGCTTGCCGGTCCGGGTGCCCTCGGTCAGGAAGTCGCGTACACGCTGATCGGACAGTGAGGCCATGGGCGACACCGTACGACCTCAGATGGCCCCGCGCTCACGAGCCCGGGCCACGGCGGAGGTTCGGGATTTGACGCCGAGCTTCGAATAGATGTGGACCAGGTGGGATTTCACGGTGGTCTCGGAAAGGAACAGGCGCTTGCCGATCTCCCGGTTGGAATGGCCGTCGGCCACCAGGCGGAGGACCTCGATCTCGCGCGGACTCAAGGTGGTGTCGGGCTTGCGGACTCGCGTCATGAGACGCGAGGCGACCGAGGGCGACAGCACGCTCTCGCCCTCGGCGGCCGAGCGGACGGCGGCCAGTAGTTCGGCGGGCGGGGTGTCCTTGAGGATGTAGCCGACCGCGCCCGCCTCGATCGCGCCCAGGATGTCGGCGTCGGTGTCGTAGTTGGTGACCACCAGGACATTCGGCGGATTCGGGAGATCGCGCAGGGCCGCGGTGGCGTCCGCGCCGGACTTGCCGGGGCCGAAGCGCAGATCCATCAGGACCAGGTCGACGGGGGTGGTCGAGCAGAAGGCCACGGACTCTTCGGCGGTCGCCACCTCGCCCACGACTTCGATGTCGTCGCAATCGGTTTCGGCGACGCTGGAGTCCAGCAGCGCGCGCAGGCCCGCGCGGACGATGGCGTGGTCGTCGGCGAGGAGGATGCGGATCATTTCTGCTCCGAGGGGAAGGTGGGCTGCTCCTCCAGGGGGAAGGAGACGGTGACCGCGGTGTGGCCGGGCTCGGATTCGACATCCATGGTGCCGCCCTGCTGCTCCACCCGGCTGCGCATGGCATTGAGACCGAAACTGCCGGAGGGGGATTCGGCCAGCACCGCGGGATCGATGCCGACGCCGTCGTCGACCACGTCCAGATGCACGGCGTCATCGGCGTAGGTGAGAGTGACCCGCATGCGCTGAGCGTGGGCGTGCCGCACCACATTCGAGACCGCGCCCTGGGTGATGCGGACCAGGGCGGCCTCCATGGACATGGGCAGCGCCTGCGGCTCCCCCTCGACGAGCACCTGGGCATCCAGGCCGGGCGCGGCGGCCCGCTCGGCAATGCGGTGCAGCGCACCGGCGAGGGACTGGCCCTCGAGTGCGGCGGGCGTGAGTTCCGCGATGAGCTGGCGGGTTTCGACCAGGCTGTCGGCGGCGGTCTCGCGGGCCAGCCGGATCTTCTCCAGCGCCGGATGCTCCGGAGCGGCGCGCTCGACGGCGTGCAGCAGCAGCTGAATACTGCTGAGGCCCTGGGCAACCGTGTCGTGGATCTCCTGGGCCAGGCGCTCCCGCTCGGCCATCTTGCCCGCGGTGCGTTCCTGTTCGGCGAGAGTGTTTCTGGTGGCGAGCAATTCGTCGATGAGGCGCTGACGATCGGCGGCCTCCCGGAACAGCGCCTGGTAGCCGAGCCCGATGGCCACCGCGACCAGGGCGCCGAGCAGCGGGCCGATCACACCCGCCACCGTCCAGCCGCGGTGCGCGGCGAACCCGACCACCGACACCACCGTGGCCGCGGTCACCGCGAGCAGCCCCCAATTGCGCGGCAGCAGATGGAGATACAGGAAGAACAGTCCGAACACCAGGTACACCGCCAGCGGAGCCACGATCACCAGGCCCAGCCACAGCAGCGTCAACAGGCCCAGCCACACCCGGGCCGCGGGAAGATCGCGACGGAACCGGCCGCCGGCGAAGTAGACGCCGAGAAAGACGCTCGCGAGCACCACGACCAGCAACCGATGCGAACCCGTCAGGAACTCCTGCACCGCCACCACGATGGTGAGCACCACCACCATGACATGCAGTCCCGCCTGCAGGGCGGAGAAGACCGGGGTGAGTGGCGAGCGGTGCACGCGACCAGCTTATGCCCGGCTATTGACGCGGCATCCATCGAAAGTAGGAAACGCCGCCCCACCCTTGGCTGGTCCGGGAACCGTCCTGCTCGACGATGGTTTCCGGGGTCCGCGAAGACACAGTGGAATCATGTTCGTCGCACTCAGAGATCTGCGGGCCGCCCGCGGCCGCTTCCTCCTCATCTCCCTGGTGGTCACGCTGGTCGCGCTGCTGGTGAGCTTTCTCAGCGGCCTGACGGCCGGATTGGCGCACCAGAACATTTCCGCCGTCCAGTCCCTCGAGACCAGCACGGTCGTCTTCTCCGACACAGGGTCCTCCCCCTCCTTCGACGCCTCCACCTTGAGCACCGAGCAGGTGCAGACGTGGCAGGCGGCGGGCGGCACCGTCGATCCGATCGGCATCAGCCGCACCCGCGCCACCCTCGACGGCGCGTCGCCCACCCAGGTGGCACTGTTCGGCGTCCAGGGCACGCCATTCGGCAAGCGCGTGGCAACCGATCCGGGCTCGGTGATCCTGTCCAAGGCCGCCGCCAAGGACCTCGACGCCAAGACCGGCGACACCGTCGAGCTGGGCGCGGCCTCCTACACCGTGCGGGGCGTGACCGATGACGACTGGTACGCGCACACCCCCGTGGTGTGGATGACGTTGGCGGACTGGCAGTCCCTCAACCCTCACGCGGGCGCGGCCACCATCCTCGCCGTGTCCGGCGTGAGCGATCAGTCCGCGGTGAACGCGGCCGCGCACACCACCACGACCAGCAGCAAGGACTCGCTGTCCGCGATGTCGTCGTACCAGGCCGAGAACGGGTCGCTGACCCTCATGACCGTCATGCTGTTCGCCATCTCGGCGCTGGTGATCGGCGCGTTCTTCACGGTGTGGACCGTGCAGCGGCAGCCGGACATCGCGACGCTGAAAGCGCTGGGCGCGACCACCGGCTCACTGATCCGGGATGCCCTGAGCCAGGCGCTGATCGTGTTGCTGCTCGGCGTCGGCGTCGGTGTCGGACTGACGGCCGTGGCGGGCGTATTCATGGGCGGCGCAGTGCCGTTCGTGCTCAGCGCGAGCACCACGCTGTTCCCGGCCGCGGCGCTGATCGCGCTCGGCCTGCTCGGCGCGGCCTTCGCACTGCGATTCCTCGTCACCACCGATCCCCTCACCGCCCTCAACCAGGCCCGCTGATGACCACACTCCCCCTGCCTCCCAGGAGCATTGCGATGACCAACGCACTGACCGTCTCCGATCTGACCCTCACCTTCCCGGACGGCACGGACCGCATCACCGCCCTCGACCACGTGAACCTGCGCGTGGGCGGCGGCGAGATCGCGGCCATCACCGGGCCGTCCGGCTCCGGCAAGTCGACCCTGCTGGCCACCGTCTCCACCCTGCTGCGCCCCGATTCGGGCCGGGTGGAGCTCGAAACCGCCACGGGCACCATCGATCTCGCCTCACTGAGCCGACGCGACGCCGCGACGCTGCGTCGCAGCTCGATCGGCATCGTGTTCCAGCAGTCCAATCTGGTCCCGGCGCTGACCGCCGTCGAGCAGCTCGAGGCCATGGTGCACCTGGGGCAGACCTGGTTCGTCTCGCCCGCCAAGCGGCGCACAGCCCGTTCGCGCGCACGGGATCTGCTGGCGGCCGTGGGACTCTCGGGGCAGGAGAACAAGCGGCCGGCTCAGCTCTCGGGCGGGCAGCGGCAGCGGGTGAACATCGCGCGCGCCCTGATGAACGACCCGTCGCTGCTGGTCATCGACGAGCCGACCAGTGCATTGGATCAGGAGCGCGGGGCGGCCATCATCGATCTGATCGTCGGGATCGTTCGGGAGCATGGAGCGTCGACGTTGCTGGTGACGCACGATCTGTCGCATCTGGATCAGATGGACAGCGTGTATCGAATGGTGGATGGCGTTCTTACACAACACAATACGGCATTGGCTGCTTGAAATATTCAGGGATGCCGAACAATTCAGGTTCCTATGTTATTGCGACAGCAATAGAATAGAGGTTTGAATTCGAAGGGGGGAAGCGCTGGAGAGCTGCGGATCGATCCCTGCACGAAACCAGCGGGGCGGGGGACCTGGTGCCGTTCCTGCGCCGGACGTTGGGATTGTCGAGGTATGACGCATCGGTGCGAGTGAAGATCACCCGCACCGCCACCGCCGGTGTCATCGACTCGAAGACCCTCGAGGCCGCCGCCCGCCGCGACGCCGGTCGGCGCACCCACGACGCCCTGTTCGCGCTGCTGCAGCCCGGAGTCGCCCCCGCCGAGCTCGGCTCCCACCGCGGTCTGCCGGTCCAGGGCATCCCGACCCCCGCGGGGTTGGTTTTTTATCTTTTGGCTTCTATTGCGCGGGCGGCGCGATCGCGGATTTTTCGCAGCTCGTCTGTTAGTTGCTGGGGGCTGTGCACTTCGAATTCGACGCCCAGCTCCAGGAGGCGGTGTGCTACCCATTCGGGGAGGTCGTCTCGGAACATGTTCAGGGCGCAGGTGTTTGGTCCGTGCGGGACGATGTCGCCGGGGGCTTCGCCCAGGCGGCCGATCACGGCTTCGGCGGGGGCGGCGATGTCGACTTGGAAGTGCAGGGTTGGGGTGCCCCAGTCGGTTCGCTCGCCGGTTACGTAGGCGGCGGGGTTGGCGGCGGGGAGGTCGCGTGGGGTGAAGCGGGCGCCGGTGGGGTGGAGGCGGTGGATTCGGTCGGCGCGGAAGACGCGCCAGTCGTTGCGGTCGAGGTCGAAGGCGACCAGGTACCAGCGGTGCCGGTGGGGGACCAGCCCGACGGGCTCGGTGTTGCGGCGGGTTTCGGTGCCGTTGGCCGCTTCGTAGGCGAAGCGGATTCGCTCCCTGTTGGTCACGGCCGCGGCCAGGGCGGTGAGGAGCTCCGGGTCGACGGGGGTCGCGCCGGAGCGGGGCGGGACGGTGGCGGCTCCCAGGACCCGCACCCGGCGGCGCAGTTTGGCGGGGAGTACCTGTTCGATCTTGGCGAGCGCCCGGACCGACGCTTCCTCGATGCCGGCGATGGCGGAGCCCGCGGCCGCCCGGAGACCGACCGCGATGGCGACGGCCTCCTCGTCGTCGACCAGCAGTGGCGGCATGGCGGACCCGGCGACCAGGCGGTACCCGCCGGTGGCGCCCATGGTGGCCGCGACGGGGTAGCCGAGGTCGCGGAGCCGGTCGATGTCGCGGCGGACGGTGCGATCGGTGACGCCGAGACGTTCGGCGAGTTCGCTGCCGGGCCATTCACGCGGGGTCTGCAGCAGGGACAGCAGCCGCAGCAGTCGTGCCGACGTGTCGCTCATGCCGCCATCCTCCGCTCGAAGTAGGACGAGAATAGTCCTATATGGCTCCTACCGTGGTCAGCGGATCGCCCGCCCGACGTCAGGAGTCACGATGACCAGCACCGATATCCGCCCGTTCCGCATCGCCATCCCGCAGTCCGATCTCGATGACCTCCTCGACCGGCTGGCACGAACCCGCTGGACCCGGCAACTCCCGGGACAGGGCTGGGAGCGCGGCGTCCCGGTGGCCTATCTGCGCGAGCTGGCCGAATACTGGCGCACCGAATTCGACTGGCGCGCACAGGAAGCGGCGCTCAATGAATTCCCGCAGTTCCTGACCGAGATCGACGGGCTGGACGTGCACTTCCTGCACGTGCGCTCGGACGCCCCGGACGCGCTGCCGCTCATCCTCACTCACGGCTGGCCGAACAGCTTCGTGGAGTTCACGAAAACCATTCCCCTGCTGACGAATCCGCGAGCGCACGGCATGGAGTCGGCGCAGGCGTTCCATGTGGTGATCCCTTCGGTGCCGGGTTTCGGATTCTCGGCGGCGCCACGCGAACCGGGCATGCGGCCACGGCAGGTGGCCCGCATGTGGGTGGAGCTCATGGCCCGCCTGGGTTACGACCGCTACGGCGCGCAGGGCGGGGACCTGGGTGCGTACGTGGTGCAGGAGATGGCGATCGCCGCGCCCGGCCACCTGATCGGCGTGCACATCGACGGCGGCATCGGCCTGCCCACCGAGGCGGACGTCCCGACCATGACGGCCGAGGAACGCGCCGAGTGGGATCTCATGCAGAAGTGGCAGTCCGGCGTGAATCACCATGTCCTGCTCCGCCAGGCGCCGCAGACCTTCGCGCACGCCTGGACCGATTCCCCCGTCGGCCTGCTCGCGTGGCTGGTCCACAAGTTCGACGAGTTCTCCCCACTGGCCGACCGGCTGGAGGACGCCGTGGACCGCGACCAGCTGCTGACCAATGTCAGCGTCTACTGGTTCTCCGATACCGCCGCCACCTCGTCCTGGCCCATGTACAACGGACTGGGCGACCATGGTTTCGCATGGCCGACCGGCCAGAAGCTGGTCCCGGTCGGCGTATACGCCGGGGGCTCGGCGCTCATGCGCCGGCTCGCCGACCGCGACAACACGATCGTGCACTGGCCCGAGGGCAACACGGGCAACCACTTCCTGGCCATGGACGTTCCCCGGGCGCATGTGGCCGATATTCAGGCCTGTTTCGGCAAGATCCACCGAACCCACCATATTTGACCGATTGGTCTTGAAAGTCGTAGTGTCCTCGCCATGGCGAGGACCAAGGAGTTCGATCCGGACACCACGCTGCGCCGCGCTCTCGAATTGTTCTGGGAGCGCGGCTATGAGGCGACGTCCATGTCGGATCTGGTTGAGCATCTTGGGATTGCCAGGGCGAGCATCTACTCGACCTTCGGCGGCAAGCGCGACCTCTACCTGAAGGCCCTCCAGCGCTACCTCGAGACCACCGATCCGGTGATCATGAACGAGCTGTCGCAGCCGGGTCCGGTGCTGCCCGCGGTACACGGGCTCGTGCAGCGGTTCGTACGCGAAGCATCCAGTCCCGATTCATCTCTGGGCTGCCTGGTCGTGAACAGCGCCGTCGAGTTGGCACACTGCGACGAGGCGGTGGCGCGGCTCGTGGAGTCCAGCTGGGCGCACCTCGAGACGACATTGACTTCCGCGCTGCTGCGCGCCCGCGCGCAGGGCGAGCTGGCCGCGGACGCGGACCCGCGCGCACTCGCCCGATTCCTTCTCGTCTTCTTCCAGGGAGTCCGCGTCATCGAGCGCACGCCGGATTCGGCTGCACGCCTGCAGGATGCGGCCCGCGTGGCCGTATCCGTGCTCGGCTGAACAGGTTTCCCATTCATCCACAGCCTTCCCCACTGCCCACATTCGGGAACGATCATTCCTAAAAGGAGTTGCGAACCGTCATGACCACCCGATTCGATGACAAAACTGTGCTGATCACCGGCGGCGCGGGCACGATCGCGGGCGCGACCGCCCAGGCCTTCGCCGATCTCGGCGCCACGGTGGTGCTGGCGGGCCGTGATGCACAGCGGCTGGCCGACGCGGCCGGACGAGTTCGGCCGGCGGGCGGCGCGGTGGACCACCTGGTCGCCGACGTCACCGACGGCTACCAGGTGGCGGCCATGGTCGAGGAGGTCGTGCGCCGGCACGGCGGCCTGCACGTGGCCTTCAACAATGCCGGAATTCTGGGCACGCCCGCCCCGGTCGGCGAGCTGGAGGATGCCGACTGGCACCGGGTGCTCGATGTCAACCTGACCGGCGTTTTCCTGTCGATGAAACACGAGATCGCCCATATGCGCGGCAATGGCGGCGGCGTCATCGTGAATATGGCCTCGAATATCGGCACGCACGGCCGCCGTCCGGGTCTGGCGGCCTACGCGGCATCCAAAGCGGCGGTCAGCGTGCTGACCCAGACCGCGGCGCGTGACCATATCGGTGACGGTATTCGCATCAATGCGGTCAGCCCGGGTGCGACCGATACGCGAATGTCCTTCCGCCCGGGCGAAACACGCGCGGATCGCGATGCGCGCGTGGCGTCGGCAATTCCGCTGGGCCGGGTCGGGGATCCGGCGGAGATCGCGGCGGCCGTGGTGTGGCTGGCCTCCCCGGAATCCGCTTTCGTCATCGGCCACGATCTGGTGATCGACGGCGGCGCTACGGCGTGATCTCACCGTTTGTCCAACGGGTACGGCGAGCTTCCAATAGCGGAATCGAAGTGGGGTGTTGAACCGGCAGACACGTCCCTGTCATCTCCGCTGACTAATGTGCTGGGAATTCGCAGGTCGCGTTATAGGAGTCGCGATGAGGGACACACTGCCATCCAAGAACCAGGTCCTCGAGGCTTGCCGAGGTTCTGGTCAGCCCTGTCATCCACTACTACGCGCGGCGCAGGATCTGACCGCGCTGCACGAGCGCCTGCTCAGTGCCGAACCGGCCCAGCTGATCGAACTCGACACCATCCGGACGGATCTGGTGCGTCAGATCGACTGCTGGGTGACCGCGCAATTGCCGCCGTCACATGGCGCGGCCCGGGTGCACACCGAAACCCTGGGCGCGGTCATCGATCGGCTGGCCCGGTTCACCGCCACCGCCTATGCGGCGCTGGCGCGCGAATCCGGCGGCCGGGAACTCACGATTGCCTGGGAGCACCTGGCCGAATTAGCGGTCGGATATGAGGACTTGGCGTCGGAAGTGCGCACCGGGCGTCGTCGTCTACCCGGTGCACACTGATCCACCTCACTTCGGCTTGCGCGCGGCGTACCAGTCCAGGAGTTCGGGGACGTCGACGGCCGTGGGGGCCACCACCGTGGACACCTCCGCGCCCTGGAACAGTTTCTTGATCGGCACTTCCAGTTTCTTACCGGTGCGAGTATGCGGAATACCGGGGGCCGCGATGATTTCGTCCGGCACATGTCGCGGGGACACTTCGGCGCGAATGGTCGCATTGATGCGGGACTGCAGCTCGTCGGTCAATTCGGTCCCGGGGGTCAGCACCACGAACAACGGCATCCAGTAGCCGCCGTCCGGTTGTTCGGCGCCGATGACCAGTGCCTCGGCGATTTCCGGTATGCGTTCCACCGCCTGATAGATATCGGCGCTGCCCATCCGGATGCCCTGCCGGTTCAGGGTGGAGTCGGAGCGGCCGTGCACCACGATGCTGCCGTGTTCGGTAATCGTGATCCAGTCGCCGTGCCGCCACACACCGGGGAACATCTCGAAATAGGCGTCGCGATAGCGGGCGCCGTCGGGATCGTTCCAGAAGGACACCGGCATGGACGGCATCGGCTTGGTGATGACCAGTTCGCCGACCTCGTCGCGCACCGGATTGCCCTGCTCGTCCCAGGCGTCCAGGGCCACGCCGAGGTACGGGGCGGACAGCTCGCCGGGCCAGACGGGCACGGTGCGGACGCCGCCGATGAAGGCGGACACCACATCGGTGCCACCGCTGATCGAGGCCACCGGCACCTGCGCGCCGACATTGTCGCGCAGCCACAGCGAGGACGACGGGGGCAGCGCGGAGCCGGTGATGCCGACCAGCCGCAGGGCGGACAGGTCGTGGTCGGTGCGCGGCACGGATCCGGCCTTGGCGCAGGCCAGCACATAGCCGGGGCTGGTGCCGAGGACCGTCGCGCCGGTACGGGAGGCCAACTGCCACAGCGCATCCGGCGTCGGCGCGGCGGGGCTGCCGTCGTAGCAGACGATGGTCGCGCCCACCAGCAGTCCGGCGACCTGGAAGTTCCACATCATCCAGCTCGGGCTGGTGTACCAGAAGAACGTGTCGTCCGGACCGATATCCGATTGCACGGCAACGGCTTTGAGGTGCTCGAGCAGCACGCCGCCGTGCCCGTGCACGATGCCCTTGGGCTTGCCGGTGGTGCCGGAGGAGTACAGCACCCACAGCGGGTGCGCGAAATCCACCTCCTCGATCGGGAGCACGACGAACTCGTCACCG
Source organism: Nocardia sp. NPDC059228 (assembly GCF_042754245.1). Classification (NCBI taxonomy): domain Bacteria; kingdom Bacillati; phylum Actinomycetota; class Actinomycetes; order Mycobacteriales; family Nocardiaceae; genus Nocardia; species Nocardia sp. NPDC059228. Next base: position 103,179 of record NZ_JBHZAL010000003.1, on the reverse strand, counting down.
GGATCGACGCTCTCCCAGGCCAGGGTGCCGGGCACCTCGAGGCCGAGGCGCGGCACCAGCACGGTCGCCGCCAGCGAGGGCAGTCCGGCGCGCAGGGCGGCGATATCGGCGCTCTTGTCGTGCGCCTTGCCGCCGAACCGGTAGCCGTCGGCGGTGACCAGTACCTTCGGTTCCAGCTGCCCGAGCCGGTCGAGCGCGGCCTGGGCGGAGTAGTCCTGGCCGCAGGCGCTCCAGACGGCCCCGATGCTGGCGGTGGCCAGGAAGGCGATGACGGCCTCGGGGATGTTCGGCAGGTACCCGGCGACCCGGTCGCCGGGTCCGACGCCCTGCGCGCGCAGGGTGTGGGCGAAGGCGGCGGCGGTGGCGATCAGTGCGGCCCAGGAGATCTCGGTGATCTCGCCGGTCTCGTCGACGGACAGGATGGCGGGCCGGTCGTCGCGGACCTGCCGCATCACCTGCTCGACGTAGTTCAGCGTGGTGCCCGGGAACCACTGTGTGCCGGGCATTTCCGTGCTCCCGAGCACCTCGTCGGAGCGCTCGCCGAGATCGAAGTAGTCCCAGATCGCGCCCCAGAAGCCGGGCAGGTCGTCCACCGACCACTGCCACAGGGCTCGATAGTCCGGCAGGGACAACCCGGTGCGCTTCTCGACGAACAGCGCGAAGCTGGTCACCTGTGCCTCGGCGATGTCCTGATCGCTCGGCACCCACTGTGGTTCCACCGCAATACCTCCTACGACGCGAATCCCGCGCTGCCGGCCGTGGCGGCCCGCTGCACGATTCGCTCGGCATGCCGGATGACCGGCATGTCCACCATGCGCCCCTCGAAGGTGAAGACACCCCGATGGTTCGGCGCTTCCGCCAATAGTCTGCGCGCCCAGTCGACTTCGCCGGGCGTCGGCGCGTAGGCGGTCCGGATGACCGGTACCTGGCTGGGGTGGATGGCCACCTTGGCGTCGAAGCCGATGGCGACCGCGTCCTCCGATTCGGCCGCCAGCCCGGTCAGATCCGGAATATCCAGGTACACCGAGTCCAGCGCGAACTTGCCGTACGCCTTGGCGGCCAGCAGGGATTGGGAGCGCACGTGCCGCGCCACATCCCGGTAGCCGCCGTCGGCGTGCCGGCTGGAGTTGCCGCCGAGCGCCGCGACCAGATCCTCCGCGCCCCACATGACGCCGATGGCATTGCGCACCATGACCGCCCGCCCGACCGCGAGCGCGCCCAGCGGGGATTCGATGAGCGCGATCACCTCGTAGTCGGTCAGCCGCGTGATCTGCTCGGCCGATTCGCATTTGGGCAGCATGATGCGCCGGTACTCGGTGCGCACCAGGGCGTCCAGGTCGAGCATGTGCTCGAAGGTGCCCGCGGCATTGACGCGGACGACGGTGCGTTCGGGGTCCAGCGGGGTGGCGATGAGCGCCTCGCGGGCCGCCGCCTTGTCGGCCTCGGCGACGCCGTCCTCGAGGTCGAGGATGACCACGTCGGCCGCGGCGAGGGCCTTGCCGTAGCGCTCGGGCCGGTCCGCGGGGCAGAAAAGCCAAGCGGGGCCGGGCATTTCCCAACTCATGCCGGTTCCTCCAGCGGGCTGGATGTCGGGCTCCGTCTCACCAAGGTTTTCCGGGCGGCGGTGGCCACGATGTCGCCGTGCTGATTGCGCCCGGTGTGCGCGAAGGTCACGATGCCCTCGCCCGGGCGGCTCTTGGACTCCCGCAGGTCGGTCACCACGGTCTCGGCGTACAGGGTGTCGCCGTGGAAGAGCGGCTTGGGGAAGGCGATCTCGGAGAAGCCGAGGTTGGCCACGATGGTGCCCTGGGTCAGCTGCGCCACCGACAGGCCCACCAGCGTGGACAGCGTGAACATGGAGTTCACCAGCCGCTGATGGAACGGCGGCAGCGCGTCGGAGAACGCCGCGTCCAGGTGCAGGGCCTGAGTGTTCATGGTCAGTGTCGTGAACAGCACATTGTCGGCCTCGGTGATGGTACGGCCGGGCCGGTGCTCGTACACCACGCCGATTTCGAACTCGTCGAACCACAAGCCGCGCTGGACGACCCGCTTCACCCCGGCGGTGCCCGTTTGTCGCTCGCTCACAGGCCGAGCTCCCGACCGATCAGCATCAACTGCACCTCCGTGGTGCCCTCACCGATTTCCAGGATCTTGCTGTCGCGATAGTGCCGCGCCACAGCATATTCGTTCATGAAGCCGTAGCCGCCGAAGATCTGCGTGGCGTCGCGGGCATTGTCCATGGCGGCCTCGCTGGCGACCAGCTTGGCGATGGCGGCCTGCTTCTTGAAAGGCTTGCCGGACAGCATGAGCGCGGCCGCGTCGTAGTAGGCGGTGCGGGCCATGTGGGCGCGCGCCTCCATGCGGGCGATCTTGAAGGCGATGGCCTGGTTGCTGCCGATGGCGCGGCCGAAGGCCTCGCGCTCCTTGGCGTAGCGCACGCTCTCGTCCACGCAGCCCTGCGCCGCGCCGACCGACAGCGCCGCGATCGCGATCCGGCCCTCGTCGAGAATGCGCAGGAAGTTGGCGTAGCCGCGGCCGCGCTCGCCGAGCAGGTTCTCGGCGGGCACCCGGACGTCGTCGAAGCTGAGCGGGTGGGTGTCGGAGGCGTTCCAGCCGACCTTGTTGTAGGCGGGTTCGGCGGTGAAGCCGGGAGTGTCGGTCGGCACGATGATCGTCGAGATCTCCTTCTTGCCGTCCACTCCCCCGGTGACCGCGGTGACCGTCACCAGCCGGGTGATGTCGGTGCCCGAGTTGGTGATGAACTGCTTGGAGCCGTTGATGATCCAGGTGTCGCCGTCCAGCCGCGCGGTGGTGCGGGTGCCGCCCGCGTCGCTGCCCGCGCCGGGCTCGGTGAGGCCGAACGCGCCCAGCGCGCGCCCGCTGGCCAGCAGCGGCAGCCACTCCGCCTTCTGCTTGTCGTTGCCGAAGCGGTAGATGGGCATGGCGCCCAGGGAGACACCGGCCTCCAGGGTGATGGCCACGCTCTGGTCGACCTTGCCGAGCTCCTCGAGTGCCAGGCAGAGCGCGAAGTAGTCGCCGCCCATGCCGCCGAACTCCTCCGGGAACGGCAGGCCGAACAGGCCCATGTCGGCCATGCCCGAGACCACCTCGTAGGGGAAGCTGTGCTCGGCGTCGTGCTTGGCGGCGACCGGGGCCACCACCTGGTTGGCGAAATCGCGGACGGTGAGGGCGAGTTCGCGGTACTCGTCCGGCAGCGTTCCGGTGGACAGGAAATCGGTCATGACTGGGTGTTCTCCTCGGCGATGATGCGAGCCAGCGGCTGTTCGAGTTTCACCTGCGCGCCGGGCTCGACCAGCAGTTCGACGCGGCCGGCAATGGGTGCGGTGAGGGTGTGTTCCATCTTCATGGCCTCCACGACCACGATGGGCGTGCCCGCGGCGACGAGCTCGCCGTCGGCGGCCGGGGTGGCGATGACCGAACCCGGCATGGGGCTCTGGATCTCGGCGTCGCCGACATGGGCGTCGCCGTCGCGGACATCGGCCTCGGCGACCTCGCGCAGCAGCGCGGTGCCGGTGCGGTCGGCGACCCAGATCTGACCGGACCCGGTGGCGACGCGGAAGCGGGTGCGCAGCCCGTCCAGGGCCAGCATCAGCGAGTCACCGTCGGATTCCACTGTCAGGGCGTGCTTTTCGCCGCCCTCGACCCAGGCCGTCGCCTGCTCCGGGGTCCCGGACAGGTACACGTGGGCGGTGCGGTCGCCGCCGACGAGGCGGATGCCGACGGGCGCGTGCGCGCCGACCCGCCAGCCGGTGGGCTGCTGCCACGGATCGACCGGGGCGGCCGGCCAGCGGCGCAGCCAGAGTTCGGCCGCGGCCGCGATGAACTGCTCGTCGCTGACCGGTTCGGGCGTGAAGTCCACGGCGCGGCGGTCCAGCAGACCGGTATCCAGCTGTCCCGCACGGACATCCGGGTCGGCGAGCAGGAAGCGCGTGAAATCGGTATTGGTGCGCACGCCGAGGATCTGCGTGTCCCGCAGGGCCGCATCGAGTTTGGCGATAGCGGCGGCGCGGTCGGCGGCGTGGGCGATGACCTTGGACAGCATCGGGTCGTAGTCGCTGCCGACCACGGTGCCGGCGCGCAGGCCCGAATCCACCCGCACGCCTGGGCCTTCCGGCTCCGACAGTGCGAGCACGGTGCCGCCGGTGGGCAGGAAGTCGCGGCCCGGGTCCTCGGCGTAGACGCGCGCCTCGATGGCGTGGCCGGTGAGCCGGATGTCGTCCTGCGCGGCCGCCAGCTTCTGCCCGGCCGCGATGCGCACCTGGCACTCCACCAGATCGACGCCGGTGACCAGCTCGGTGACCGGGTGCTCGACCTGCAGGCGGGTGTTCATCTCCATGAAGAAGAACTCGTCCGGCTGGTCGGCGGAGACGATGAACTCGACCGTGCCCGCGCCGACATAGTCGACACTGCGCGCGGTATTGCAGGCGGCCGCGCCGATCCGGGCGCGGGTCTGCGGATCCAGCAGCGGCGAGGGGGCCTCCTCGATCACCTTCTGGTGGCGGCGCTGCAGGCTGCACTCGCGCTCGCCCAGGTGCAGCACGTGGCCGAACTGGTCGGCCAGGATCTGCACCTCGATGTGCCGGGGGCGGGTGACGAAGCGCTCCAGGAACAGGGTGTCGTCGCCGAAGGCCGCGCCGGCCTCGCGGCGGGCGCTGACCAGGGCGGCGGGCAGGTCGGCCGGATCGTCGACCCGGCGCATACCCTTGCCGCCGCCACCGGCGGACGGCTTCACCAGCACCGGGTAGCCGATCTCGGTTGCGGCGTAGATCAATTCGGCGTCGGTGAGGCCGGGCTTGGCGATGCCGGGCACCACCGGCACCCCGTATTCGGCCACCGCGTTCTTGGCGGTGATCTTGTCGCCCATCACCTCGATGGCGCGGGCGGAGGGGCCCAGGAAGGCGATGCCCGCGGCCTCGAGTGCGGCCGCGAAGGCCGAATTCTCCGACAGGAAGCCGTATCCCGGGTGCACGGCCTGCGCACCGGAGCGCACGGCGGCCGCGACCACCTTGTCGATGCAGAGATAGGACTCGCGCGCGGGGGCCGGGCCGAGGCGGACCGCGGTATCGGCCTCGCGCACATGGCGGGCGTCGGCGTCGGCGTCGCTGTAGACCGCGACCGATCGAATCCCCATGGCACGCAGGGTGCGAATGACCCGCACCGCGATCTCGCCGCGATTGGCGACCAGCACGGTGTCGAAGGCGACGGGTTGCGCTGTGTCGGAGACAAAGGAGGACATCGTGTTCATCAAGGTCATCACATCCGGAAGACGCCGTAGGAGACGGGCTCGAGCGGGGCCTGCGCACAGACCGAGAGGGCCAGGCCGACAACGGTTCTGGTGTCGGCGGGGTCGATGACGCCGTCGTCCCAGAGGCGGGCCGTGGAGTAGTACGGGTTGCCCTGGTGTTCGTACTGCTCCCGGATCGGGGCCTTGAACGCCTCGAGATCCGCCTCGGACTGGTCACCGCGGACGGTGGCCAGCACGGAGGCCGCCTGCTCGCCGCCCATGACCGAGATACGGGCATTGGGCCACATCCACAGGAAGCGCGGCGAATACGCGCGCCCGCACATGGAGTAGTTGCCCGCGCCGTAGGAGCCGCCGATGACCACGGTCAGCTTGGGCACGCGGGCGCACGCCACCGCGGTCACCATCTTGGCGCCGTGCTTGGCGATGCCGCCCGCCTCGTAGTCGCGCCCGACCATGAAGCCGGTGATGTTCTGCAGGAACAGCAGCGGGATCTGGCGCTTGTCGCAGAGTTCGATGAAATGCGCGCCCTTCATGGCGGATTCGCTGAACAGCACGCCATTGTTGGCGACGATGCCGACCGGGTGGCCGTGGATGCGGGCGAAGCCGGTGACCAGCGTCTTGCCGTATTCGGCCTTGAACTCCTGGAATTCGCCGCCGTCCACCATGCGGGTGATGACCTCGCGGACGTCGTACGGGGTGCGCAGGTCCACCGGGACCACGTCGTACAGCTCGTCCTGCGGTGCGATGGGATCCACGGTCGGCGCGACATCCCACGGGGTCGGGGTCTTCGGGCCGAGGGTGGCCACGATATTGCGCACGATGCGCAGCGCGTCCTGATCGCTCTCGGCCAGGTGGTCGGTGACACCCGAGGTGCGCGAGTGCAGGTCGCCGCCGCCCAGCTCCTCGGCGGTGACCACCTCACCGGTGGCCGCCTTCACCAGCGGCGGACCGCCCAGGAAGATGGTGCCCTGATTGCGCACGATGACGGTCTCGTCGCTCATGGCGGGCACGTACGCGCCGCCGGCGGTGCAGGAGCCGAGCACCGCGGAGATCTGCGCGATGCCCTTGGCGCTCATGTTCGCCTGGTTGTAGAAGATGCGGCCGAAGTGCTCGCGATCGGGGAACACCTCGTCCTGACGGGGCAGGTAGGCGCCGCCGGAGTCGACCAGGTAGATGCACGGCAGGTTGTTCTGCAGTGCCACCTCCTGGGCGCGCAGGTGCTTCTTGACCGTCATCGGGTAGTAGGTGCCGCCCTTGACCGTCGCGTCATTGGCGATGATCACGCACTCGCGCCCGGAGACGCGGCCGATGCCGCCGATGACGCCCGCGCCGGGTGACTCGTCGTCGTACATGCCGTTGGCCGCCAGCGGCGACAGCTCCAGGAACGGGCTGCCGGCGTCCAGCAGCTGGTCCACCCGCTGGCGCGGCAGCAGCTTGCCGCGCGCCAGGTGCCGTTCCCGCGCCCGCTCCGGTCCGCCCAGCGCGCTGACGGCCAGCCGCTCCCGCAGCTCGTCGACCAGCGCCAGATGCGCGGCCCGGTTCCCGGTCCGTGTGCCTTCGGTCAGCGTCATCCGCTCCGCCTCCCCGTTCGGCCGATCCGGCCGCTCGGTTAGTCACCAATAACTGGAAAATAAGATAATCTTCACTAACTGAGTTGTCCAGCACCGACGAGAGGGAGCCACGGTGAACACTGCGGAAACCGTCACGCTCACCCGTCGTGAGCAGCTCAAAGCCCAGCGTAGGCAGCAGCTGCTGGAGGCGGGGGCGCGGCTCATCGCCGATCGCGGATTCCTGGGCATGCGGCTCGACGACCTGGGCGCGGCGGCCGGAATCAGCGGACCCGCGGTGTATCGGCACTTCCCCAACAAGGAGGCGCTGCTGGTCGAGCTGCTGGTCGGCATCAGTCAGCGGCTGCTCGACGGCGGCCGGGCCGTGGCCGAGCAGGCGGCGTCGCCGCAGGAGGCGCTGAGCGGGCTGGTCGATTTCCACCTCGACTTCGCCCTCGGCGAGCCCGAGCTCATCCGAATCCAGGATCGCGACCTGGAGAACCTGCCGGAGTCCGCGCGCCGTCAGGTGCGGCGCACCCAGCGGCAGTACGTGGAGGTCTGGGTGGCGGTGTTGCGTGAACTGCGGCCGGAGCTACCCGAGCAGGCGGCGCGCGTACAGGCGCACGCGACCTTCGGCCTCATCAACTCCACGCCGCACAGCGCGCCGGCCAGCGCGACCCGCGCACGGCCGGTGCTGCGGCAGATGGCGCTCGCCGCTCTGGGGTGAGGTCGGCACTGAGCTGAATTGCCCTGGCGCGGTATGGATGTGGCGCGGGCGGAGATGATCCGCCCGCGCGGAGCGGGGTCGGGCGAGGTGACCCCGCAGCCCGACGAGCCGGCGACCACGCCACGGCACGGGGCACTCGCGGCGGCGGGCCGAATCTCCCCGAGCGCGGTCGGGGACGGTGGCGGGGGGGGGGGGGGTGGAGGCCCCCGCCCCCGAGGTGTTATCTGTGGTAAAACACGCGGAGCGGGGGGGGGGCGCGGGCGCGCGCCGCGGCGACAGGTGCGGAGTGGGGGGGGGGCGGCGGGGGCCCCACCACGG